>JBBSKF010000018.1:0-32730 GCA_038256525.1 Mycobacteriales bacterium | reverse complement strand
TCCACCGACTCCGGGCCCAGCACGGTGACCGTCTTTGCCGCCGCCTCGCTCACCGACGCCTTCCGCCAGATCGCCGACGGGGTGGAGCGGGCCAACCCCGGACTGAGGGTGACCCTCAACGTCGGGGCCAGCTCGGCGCTCGCCCAGCAGATCGTCTCCGGCGCGCCTGCCGACGTGTTCGCGGCCGCGAGCCCGGCCACGATGACGACGGTGACGGACGCGGGCGAGGCGACGTCGCCGCAGGTGTTCGCCCGCAGTCGCCTCGAGATCGCCGTGCCGGCTGACAATCCCGGCAGGGTCACCGGGCTGGCCGACTTCGCCGACCCGGACCGGACATTCGCGTTGTGCGCCGCCGCGGTCCCGTGCGGAGCCGCTGCCGCAGCGGCCTTCACGGCGGCCGGCATCCGGGCCGCCCCCGACACCCTCGAGCAGGACGTCCGGGCGGCGTTGAGCAAGGTGGTGCTCGGCGAGGTCGACGCGGCGCTGGTCTACCGGACCGATGTTCTCGCGGCGGGGAGCAAGGTGCGGGGGATCGGTTTCCCCGAGGCCGAGCAGGCCGCGAGCGACTACCTGCTCGTGACGCTCACCTCGGCGCCGAATGCTCCCGGCGCAGAGGTCTTCGCCGCGTACGTCCTGTCGAGTGAAGGGCGACGAACCCTTGAAGATGCGGGCTTCGAGCTCCCCTGACCGCGGCATCGGACTGCCCCCGGTGCTGCTGGTCCCGGCGGCCTTGGCGGCGGCGTTCCTGGTGCTGCCCTTGGTGGCGTTGGTCGTCCGGGCCCCGTGGACGACCCTGCCGGGAGCGTTGCTGAGCGCCGAGGTCGGCCAGGCGCTGCGGCTCTCGCTGGTGTGCGCGACATCGGCGACGGTGCTGAGCATGGTGCTCGGCATCCCGCTCGCCTGGGTCCTCGCGCGTGCGCAGTTCCGTGGGCGCCGGCTGCTCCGCGCGCTCGTGACGGTGCCGCTGGTGCTGCCTCCGGTGGTCGGCGGGGTGGCGCTGCTCCTGTTGCTCGGCCGGCGCGGGCTGCTCGGGCAGTACCTCGATGCGTGGTTCGGGGTGACGCTGCCGTTCACGACACCGGCGGTGATCCTGGCCGAGACCTTCGTCGCCATGCCCTTTCTCGTGATCGCGGTGGAGGGTGCGCTGCGCGGTGCAGATCGGCGGTACGAGGATGCGGCCGCGACGCTGGGCGCGTCACGATCGCTCATCTTCCGGCGCGTGACGCTCCCGCTGATCGCGCCGGGGGTGAGCGCCGGTGCGGTGCTGTGCTTCGCCCGCGCGCTCGGCGAGTTCGGTGCCACGATCTCCTTCGCCGGCAGCTTCCCCGGGGTCACCCGCACGATGCCGATCGAGGTCTACCTCGCGTTGGAGACCGACCCGCCCGCCGCCATCGTCCTGTCGCTCGTGCTGCTCGCCGTCTCCGTCGTGGTGCTGGTCAGCCTGCGCGACCGATGGCTTTCCGGCAGCGCCACATGACCGGCGTGCCCGGGCTGGCCGCGGACCTGCGGGTCGGGCGCGCGGACTTCTCGCTCGAGGTCGACCTGGCGATCGAGCCCGGCGGGGTGCTGGCGCTGCTCGGTCCGAACGGCGCGGGCAAGTCCACCGCGCTGCAGGCGCTCGCCGGTCTCGTGCCGCTGCGCGGGGGGAGCATCACGCTCGCCGGCCGATGCCTGGACGACCCGGGCGTCGGCGTCTTCGTTCCGGCGTCCGAGCGCGGGGTCGGCATGGTGTTCCAGGACTACCTGCTCTTCCCGCACCTGTCGGCCGTCGACAACGTGGCCTTCGGGCTGCGCGCCGCGGGGGTGCCGCGCCGGTCGGCCAGGGACCAGGCCCGGGACTGGCTGGACCGGATGGGGCTGGTTGCGTTGGCCCACGTCAAGCCGGGGGCGCTGTCCGGAGGGCAGGCGCAGCGGGTCGCGCTCGCCCGGGCGCTGGCGCCGGGGCCGCAGTTGCTGTTGCTCGACGAGCCACTGGCCGCGCTGGACGCCAGCACCAGGATGGAGGTGCGAACGGAGTTGCGCCGGCACCTCGCCGACTTCGGCGGGTGCACCCTGCTGGTCACCCATGATCCGCTCGATGCCATGGTGCTGGCGGATTCCCTTGTCGTGATCGAGGACGGCCGGGTTGTCCAGCGGGGCCGGACCGCCGAGGTGGCGCGCGCTCCTCGTACGGACTATGTCGCCCGCCTGGTCGGGCTGAACCTCTATCGCGGACGCGCCCGCGGGGGCGGCATTGCGGTGGAGGGCGGCGGGTCGCTCGTCACGACCGACAGCTGCGAGGGGGAGGTCTTCGCGGTGTTCCCACCGTCGGCCGTCGTGCTGTTCCGGGATCGGCCGGAGGGCTCGGCCCGCAACACCTGGCAGGGCCGGGTCGCCGGGCTCGAGCAGCACGCCGACACGGTGCGGGTGCAGATCGACTCGGCGCCAGCGGTGCTCGCCGACGTGACCGCAGCCGCGGTGGCCGATCTCGATCTGACGGTCGGCGCGCCGGTGTGGGCGGC
The DNA here is from genome assembly GCA_038256525.1 of Mycobacteriales bacterium. GTDB lineage: Bacteria > Actinomycetota > Actinomycetes > Mycobacteriales > SCTD01 > SCTD01. Next base: position 30,229 of record JBBSKF010000018.1, on the reverse strand, counting down.
GGTCAAGGCCACCGAGATCCGGTGCTACTCGGTGGTCGACCCCGACCGACACCGCTCAGTGCCGGCGGCCGGGACGTTCTGATCGTCAGGTTGCTCGAGCGCTCGCTCGAGCTCGCTGTGGTGGGCGAGGACCCAATCGAGGTCCCAGCGCAGGTGGCGGTCCTCCCCTCTGGCGAGATACCTGGAGAACGGCAGCACGCCGGCGCCACCGAGCTCGACGAGCTCGACGAGGCCGTCCTGCATGAATGTCACGACGGCATCGACGACCCCCGAGCGGTCGGTCAGTCCGTACGCGTCGCAGAAGAGCCGCAGGCGCGCGCCGCGGTCGGGCAGCTCGGAGAAGCCGACCGCACGGCAGAAGTGGTCCGGCCGCAGCGGTGCCAGGTTGACAGCTGCACAGATCACGTCGTTCAGCGCCGGCGCCGGGCCGGCGAGCTCCCAGTCGATGAAGGCGTAGGGCACGCCGTCGGCATACACCGTGTTCGGCGGGCCGACGTCGTTGTGCCCGAAGCGGTAGCCCGGCCCGCAGTTGTCCGGCAGGGCCCACACCGCGTCGACCGGAGCGGTGAACCCGTCCAGCGAGTCGTGGAGGCTGCGCAGCAGCTGAGCGGTGCCGACCAGTGCCCTCTCGGTGTAGGGCCAGGTCGGTTCGCTGGGCAAGTAGGTCAGCACCTCCCGACCCTGCTCGTCGATGCCGATGACGCGCGGCGCGCCCTTGAAGCCGACCTTCTCGAGGTGGCGCAGCACGGCGTGAACACCCGGAGTCCACGGCTCACACGGACGCCGAACGGTGTCGCCGACGCGGACCGCCGGCGAGTCGCCGAGCGGTATCTCTTCTTCACCCACCGGTGAACCATGGAGGAGCGGCGGGGCGGCGACAAACTATTTGTCGCGTGCGGCGGCACGCGTGCGTCCGGCGCGGCACTAGAGTCGGCTCATCGGGAGGGCTCGCCTAGAGGCCGATGGCGGCGGTCTTGAAAACCGCTAGGGGTGCAAGCTCCTCGAGGGTTCGAATCCCTCGCCCTCCGCCTCGGCGGCTAAATCTCCTCAGTTTGGGACCGTGGGATGGCCGCCGTAGCCCCTTCGGGCTGCATCGCAGCATTGCTGCTTGACAGCAACGGTGCAGATGCCGACACTGAACGCATGAGCGCCGAGACGCCTGGCTTTCACGGCTACCTGACGATCCAGTCGCGCGGCACGGTTGCGCTTCCGCCGAGCCTGCGTCGCAAGTACGCGCTGGACAAGCCTGGCGCTCAGGTCGAGATCACCGAGCGCGAGGACGGTGTCATTGAGGTGCGTCCTCTCGTCGCCGTCCCAGCAGGCCAGGCGTACTTCTGGACCGAGGACTGGCAAGCTCGCGAGCGTGAAGTAGACGCCCATCTGGCTCGGGGTGAGTTCACCGATCACGCGGACGCCAACGCATTCCTTGGGCACCTCGACGCCGCCGAAGAAACGGCCACCGACATCACGCCGGGCGTCGCCACGGCTGATGACGTGCAGGACTGCTCCGCCGGTTCCCCGCGTTGAGATTCCGCACAACCCCCGCCTTCGACCGCGACTGGAAGCGACTAGCGAAGGAGCATCAGCTGATCTTTCGCGAACGCATCCCGGACGTCAGCCAAGCGTGCGATGCGCACGCCGCTGATCGCGCGACGGTCTGGCCAGCGAATCTGCGTGTGTCCCAGATGTCCGGAACCAAGAGCATCTGGGAGATGACATGGTCATTCACCGGACCGGACGGGCGAGCGACCTTCGAGTTCGTCAAGGACGGCGACGCTTTGCTGTGCGTATGGCGACGGATCGGGGACCACGACATCTACCAAGATCCGTAGCGCCTGAAACGTCCAGCGCGCATTCGCAGAACCCTCTGTGTGAGCATGGCGGTGTTGCCTCCGGTCCTCTCCTATTCCTGGCCGTTCAGTGGCTGCTCAGAAGTGCCAGCCCCTTCTGGGTGGCAAACGCGACCACCTGCTGCATGTTCGGCTACTTCTTCCCCTTCGCCGTGCTGCCGCTGACCGCCCCGCTACCAGGAGGGGGCGTCTGACCGGTCGACTTGATGTTCTTCTCTGCCTTGGGCTTCTTGGCGGCTCGGCCGCCCTTGTCCTTGCTCATGCGCCCCTCCCGGACTGACGGGGGCTCCGGCAACGCCGGTTCTGCCCCGAACCGATCACCCGTCGTAGGGTGAGCGGTCCGGTCACTGTCCCACGCTCGGCGCGCCGCGGAGCGCCCGGCCCGGTCAGCCGGCGCTCAGGATCGCATCGAGCGCACCGCAGCCGTCAAGGCCTCGGCGTCGAGCACGTCGGACATCAGCCCGATCTGCTCTTCCCAGACGTCGTCCGGCACATCAGCCTTCACGACGTCGTCCAGCACGTGGTACACCTCGAGGCCCAACTGGGCCCCAGCCAAGGCACCTGCATAAGCCGGATCCCCTTTGATCACCGTCTCGGCTGAGATCTCGGCGGCCTCCGGATCGGGGGCCCCAAGCAGCACGATCAGTTCTTTGGGATCGTTGGCCTTAGTGAGCCGGAGGATGGCCTCCTGGCTCTGCAGATCCATGGCTCCAGACGCCGTTCAAACGAAGCACTCGGTGGCCACGAAGACCACCTCGGCTCCGGCCGCCTTGGCGCAGGCCTCGATGGCCGTTCCTGAGATGCCGTCCCGCTCTCCGAGAGCGATGACCTTACGGTTCTGAAGCATGCCTAACTCACCTCCTTCCGCTGTTCGTCCAACCATGTGTTCAGTCCCTGCGGCGACAGCGAAGGGTCGGCCAACCGACTGACTTCTTCACCGTCACGGAACAACAGAAAGGCAGGCAGGCCCATGATGCCGAGCTCCATGCACAGCCGACGGGCCTTGGGTGCTTCCAGCTTGACCACCCTCATGTCGCCGGCGTACTTCTCGGCGAGAGCCTCGACGTGAGGCAGGAGCACCTTGCACGGCTGACACTGGGGTCCCCAGACGTCGACGAGCACGGTGCCTTCGGAGACCAGGTCTCGAAAGTCATCCTTTGTCGCGTCCACGATGCCGGCAGAGCCGGTCACGTGGACACCTTGTTCCGTTCCAGCATCACGCTCATTCCATCCGACAACTGGCACACCCTGCCGAGGAACAGGCTGCCCTTGGCGATCAGCATTACCCGGTCTGCCGAGCCGGTCGTCAGCCGGTCCAGCGCGTGCGGAACGTAACACAACGACGAGGCGAGGTGACCTTGCGTCGGGCTGAAGCCGGGCATCCCCCGTTCGGCGACGAAAGCGGCGATGTCCTCCTTGGCGATGTCACCCTTTCGCGCCGCAAGCGCCGCGATGATCCGGTAGTTCCGCTCGGGGACGTTGCCGCTTCCCTGCGGCTCTGTCAGCTCAGGGTTGTGCAACTCGGTGGCGTAGTCGTCGACGGCTGTCATCGGCAGGCCCAGGCTCGTCAGGGGTTTCACCACCAGCGCCTCCATCACCTGCGGGTTGGACCCGCCTGCGGACACCGGGTGCTTGCCGACGCTGTCCAGCCGGATGCGGGGGGAGGCGCCGTCGTCGGCCTCGACGATCGTCGCCGTCCCGCCGAGCATGTCTTCGAGCACGGGCATCTGGTTCTTCAGATGGCCTTGGAACTTCATCCCGAGCTTGGCCATGGAACCGCCGGCGACGACCGCCACCCGGCCGAAGACCCCGGCCGACACGAGGGCGGCGGCGATGACCAACGCGGGAACGGGCGCGGCACAGAAGTTCTTGACGTCGGCTCCCGACGCCTGGGTGAGCCCGGCGGCGGCGGCGACGGCCTTGGCCATGTTTCCACCGCCTCGCTGGTAGCGGTCGCCGATGGCCTCCTCCCCGCAGCCCAAGACGTAGTCGATGGAGGTCGGGTCGATGCCCTTGGTTTCGAGCAGGTGCAGCAGCGCCAGAGTGGCAGTTGCCTTGGCCGCCAGATTGTCGAGCAGTACGTGGGCGGCGAGCGCCTCGTCGTCGAGCTGCCCGCACCGGAAGGCGGCCCCGTTGTCGATCACGCTCAGGGCTCCGGGCTCGGCAGCCACCGCGTCCACGTCACCGCCGGAGCGCTCCACCCGCTCGAGGTCCAGCCGCTTGGCGAGGGGGTGGCGGGCAAGGTCAGCGGCGGCGCGCGCGGCGACGTCGCCCGAGAGGGTGAGCAGGTCGAAGTCGTCGACGGCCGCCAACAGCCCGAGGAACTCGGCCTCCGGCATGATCTCGCCCGAGCGGCTCCAGCGGGAGGCACCGTCGGCTGCGCCGTCACGCCACCAGGGCCGGGCCGGCAGGTCGCGCGGGTGCAGCGCGTTGACGTACGCCTGGTTGGCGGGATAGGCGACCGCATCATCGAAGCTGCGCAACGACGAGGTGAACTGGGCGGCCACCTCGGCCGACTTGGCCAGCTCCCGGCGGGGCTTGGACCCATGGCGAGCCAAGGAGGGCACGTGGGCCAGCACCTGGGTGCCGCCCGAGATCACCACCTCAGGCATGGTCCACCCCTGCCGCTGCGGCCACCCGAGTCTCGCCGGGCTCGAAGACCGTGGGCTCGTGCACCGCGGTCTGCAGCGCCTCGAGTGCGCAGTCGACAAGCTGACGGCGCCACCGCTTCTCCGCATCCGCGTCGAGCGAGGGGTCGCCCGTGGGATACGGGATGCCCCGGGTGCGCACGATGCGTGGCGCCCCCACCCGCTCGGCGATCGACACCAGATTGCAGAGCACCGCGGTGGGGATCCCGGCCCGTTCCAACTCTTTCGCTAGCGTTGACCCGCAACGCGTTCCCGTACCTCAAGTGGCGGTCAGGATCGCCGCCCGCGCGCCGGAGCGGCGCAGGTCAGCGGCCCACTCGACGCCGAACCGGCGGGCATTGGCCACCGAGGTGCCGTTACCCGTCGTGACGAAGTACTCCCCGAGCAGCCCGCCGATCGCCCCCTCGGCCTCGAGCTCGCGCACGGCGTCGAGGGGCAGGATGCGGTGCGGGTCCTCGTTTGCCCAGGCGGTCGAGAAGCCGCCGTGCACCGACATGTAGTCCCCAGCGGCCAGGGCGTCGCGATTCTCGAGGGGGTAGCGGAGCCACTTCGTGGCGCGGGCGGACTCAAGGCCGTCGGGGTTGTCGGCGACGACCAGCCCACCTTCGGACACGAGCGCAAGCATGACCGTGGAGGCGTCCGCAACCGGCGCCGCCGGCGTGACCCGGTCGAAGCGGGGCAGGGGGATCTCGGTCGCGGCCGCATCGCCCCCGAGCCGGACAAGTGCCAGGTCGACGGCGCGCGTCGCCGCGTTGTCATCGGTCACGACCGTCAGTCGGGCCGCTTTGCCGATGCGCCCGTCCTCGGCGGTCAGCGTGTGGCCGGCGAGCAGGCGCCCGACGCCGGCGGCCAGACGCTCCAGGGAGGGGGCCATGCGTCGGGCCACCTCGCCGCTGGCCACCACGGCCGCCGCACCGGCCTCGTCCAGCCCCGGGTTGTCCTCGTGCATCGAGGCCACACTGGCCACCCCTGCCTGGTGGGCAGCGGCCACCACCCGCGCACACGCCAGGCCGTAGCGGCCGCTGGTGAACGCTGGACCCGCCACCACCAGGTCCGGGTCGGCCGAGCGCACCAGGCCGAGGATCTCATCGACCTTGTCGGCCGCCACGTCGTCCCCGCACCAGACGGTGGCCACGATCTCGTGCTCGGGTGCCACCAGCTCGGCCAGCCGCCGACCCGGTCCAGCCGGACCCTCGAGCAGGACCGGCCCGGCTCCCGCGGAATCCTCACCACCGACGCCGGCGAAGAACTGGTTGATGTAGTGCACGATCCTGGCCATGACTGACACCTCCAACGGCGATCCAGGCCCATCCGTCCGGAAGGGTAAACCTCAGCCGGAGCGGGCGGCGATGCGGCCCCAGCCGAGCGGACTGAGAGCGCAGTAGACCACGGCAGTGGGCACCTCGAACGAGGCCGTCGCCGGGGCCTTCACCAGGGCGAACTGCTCCCCGCCGTACGCCCTCTCCATCTCCGGCAACTGCAGGAGATGGTCGTAGTTGCCCGTGCTGACCATCGCCGTGGCCCGCTCGGGTGCCACGACCACCGAGGGGCCGGTGCCGTCCACCCCGGCCATCTCGGCGTAGAGCCCCACGGGTTCGATGCCGAGGTCGACGAGCGCGTCCATCTTCAGGGCCACGTCGGCGTCGGCGTTGCCGCCGCCCTCCTTGGTGACGATGGCAGCGTCGAAGCCCGCGGCCGCACACACCCTCGCGGCGAACAGCGAGATCAGCTCCTTGGCGCCCTGCTCGACGGGCTCCGGACAGATGACCAGGCCCGCGAACTCCACGTCGGTGCCGTGCCGGCGCCGCAGCTCGGCCACCACCGGATGGTTCTGGTGCAGAAAGGTCGGGTTCTTCAAGGCCGGGTGGCCGAACTGCCCGCTCACCACTGCACCGTCGTCGAGCTCACCGGGATCGAGCAGGGTGGGCAAGCCGGCGCCGAAGCTGCGCCCATAGACGAAGACGTCCTTGAACGAGCCCTGGGTCTGCAGATTGGTGACCACGCCGATCCGGGGACGGTCCCCACCCCTGGCCCCGGCTGAGGGCGAGGGAAACTCTTCGACGGCGTCAGGCTCCGCGTCCAGGGACGCCTCTGCCAGCGCGGCTGCCAGCCGAAGCGCGCCGCGGCGCAGCGCCGCGTCCACCCGTTCCCACGGTGCTCCCTGCGCGGGGGTGAACTCGACGACCAGGTTGTGGGTCGCACCCAGCGGCGACAGCGCTGCCGCCGGCCCGCTGAGGTCGACCAGCGCCTCTTGCGCCCGCGGCAGGAATCCTGCCGTGACCACGGTGGCGCCTCGCAGCACGTGCGTCTCGCCGCTGCCCTGCGGGCGCGCGGGACCGACGAAGCCGGGGAAGATGCCGCCCCCGCCAGGCCCCTTGCTCCGTGGCTCGACGGCGTCGAGGACCTTGACGATGCGGGCGCTCTGGCCCGGCGAGACCCACGAGAGCTCGACGCTGGCCAGTGCCTCGTCGGCCAGCACTCCGCGGGCTTGTTCGGGTGAGACGGTCAGCACCCCGTCGGCGAAGCTGGTCCGCTCTCCGAAGCCGACCTCTCGGACCTGATGCACCAGCCTGGTGAGCGTCACGGTGCGCATACTGCCATGACGCCCGGATGCGTCAGTCGACCAGAACGCTCATCAAGGCCCGGGCGACGGCCTGTCCGGTGCGGGCCTCGTCCAGGATCTTCGCCTCGACGAGCTGGCGCAGGAGCAAGGCGGCTCCCTGCGGTGTCACTCGAGTCGGTTCAGCACGATGCGTACCGTCATGACGGGGTTGCCGAACAGCAGGTCGACCACCTCCGTGGCGCGGCTGCGCTTACCGCGAAGTCGGGAGCGGAACTCCTCGCGCGGGTCCACAAGGTTCCTCGGCCCGGGTGACAGCGTCGGCGGCCTGGGCGGAGACGGCCCGGAGGAAGAGCTGCAGCCACTGCTGGACCTCGCCTCGCTCGCGCACCGCCTGGAGCCGTCGTACGTCGTGCGGTTCTGCTCCGGCTGCGCGCTGAGGTAGAGCGCCGGAGTCGGCAGCCGACCCCCACCATTGCTCGGGACCCGCAGCGTCGCCCGGGACTCGACTGACCTCCCATGCCCAGCGCGAGGAGGTGGCCTGTGGACAGCGCCCAGGTCTGTCGTACGGCGGCAGGACGGTGGTCGCACCGATCCCTGAGGAGGCCCTTGTGTGTGACCTGTGCAACCGACCTGACCTGACGGTGGAAGACCACCTGGAGCACGTACGAAGCCGCCTGACGCGGGAGCGCTTCGTGGTGCAGAGTGTCACCGGCTCAGCGTGCCTAGCCGAGTTCAGCTACTCGATCGGCCTGACCGGTCACGGTCTACCCGAGCTCATCGTGACAGGTGCCCGCCGTGCCGACGCCGCCCGGCTGGTCGACCTTTGGGGGGCGTACATGCTCGACGAGAGCGTCGTGCTGCCGGGGGAGGCGCTGCACTCCGGGCCGTTCGTCATGGAGGCCGTAACTGTCGAGCGCCCACCGGACCACCTGCTGCTCGCGACTGCGGTGTACGGCGACACCGTGCGTGCGCTGCAGTTGGCGTGGGCGGACGGTCGAGGCCGGTGGCCGTGGGAGCAGGGGCACCGCGCCCGACGTGCCGGGCAGCCGCTGCTGGGCCAACGGGCGCCGCAGTACTGCGAGGACCACCGACCGGACCGCCTCGACGTGCCGCTGCACCCGTGACTCGCCGCGGACCGGCGGCGTGGCGGACACCTCCTGTCGGAGGGTCGGCCTAGGTTGACCGGATTGATGAGGGGACCGCACGGCGGGTCCGGATGCGCACCGTTCTGGAGTTGGGCGTGAAGATGACCTTCGAGGGGCCGCCGCCGTCGTGGCTCGCGGACTGCACCGACCAGGCGATGCGGACCCGGTTCGGGGCCGACACCTACGCCCGAGGGGTGGCTTACGCGCGCGATCTCGCCGTGACGAGCGTGACGACGCGGGCGCGGGGCCAGCTGCTGCAGGCCACCGTCCGTGGCAGCTACTCCCGCAGCTACTCGACCCTGGTCCGGGCGCACCCGGCGCGACCGGGCGGTCCGGTTGACTGGACCGGGCACTGCACCTGTCCGATGCAGGTCGACTGCAAGCACGTCGCCGCCGTGCTGCTGGCCACCCGAGGTCGGTTGCCGGTGACCGAGACCCCGGTCAGCTCCTGGGAGGGCCGGCTCGCCGCCGTCGTCCGTCCTGTCGACCGCCAGACCGAGCTTCCCCGACTCGGTCTGCAGCTCGAGCTGGTCGGCGCCGCGCCGGTGCGGCTGAGACTGCGCCCCGTACGACAGGGCAAGGGTGGACGCTGGGTCAGGACCGGTATGTCCTGGCGCGAACTCGACGGCTATCACACCCCCTCCGGCTCGGTCCAGGCACGACCCGAGCAGCGGGCGGTGGCTCGCTCGATCCTGGCTATGTTCCGCGGCCGTCAGACGGCGTACCACTCGCCGTACAGCGACGTCTCGATCCACCTCGACGACCTCGGCCCGGGCGCATGGCGGTTGCTGGCGGAGGCGCAGGCCTGCGCCATCGCGCTGGTCGGCATGCAGGTCGACCAGCCGGTCCGCCTGTCGAACGAGCCGGCAGGGGTGCTGCTCGACGTCCGACGAGTGGGGGCGGATGCCGACCTCGAGCTCACTCCGACCGTCCGGCTGCCCGGACCGGACGAGCTGCCGGCCGGCCGGCGGTGCCTGGTCGGCAGTCCGGCGCACGGGCTGTTCGTGGACGCGCCCGGAGAGCTGCTGCTCGCGCGGTTCGACCCGCCCCTGGACGCGGCCACCTCCCGCCTGCTGGACTCCGGTGCGCTGCGCATCCCGGCTGCCGAGGCACCCCGTTTCCTCAACCGCTACTACCCCGCCCTGCGCCAGCGGGTCGCGGTGCAGAGCAGTGACGGCAGTGTCGAGCTCCCGGACATCGAGCCCCCGACCCTCTCCCTGGACGTCACTTTCGAGCCGGGGCACCGCACCGCTCTGCGCTGGTCATTCGCCTATGCGGTCGAGGGGCAGGCCGTCCTCGTTCCGCTCGGGGGGGTGGAGCAAGACGGGGTGGAGCAAGACGGGACGGAGCGAGACGGCGGCGCGGAGGTGGCCCGCGACGCTACTGCCGAGAAGGCGCTCCTCATCGGCCTCGCCGACCTGCCGGACCTGCCAGGGAGGTGGGAGGACGACGAGGGCCGGCGGCGACTGGCGGCGTCCGCCCTGCTCACCGGTATCGGGACGGCGTACTTCGTCAACCAGACGCTGCCCGCCCTGCTTGAGCGCGAGGACGTGACGGTGCGGGTGACGGGGACCCCAGCCGCCTACACCGAGACCGCGGACGCGCCGCTGATCGCCGTGTCCGCGTCCGACGCCGCGGACGGACACCCGGACTGGTTCGACCTGTCCGTCGACGTCTCCGTGGCCGGGCAGTCGGTGCCGCTCAGCCCGCTGATCGCGGCCCTCGCCCTGGGTGAGGAACAGCTGATCCTGGACAGCGGCACGTGGTTCCGGCTCGACCGCCCGGAGCTGCGGGCGCTGCGCCGGATCATCGAGGAGGCCCGGTCGCTGCAGGACCGGGAGAGCTCCGGCCTGCGCGTCACCGCTTATCAGGCGGGACTGTGGGAGGAGCTGGCGGGCCTGGGTGTGGTCCAGCACCAGAGCGAGCGCTGGTCCCGCACGGTCGGCGGCCTACTCGCGCTTGACGAGCTGCCGCGACCGGACCCGCCACTGAAGCTGCAGGCGACCCTGCGCCCCTACCAGTTGGATGGCTACCACTGGCTGGCGCTGCTCTGGGACTGCCGGCTGGGCGGAATCCTGGCCGACGACATGGGCCTGGGAAAGACCCTGCAGACCCTTGCCATGGCGACCCGGGCCTATGAGGAGGGGAGCCTGGGTGGGGAGGCCGGTCCGCTGCTGATCGTTGCCCCGACCAGCGTGGTGGCCACCTGGGCGAGCGAGGCGGAGCGGTTCTGCCCCGACCTGGCCGTCGTGGCGGTGACCGAGACCGAGCATCGGAGCGGGCGCGCGCTGGCCGATCAGGCTGCTGGTGCGCACCTGGTCGTCACGTCGTACGCGCTGTTCCGCATCGACGAGGACGCCTACCGCGCGATCACCTGGAGCGGGCTGGTCCTGGACGAGGCGCAGTTCGTCAAGAACCACCAGGCGAAGACCTACCAGTGCGCGCGCCGTCTGCCCGCGCCCTTCAAGCTGGCGATCACCGGAACTCCGCTGGAGAACTCGCTGATGGACCTGTGGTCGATGCTTTCGATCACCGCGCCGGGGTTGTTCCCCGACCCGCAGCGCTTTCACGAGCTGTACCGCCGGCCGATCGAGAGCGGCTCCTCGCCTGAGCAGCTGGCGACCCTGCGCCGGCGCATCCGGCCGTTGATGCTGCGCCGCACCAAGGATCAGGTCGCCACCGACCTGCCGCCCAAGATCGAGCAGATCCTCGAGGTGACGCTCAACCCGCAGCATCGCAAGGTGTACGACAAGCACCTGCAGCGCGAGCGGCAGCGGGTGCTGGGGCTGCTGGACGACCTGCAGCGCAACCGCTTCCAGATTTTCCGGTCGCTCACTCTACTCCGCCAGCTGAGCCTGGACCCCTCCCTGGTCGACGAGCAGCACGCCGGGAGGATCCGGTCGAGCAAGATCGACGTCCTGATGGAGCAGCTACACGAAGTCGCCGCCGAGGGACACCGGGTGCTGGTCTTCAGCCAGTTCACCGGCTTCCTGTCCCTGGTCCGAGCCCGGCTCGACGCCGAAGGCATCGGGCACTGCTACCTCGACGGCCGCACCCGCAACCGGCCGAAGCGGATCGCCGAGTTCACCGGCGGCGATGCTCCGGTCTTCCTCATCAGCCTCAAGGCGGGCGGGGTGGGCCTGACGCTGACCGAGGCTGACTACGTCTTCGTGCTCGATCCGTGGTGGAACCCGGCGACCGAGGCGCAAGCCGTCGACCGCGCGCACCGCATCGGCCAGGACAAGACGGTGATGGTCTACCGGCTGGTCGCGTCCGGCACGATCGAGGAGAAGGTGGTCGCCCTGCAGCAGCGCAAACGTGACCTGTTCGCCCGGGTGGTCGACGACGGCGCGATGGCTGGTGGCGTGCTGACGGCCGAGGACATCCGAGGGCTGTTCGCCTGAGAACGCCAGTCGGCGATGACCTGGCATCAGGTGTCGCCGGTCCAGTGGCTGCCGCACTCGCGTCCCGGACTCTCAGCGGGATGATGCACCGTAACCCGCATCGCCGAGCCCGGATGATGACCTCCGCCCGGCTGGCGACCTGGAGCTTGGCGAAGATGTTCGACACGTGGTTGCGCACCGTCTTGGGGGTCAGCGACAGCTTGGCGGCGATCTCGGTAGTGGTCCGCTGCTCAGCGAGCAGGCGGAGGATCCCCCGCTCCCGTTCGGTCAACTCCGGGAAGGCGTCGGCGTATCGGTCGGGCCGCGGTGTCGACGGATGGCAGCTTCTCGCGCCGACATGACAGTCCGGTGTCGTCAGCGCCGCCGAGGTGTCATGCCCGAGACGATCGGGCATTTCACGGTCATGGCCCTTCCTTTCACCCTCATGGCTCTCGCGGTCGCCGTTGCTGCAGGCACGCTCGCCACAGGTGCCAACTGGGGATTCATTCTCGTCACCGTGCTGGTCCTGGCGGCCGGCGTCGCGATCTTCAAAGACCTCGCCCGCTGACCTGACACCGCGATCGGGCGGTCCTCAGACCGCCATGAGCATGTGCCGCAGCAGCAGCAGCTGCGTGATGGCAAGGGGCTCGCTGCGGTTGCCGCCGCCGGCATCGCCGAGGTCCTCGGGCAGCGACATCCCCAGGTCGAACTCCTCCCAGATGGCCTGCTCCAGCGGAGCGAGCTCCTCGCGGGGGACGTAGCCGTGGACGTGCAGCGCGTCGACCGGCCGGCCGTCGTTGTCGCGCAGCATCTTCACGTGCATCGCCCGGCTGCGCTGGTCGGTCAGGATCTGTGAGAGGTCGGGGTGGCGGATCGTCGGCCGCAGCAGCAGCTCGGCGGACAGCGGGGTGTTCTTCGGGTCGTCGCGACCTTCGATCGGCGCGAAGCGGACCACGATGTCGGCGTGCTCCTTCTGCGGTCGGATGTGCTCGGCGGACTCGGGCTCGCGCCGCTCGAGCTCGGCCATCACGGCGTCCTTCTCATAGCCGCGCTTGGACGTGTCGCGGGCCAGCTTCCAGCCGATGCGCACGTCCTCGGGCGGGTCGAGGTAGACCGCGACGTCGAAGCACGCCCGCAAAAGCTTGCTGTGCAGCGGAAGCAGGCCCTCGATGATGACGAACTCCCGCGGCTCCACCAGCTCGGGCCGGACCAGCTCGCCGGAGGAGTGGTCGTACACCGGCTTGAGGATCGGTTGTCCGGTCGCCAGCAGCTGCAGGTGCTGGGCCATGATGTCCATGTAGTTGCAGTCCGGGTGCAGCGGCGTGAAGGACTTTGTCTTGCGCTCGGTGCGGTCGTACCGGTGGTAGTCGTCCACGCAGACGGCGGTGACCCGCTCGGCGCCGAGAGCGTTGACGATGCCCTTGGTGAGAGTCGTCTTTCCAGCGGCGCTGTCGCCCGCGATGGCGAGCATGACGGGCCGGTTGTTCCGCATCCCCGCGCGCTTGAGCTTGAGCTCCTTGTCGGGCATGGCAAGACCTCCTGGTCGGGGCGAAGGTCGCACGCTAGCGGCTGGTCGCAGCCTCGCACGTCCCCCGAGCAGGGGGTCCGATGGGGGAAGCGGCCCGTAGAGTCGTCCCGTGGTGCCACGGCCGGTGCGACTGCTGCTGGTGGACGACCAGGAGGTCGTACGCCAGGGCCTGGCCGCCATGCTCGCCCGCCACACGCAGCGCATCCGGATCGTCGGGGAGGCCGAGAACGCCGAGCAGGCCGAGAGAATCGCGCTCAATCTCAAGCCGGATGTCATTCTCTGTGATGTACGGCTGGGCGCTGCCAGTGGGCTCGATGTCTGCGAGCGGCTGGCCACCCGACTGCCCTCGGCGCGGGTGGTGATGCTCAGCGTCTACGACGAGCCGCAGTACCTCTATCAGGCGCTGCGGGCCGGCGCCGCGGGCTATCTGCTCAAGCAGGTCCAGGGCGCCGAGCTCGCGACCTTCGTCGAGCGGGCCGCCGCCGGTGAGGTCGTCATCGACAGCACCCTCGCGGGTCGGGTGGCCCTGCATGCCGCCCGGCTGGCGAGTGGGGAGTTCTGGCCCGGAGCCGGGATGGGGCTGAGTCAGCGCGAGAGCGAGGTGCTCGAGCTGCTGGTGGCCGGCCTGTCCAACCGGGCCATCGCCGGCAAGCTCGTGCTCGGCGAGGAGACGGTCAAGACCCACCTGCGCGGCCTCTACCGCAAGCTCGACGTCAACGAGCGGGCGGCGGCCGTCGCGGTCGCCCTGCGCGAGGGGTTGTTTCGTTGACTTTGCGCCCCGCGGCCGCGGCGGCGCCCGGGTCGCTCGGTCACCACCTGCTCCAGCAGGTGCTCGACCTCACCGTCGACGTGGCGGACGTCGGCGTCCTGGCCGGCCACGTGGCTGTCCTGGTGCGCGAGACACTCGGCGTGGACGTGGTCTTCGTCTACGTCCTCGATGACGACGACCGCCAGCTGGCGCTGGCCGGAGCCACGCCGCCTTTCGAGGCGGCCGTGGGAACGATTCATCTGCCCGTCGGCGAGGGGGTGAGCGGCTGGGTCGCGAGCCGGCGTACGCCCGTGATGCTTGTCGACAAGTCGAGCGACGCACGGTGGCTACGCTTCCCCCAGCTGCGCGGCGACGAGTTCACCTCAATGGCCTCGGTGCCCATGGTCGCCGCGACCGGCGAGGTCGTCGGTGTGCTGAACCTGCACACCGAGCAGCGCAGGGACTGGACCGCCGCGGACCTCGCCCTGGTGAAGTCGACCGCGGCGCTGGTCGCTGGCACGGTGCAGACCGCGCGGCTGCTGCGCCACCTCGCACTGCGCCAGCAGGAGCAGCGCGCGCTGTCCGCCCGGGTCGTGCACGCCGAGGAGCAGGAGCGATCCCGGCTCGCGCGCGACCTGCACGACGGGGTGGCCCAGCGCATCGCAGCCCTGTCGTTCCACCTGTCCGCCGCGCAGGAGGCGCTGGCCGACGACCCTGCGGCCGCCTCCCAGCAGCTGCGGCGAGCCCAGGAGCTGCTGCTGCTCACCGCCGCCGAGACCCGCTCAGCGGTGCGTGCCCTGCGGCCGCCACTGCTCGACGACCTGGGGCTCGAGGCCAGCCTGCGGGCGCTCGCGCGCGATGTGCCCGGCGTGGAGGTGCACGTCGACGTCGACGTCGACAACGCGGCGCTCGACCCCGTGCAGGAGACGGCCTTCTACCGCATCGCGCAGGAGGCACTGCACAACGTCGTCAAGCACGCCCACGCCAGTGCCGCCTGGTTGCGCCTTGCGCACGACGGCGGTCGGGTCCTGCTGGAGGTTAGCGACGACGGCCGCGGTATCGACTCAGGCGAAGCGGGCGACACGCACGGGATGACGAGCATGCGCGACCGGGCCCGGCTCATGGGCGCACGCCTGCAGGTCACCGGCCGGTCGGGCGAGGGCACGACCGTTCGGGTGACGCTGCCCCGCTGAGACCGACCGCGGAAGTCAGCTGGCGCGTGCTCCGGCGTTGGCCCGCACCCGGTCATCGAGTGCCGCCTGCCCGTCCTTCCAGCGATCGGGGTCCCCGGCCCAGGCCTTCAGGGCCGGGTCGACCAGCGCGCGGCCGAAGGAGAAGGTCAGCTGCCAGGGCGCCGACAGCGCCGCCATCGCGGCGAGGTTGGCGGTGGCCTGCTCCACCGGCTGACCGCCGGACAGGAACGCAATCCCGGGGACCTCCTTCGGGACGTGCTCGCCGAGCACCCGCACGGTCGCGGCGGCCACGTCCTGCGCCGACGGCTGGGTGGCGCACGTTGCGCCGGCCACCACCATGTTGGGCTTGAGCACGATGCCGGCGAGGTCGACGCCCTGCGCGACCAGCGACATGAACACGACATCCAGGACGTACGCCGTGGCCTCTGCGCAGCGGTCCAGGTCGTGGTCGCCGTCCATCAGCAGCTCCGGCTCGACGATCGGGACGATGCCGGCCTCCTGACTCAGGGCGGCGTAGCGAGCGAGCGCGTGGGCGTTGACGAGAACGGCTCGCTCACTGGGCAAGTCGGCGTCCAGGGCGAGGGCGGCACGCCACTTGGCGAACGCGGCACCCCGCTTCGCGTAGTCGGTGAAGCGGTCACGCAATCCGTCCAGGCCCTCGGTGACCGTCTCGCCCGGCGAGAACGCCAGCGGCTTCGCGCCGGTGTCGACCTTGATGCCGGCGAGCACCCCGGCGTCCTTGCACGCCTGGGGCACGGTGCGTCCGTCGGACAGCTCCTGGTTGAAGGTCTCGTCAGCCAGGATGATGCCGCTGACCGACTCGGACAGCCCCGGCGTCGTGAGCAGCATCTCGCGGTAGTCGCGCCGCGCCTCGGGCGTCGGCTCGACGCCGACCTTCTGAAGGCGTTGGGACATCGTGCCGGGGCTCTCGTCAGCCGCCAGGATGCCGCGCGGTGGGGCGACCATGGCCTGTGCGGTGCTGTGCAGCTGGTCGGTGTGATCGTGCGTCACGCATCCTCCTCGGATATCAGCGGCAGCCTAGCCACGCTCGCGGGCAACGTACTCCCCCCGCTGGTGGAGAGCGAGGGTGAGGCTTCGACGACCCGGAAGTGGCCGCCGGGCGTCAGCAGGTGCTGGGTGAACAGCTCCGCCGTTGCTGGGGGCTCGGTCCGCGTGACCAGGTGCCACGGCCGGCTCAGCGGAAGTTCCGGCACGTCGACGACGCGAAGCGCCCCCTGCTCGAGGTGGCTCTGCACGGCGTCCTCGGAGACCAGGGCAATCCCCAGACCGGCTACCGCGCCGGCGATCACAGCCCCGCTGCTGCCCATGTTGAGCAGCGGCGGCCGGAGCTCCTGCGCCTCGAGCAGTGCCTCCATGGTCGCCCTCGTCCCCGAGCCGGCTTCGCGCATGAGCCAGGTGGTGCGCTCGAGGTCGTCGCCGACATGCGACGCCGCCACCGCCAGCAGCCGGTTCGGTCGCAGGCCGCGGGTGACGGCGCCGTCGGTGCTCGCGGGCGGCCGGCCGGCAAGCACCACGTCCGCCCCATGGGCGGTGAACGCCCCCCAGACGGCCCGGCTGTCGGTGACCTGCAGGTGCACCGTCACGTGCGGGTGCTCGGCGCGGAACCGGGCGAGCAGATCGGGCAGCACCTGCTCGGCAGCCGTGGTCACCGCGGCGACCCGCACCGTGCCACGCCCCGGGTCCGAGCTGCCGGCGGCCGCCGCCGCGCCTTCGGCCAGCAGACCGAGGACGCTGCGGGCGTACGGGGCGAAGGCCAGCCCGGCAGGGGAACAGCGCACACCACGCCCCTGCCGTTCCAGCAGGGCCACCCCGACCTGACGGCTGAGGGAGGTGACGGCTGCGGACACGGCGGACTCGGTGACGACGAGCTCGACGGCGGCCAGCCGTACCGATCCGGTGGAGGCGACTGCAAGGAAGCTACGCAGCTGTGGGACGGTGACAACCGGCAAAGGTGAAGTCATCGTTTCAGGATCCCCTGCGAACACTTGATTGACCAGCCGCCCCCGTGAGGGCCATTGTGGCCTTTGACCGAAGGAGACAGTCATGAGCACTACGGAAGAGGCGCCGCCGAAGGCGTCGGAAGAGAAGAAGGACAAAGCTGACCGCTGGTCCTCCGGAGTCATCCCCTACGCCGAGATGGGTTATTGGGAGCCGGACTACGAGCCGAAGATCACCGACGTCCTGTGCGCGTTCCGGATCACGCCGCAGCCGGGGGTGCCGGCGGAGGAGGCGGGTGCCGCCGTCGCGGGTGAGTCCTCGACCGCCACGTGGACGGTGGTCTGGACCGACCGCCTGACCGCACACGAGCATTTCCAGGCCAAGTGCTACAAGGTCGACCCGGTGCCGAACCGCGACGACCAGTGGATCGCCTACATCGCCTACGACATGGACCTTTTCGAGGAAGGGTCGATCGCCAACCTGACCTCCTCGATCATCGGCAACGTCTTCGGGTTCAAGGCTCTCAAGGCCCTGCGCCTGGAAGACATGCGGATCCCGGTGGCCTACACCAAGACCTTCCAGGGACCGGCGCACGGCATCGTTGTCGAGCGCGAATACCTCGGCAAGTTCGGTCGGCCGCTGCTCGGCGCCACCACCAAGCCCAAGCTCGGTCTGTCCGCCCGCAACTACGGCCGTGTGGTCTACGAGGCCTGCCGCGGTGGCCTGGACTTCACCAAGGACGACGAGAACATCAACTCCCAGCCGTTCATGCGCTGGCGTGACCGCTTCCTCTACTCGATGGAGGGGGTCAACCGGGCGCAGGCCGAGACCGGCGAGGTCAAGGGCCACTACCTCAACGTCACCGCCGGCACGATGGAGGAGATGTACGAGCGCGCCGAGTTCGCCAAGGAGCTCGGCAGTGTCATCATCATGATCGACCTCACCGTCGGCTACACCGCTATTCAGTCGATGGCGAAGTGGGCCCGGGCCAACGGCCTGATCCTGCACCTGCACCGCGCCGGGCACGGCACCTACACCCGCCAGAAGGACCACGGCGTCTCGTTCCGGGTGATCGCCAAGTGGATGCGCCTCGCGGGCGTCGACCACATCCATGCCGGCACCGTCGTCGGCAAGCTCGAAGGTGACCCGATGGCCACCGCCGGCTTCTACGACACCTGCCGCAAGGACTACGTCGAGGCCGACCTGTCGAAGGGGCTCTACTTCGAGCAGGACTGGGCCCGGATGGGCGGCGTCATGCCAGTGGCCTCCGGCGGCATCCACGCCGGCCAGATGCACGAGCTCCTGCACTACCTCGGCACCGATGTCGTGCTGCAGTTCGGTGGCGGCACGATCGGCCACCCGATGGGCATCGCCGCCGGCGCCGAGGCCAACCGGGTCGCGCTCGAGGCCATGATCAAGGCGCGTAACGAGGGCCGTGACTACCTCAAGGAGGGCAAGGACATCCTCAAGTCGGCGGCCAAGCACAGCGCCGCGCTCGATGCCGCGCTCGGCCTCTGGGGCGATATCAGCTTCAACTACGAGTCGACCGACATGCCCGACACCGTCGCGACGCCGACGAACTGAGCCAGGAGCCCTCATGAAGATCACCCAAGGACAGTTCTCGTTCCTCCCCGAGTTGACCGACGAGGAGATCGGGGCGCAGTGCCAGTACGCCCTGGACAACAAGTGGCCGCTGTCGATCGAGTACACCGACGACCCGCACCCCCGTAACACCTACTGGGAGATGCACGCGTTGCCGATGTTCGACCTGGAGGACGCGGCCGGCGTCGTCAAGGAGATCAACGAAGCCCGCAACGCCCACCCGGAGACCTACATCCGGGTGAACGCCTACGACGCGGCGATGCACCGGCAGACGATCGCGATGTCGTTCATCGTGCAGCGGCCGAGCGCCGAGCCCGGCTTCCGGCTGGTGCGGCAGGAGACTCACGACCGCACCATCCGCTACACGATGCACGCCTACGTCACCGACCGTCCGGCCGGCGAGCGGTACTCGGCGAAGTGACACCCTCCGATCCCGGTGCGGCGCCGGCACCGCCCCGGCAGGGGTTCGGCGCCGCATCGCGGTCGGGGAGTGGCAACGACAAGGCCGCAGACAAGGACAAGGACGCCGAGCCGGAACGGCTCGGCGACGACGCCACGCTCGACCTGGCTGCCGAACGGGTCGAGAGCGGGGTCGACGAGGTGCTGCGGACGCTTGACGAGGAGCTGGTCGGGCTTGCGCCGGTCAAGCAGCGGGTGGCGGAGATCGCCGCCCTGCTGCTGGTCGACCGGGCCCGCCGGCGCTTCGGTCTGACCTCTGAACGACCCAACCTGCACATGAGCTTCACCGGCAGTCCGGGCACCGGCAAGACGACCGTCGCACTGCGGATGGCGGCGCTGCTGCACCGGCTGGGCTACCTGCGCCGTGGCCACCTCATCGCCGTCACCCGCGACGACCTGGTCGGCCAGTACGTCGGGCACACCGCGCCGAAGACCAAGGAGGTGGTCAAGCGTGCGATGGGCGGGGTGCTTTTCATCGACGAGGCGTACTACCTCTACCGTCCCGAGAACGAGCGTGACTACGGCCAGGAGTCGATCGAGATCCTGCTGCAGACGATGGAGAACGACCGGGACGACCTCGTGGTCGTGCTTGCCGGCTACTCCGACCGGATGGACGTGTTCTTCGAGTCCAACCCCGGGATGAGCTCGCGGATCGGTCATCACCTCGACTTCCCCGACTACGACGTCGAGGAGCTGGTGGGCATCTCGGAGCTGTTCCTGAAGAAGGAGAACTACCAGCTCGAGCCGGATGCGGGGCCCGTCTTCCGGGACTACATCACCCGGCGTCGTGACCAGCCCCGTTTCGCCAACGCCCGCAGTGTGCGCAACGCGCTGGAACGGGCGCGGCTGCGACAGGCTCGGCGGCTGGTCGACCTGGGCGACAAGGTGAGCCGGGAGGACCTGCTGACCTTGAAGGTGGACGACTTCATGGGCAGTCGAGTCTTCGACGGCTCCGAGGGCGGCGACGAGCCTGACTCCACCGACGGCGACGACAAAGAGTCGGCGTCGTAACCTCGCTCGTGCACAAGGTCCTGGTTGCCAACCGCAGCGAGATCGCCGTACGCGTGCTGCGCGCCGCCCACGAGCTCGACCTGAAGACGGTCGCCGTCTACACCCCCGAGGACCGCACGGCCCTGCACCGGACCAAAGCCGGCGAGGCCTACCAGCTCGGCGAGCCCGGGCACCCGGTGCGCGGCTATCTCGACATCGGGGCGCTGCTCGACGTGGCGAAGAGGTCCGGCGCCGATGCGCTGCACCCCGGCTACGGCTTCCTGTCCGAGAGCGCCGCCCTGGCGCAGGCCTGCGCCGACGCGGGCATCACCTTTGTCGGCCCGCCGCCGCAGGTGCTTCGCCTGACCGGCGACAAGGTGAGTGCGCGCGACGCAGCCGCCCGTGCCGGACTACCGGTCCTGCGCGCCTCTTTGCCGCTGCCGGACGGAACGGGAGCCTCGTCGGCCGCGGCGGAGGTCGGCTTCCCGCTGTTCGTCAAGGCCTCCGCGGGTGGCGGCGGGCGAGGCCTGCGGTTGGTGCGGACCGAGGCGGAGCTCGACGACGCCGTGAGCAGTGCCTCTCGGGAGGCGGCCGCGGCGTTCGGCGACGGGACCGTCTTCCTCGAGCAGGCGGTCGAGCGGCCGCGGCACATCGAGGTGCAGGTGCTGGCCGACTCCTACGGCGAGGTGGTGCACCTGTTCGAGCGGGACTGCTCGGTGCAGCGCCGGCACCAGAAGGTCGTCGAACTCGCGCCGGCACCGGGCCTGTCCGAGAACCTTCGCGAGCAGCTGTGCGCGGCGGCGCTCGCGTTTGCCCGCTCGGTCGGCTACGTCAACGCCGGGACGGTCGAGTTCCTGGTGGGGGCCGACGGAGCCTTCACCTTCATGGAGATGAACCCGCGGATCCAGGTCGAGCACACCGTCACGGAGGAGGTGACCGGTGTCGACCTCGTCGCGGCGCAGCTGCAGATCGCAGGTGGCGCCTCGCTGGGGCAGCTCGGCCTGACGCAGGACCGGATCACCGTGCGGGGGACGGCGGTGCAGTGCCGGATCACCACCGAGGACCCGGCCGAGGACTTCCGCCCCGACACCGGCACGGTCACCGCCTACCAGTCACCGGGTGGGCCGGGGGTGCGGCTGGACGGCGCGGTCTACGCCGGCGCGGAGATCACGCCGTACTTCGACTCGCTGCTGGTCAAGCTCACGACCCGCGGGCCCGACCTCGCGACCGCGGCACTGCGGTCGCGCCGCGCCCTGCACGAGTTCCGGGTCCGCGGCGTCAAGACCAACCTGGACTTCCTGCGCCGGCTGATGGAGCATCCCGACTTCCTGGCTGGCAGCGTGACGACCTCCTTCCTGCCCGACCACCCCGAGCTGACGTCGGCGGTGGTCGCCGGTGACCGGACCACCCGGCTGCTGCACGCCCTCGGTGAGGCGACCGTCAACGGGCTGCCCCGTCCGAGCCGTCCGCTGCTCGACCCGATGGGCAAGCTTCCTGCGCTGCCTGGTGTTTCCGGGACCGGCTCGCGGCGAAGGCTCGACGAGCTGGGCCCGCGCGCCTGGGCAGCCGAGCTCCGCGCCCAGCAGGCGCTCGCGGTGACCGACACGACGCTGCGCGACGCCCACCAGTCCCTGATCGCGACCCGGCTGCGCACCGCTGACGCGCTCGGGGCCGCTCCCGCGCTCGCCCGCCTGCTGCCAGGGCTGCTGTCGCTCGAGTGCTGGGGGGGCGCGACGTACGACGTGGCCTTGCGCTTCCTGCACGAGGACCCGTGGGAGCGGCTCGCCCTGCTGCGCGAGGCGGCCCCGGACGTGTGCCTGCAGATGCTGCTGCGAGGGCGGAACGCGGTGGGCTACACGCCCTATCCGGACCGGGTGGTGGAGGCCTTTGTCGAGGAGGCGGCCGCGACCGGCGTCGACATCTTCCGGGTGTTCGACGCGCTGAACGACCTGGAGCAGATGCGCCCCGCGCTCGCTGCGGTGCAGGCCGCAGGCAAGGTCGCGGAGGGCACGCTCTGCTACACCGGGGACCTGTCCGACCCGGCCGAACCGCTCTACACCCTCGACTACTACCTGCGCCTGGCCGAGGGCCTGGTCGAGGCCGGCGCGCACGTGCTGGCGATCAAGGACATGGCCGGTCTGCTGCGTCCAGCCGCCGCGACAACGCTGGTCACCGCGCTGCGGTCGGCGTTCGACCTGCCGGTGCAGCTGCACACCCACGACACGACGGGTGGCCAGCTCGCGACGCTGCTCGCCGCGAGCGCCGCCGGTGTGGACGCGGTGGACTGCGCTGCCGCCCCCTTCTCCGGCGGCACCAGCCAGCCGAACATGTCGGCGCTGGTCGCGGCGACCGACCACAGCGATCGGGCGACCGGGCTGAGTCTTGCCGCGCTGTCCTTGCTCGAACCGCACTGGGAGGCGGTGCGCGACCTCTATGCGCCCTTCGAGGCCGGCCTGCGCGCCCCCACCGGCACCGTCTACCGCCACGAGATCCCGGGCGGGCAGCTGACGAACCTTCGCCAGCAGGCGATCTCGCTCGGGCTCGGCGACCGCTGGGACGAGGTGCAGGAGCTCTACGCGGTGGCGAACGAGCTGCTCGGCAAACCGATCAAGGTCACCCCCACCAGCAAGGTCGTCGGCGACCTCGCGCTGTTCCTGGCCAGCGGTGACGTCGATGTGGCGGCGCTGCGCGCAGACCCCGGGGCGTACGACCTGCCGGCCAGCGTGCTCGGCTTCCTGTCCGGCGAGCTCGGCACGCCGGCCGGAGGCTTTCCCGAGCCCTTCCGGTCGAAGGCCGTCGCCGGTCGGGAGGTCCTGCATGGCGAGCTGACACTGGAGCCGGAGGACGCCGACGCCCTGTCCGGACCGGACCGCCGGGCCGTGCTCTCCCGGCTGCTGTTCCCCGGGCCGTGGAAGGAGTTCGTGGCGGTGCAGGAGGCGCACGGTGACGTCTCCGTCCTGCCGACCGAGGCGTTCTTCTACGGGCTGCAGCCCGGCCGGGTCGTCACCGTGTGCCTCGAGCCCGGGGTCGAGGTGCTGGTCGAGCTCGAGACCGTCGGCGAGCCGGGCGCGGACGGCCGCCGCACCCTGTACCTGCGGGTCAACGGCCAGCCCCGCCCCGTTCAGGTGCTCGACCGGTCGGTCACCGTGACCAGCCGCAGCGCCCGGCGGGCCGACCCGGCCGACCCGTTGCAGGTCGGGTCGGCGCTGCCCGGCATGGTGCTGCCGAAGGTCGCCGTGGGCGAGCGGGTCAGCAAGGGCCAGGCACTGGCCGTGGTCGAGGCGATGAAGATGGAGTCGACCGTGACCAGCCCGCGCGACGGCGTCGTCGCCGAGGTGGTGGCGATCGCAGGCAGCAACGTCGAGGTCGGGGACCTGCTGGTCGTGCTCGCCGACCCCTGAACACATGGTGAACGCTCAGCGCGCCGCTCCGGTGGGCGGGTGAACATTTCCCGACTTTCCCGACTTTCCCGATTCAACCCGTGTGCGCTGGCGATGGGCGCTACCTTCTCGCAGCGACGGCGCCGCGGGGGAGCCGTCAGGGGGGACCACCGTGAACCGTCGTACCCGTCCGAATGGCCGACGCCGGACCGCTGCCGTCCTTGCTGCTGCACTGGTCGCGGCGGTCGTCGTGTCGCCGGCATCGGCGGCTCCAGGGCCGGGGACGCCGAATGACACCAGGCCGCCGGTGTCCTCGCCAACGTCCTCAGCAGCAGGCCCGCGCACCTCATCCGATGTGTCCACCTCATCGACGTTGGTCGACACGACGAGCAGCGCGATCATCGACAACGGTGTGATCCAGCTGGGCGTGCACCCGCAGGGGCATCTGAACGTCGGCGGCGGGACCGTCTCGTCGGGTGGGACGTCCGCTGTCGGCCTGCGGTATCTGCCGACGAACGCGGAGGCCACCGCTCCGGGGTGTCTGTGTGAGGGCTGGGGGGCGGCTGATGCCACCACAGGGGTGACCGGATACGCGAACGTGGCGACCGATGGTGTGGTGAACCTGTCGACCCGCAGTTTTTCGACGTCGACGACCTCGGCCAGGTCCGTGGTCGACGTCGGGACGTCGCTGCAGGTGACGCACGACTACCGGCCCTCGGATGACGACAACCTCTACGCGGTCACGGTCAGCATCAAGAACATCAGCTCCGCCGTCGTCGACGCGCGTTATCGCCGGGTGATGGACTGGGATGTCGAGCCGACTGCGTTCGACGAGTTCGTTACCGCGCGCACCGGCGACTCGCCGCTGCTGCGTCACAACAACAACGACGGTTTCGCGACCGCGAACCCGCTTGGATCGACGACCAGCGGGGGCGTCTTCCCGTTGGTGAGCGGGAACTTCACCGACGTCGGGCCGACCGATCATGGGGCGCTGTTCGACTTCGGTTTCGGGGCGTTGGACCCGGGTGAGACGAAGAGCTTCCGGACGTTCTACGGGGCGGCCGGGACGGAGGCGGAGGCGCTCGCCGCGCTGACCGCGGTGGCCGCTGACGTCTACTCTCTCGGCCAGCCGAACACGCCGGACGGCCCGACGGTTGGCAGCCCGAACACGTTCATCTTCGGGTTCGGCAACCTGGGGCTGGTCGGCGGTCCGTTGGAGCCGGCCGAGACCCTCGGCGGTGGCGGGGGTGGGTCGTCGGGCACCGGTTCAGGGGCAGGCCGCTATGTCGGTGGCAACCCGTCCTATCGTCATTCCGCGCAGTGCCAGGAGGGCTGGCCGGTGAACTGCGTGACAGGCAACTTCTGGCACACGTTCGGCGATGTCGAGGTGGCCGGGCGCGGCCCGGATCTGCATGTCGCGCGGACGTTCAACTCGCTGGCCGCGGGTGTGGATGGTCCGTTCGGTTTCGGCTGGTCGTCGAATTTGTCGATGCGGCTGTCGTTCGATGCGGCGGGCGCGGGGACGGTGCATCAGGAAACAGGTGCGGTTGCCGAGTTCACCCCTGACGGGACGGGTGGTTACACGGCGGCGGCGCCGCGGGTGCTCGCCACGCTGCAGAAGGATGCGACCGGGTTCACGTTCACCAGGCAGAAGCGGGAGCGTTTCCGTTTCGACCTGGCCGGGCGGTTGCTGGAGCTGCGGGACCTTGACGGGTATGCGCTGACCTACGCCCGCGACGCCGCCGGTCGCGCGGTGAGCATGAGTGACGTGGCCGGGCGGGTGCTGAGCCTGGCTTATGACGCGGCCGGTCGGGTGGTCGGGCTGACCGATCCGGCCGGGCGGACGGTCGCGTACGGCTATGACGGTGTCGGCAACCTGACCTCGGTCACGGATGTCGCCGGTGGTGTCGAGTCGTTCGCTTACGACGCCCAGCACCGGGTGGTGTCGATGACCGATCCGCGCGGCGGTGTGGTGCGCAACGTCTACGACGCGCAGTCGCGGGTGGTGGAGCAGACCGACCCGGGTCTAGCGCGCACGACGTTCGCTTACACCGACAACCTGACCACCGTCACGCATCCGAGCGGCCGGGTGGACACCCATCAGCACCTTGACGGACTGGTCACCGAGCTGACTCGGGGGGCGGGCACGCCGTCGGCGGCGACGGCGAAGTTCAGCTACGACCCGTACACAATGGGGGCCGTGGCGGCGACCGACCCGAACGGGCAGATGACCGTCCGGGAGTTCGACCGGTCGGGGAATTTGCTGTCGCAGACCGACCCGCTGGGGCGCCGGACGGTGTTTACCTATGGGCCGCTGGATGAGATCACGTCGGTCACCGACCCGGCCGGGGTGAGCTCGGCGATGACCTACGATGCCAGCGCCAACCCGCTGGTGGTGTCCCGCCCGCTGACCGGGACGGCCCTGACGCAACGCACCGAGCTGTTCTACGGCGACCCGTCCCGCCCGGGTGACGTGACGGCGATCACCGACCCGAGCGGGCGGACGTCGAGGTTCTCCTACGACGGCGCCGGTAACCTGACCGGCACGACCGACGCCGGTGGCGCGGTGAGCAGCTACAGCTACGACGTGCTCGGCTGGCTGACCTCGGCGGTGTCGCCACGCGGGACGGTTGCCGGGACGAGCCCGGTGGATCACCGCACGCAACTGACGTACAACGCTTTCGGTGATCTGATCACGATGGTCGACCCGATCGGGTCCCGGGTCGAGCGCGGCTACGACCCGAACCGCAACCTGGTCATTGTCCGCGACGCCGACGGCAAGGCGACCTCTTACACCTACGATGCCGACGACCGGGTCACTGGTGTGCGGCGGCCGGACGCCACGACGTTGGGCTACGGCTACGACCCGATCGGGAACCTGACCAGCCAGCGCGACGGAGCCGGGCAGATCACCCGGTACGGCTACGACGTGCTGGACCGGTTGGAGGCCGTGACCGACCCGTTGGCCCGGACGACCCGGATGAGCTACGACCTGGCCGGTCGGCGTACCGGTACGACCGACGCGGCCGGGCGGACCACGGCGGCGGCCTACGACGTGGCCGGTCAGCTGACGGCGGTGGACTTCTCCGACGCCGCCACCCCGGATGTGAGCTTCGGTTACGACCGGCTCGGCCGGCGCAGCGCGATGACGGACGGCACCGGCACGACCAGTTACACGTGGGACTCGCTGGGACGGTTGACCGGCACGACCAACGGCGCTGGTGCGGCTGTCGGGTATGGCTACGACCTGGCCGGCCGGCTGACGGCGATCACCTATCCCAACGGTCAGACGGTCAAGCGCGGGCATGACGCGACCGGGCGTTTCGACTCGGTCACCGACTGGCTGGGCACGACCACCCGTTTCGGTTACGACCTGAACAGCAACCTGGTGACCGAGGCGTTCGGGAACAGCGCCACCGCGACCTCCAGCTACGACAACAGCGACCGCTTGACTGGCATCGCGCACGCCGGGCCGTCCGGGGCGCTGGCCGGTTTCGGCTACACCCGCACAGCCTCGGGGCTGCTCGCCTCCACCGACAGCAGTGGTGTGGCGCAGCCGGATGAGAGCTACGCCTACACCCAGCTGGATGAGCTCGCCGCGGTGAGCACGTCGGCGGGCACCAAGACGTTGAGCTACGACCCGGCTGGCAACATCACCAGGTTGCTGTCGGGTGCGAGCCAGACCTACGACGCTGGTAGTCAGGCGCTGACGCACACCGACAGCACCGGTCGGGTGACGCCGCTGTCCTACGACGCGTTGGGGAACCGGCTCAACGGGCTGAGCCCGGACGGCGGTGCGGTCGGCTACGGCTACGACCAGGCCAACCGGCTGGTCACGGCTACCGGCGGAGGCACCGGGAGCGCCCGTGGGTTGCTGTCGGCCGGTCAGTATCACAGCCTGGCGTTGCGCCAGGACGGGACGGTGTGGTCATGGGGCGGCAACAGCAGCGGCCAACTTGGGCACGGGACCACGGCGAACTCCTCGACACCGCGGCAGGTCAGCGGTGTCAGCGGGGCCCGGCAGGTCGCCGGTGGCGCGGTCCACAGCGCGGCGCTGGCCAGCGGGAGCGTCTGGACGTGGGGGGCCAACGGCTTCGGGCAGCTCGGGGACGGCACGACCACAACCAGGACCCGACCGGTGCAGGTCACCGGGCTGGCCGGGATCACCCAGGTCGCGGCGGGCAACTACCACACCCTGGCCGTAGACGAGCGGGCTGGCACCGTCTCGGCGTGGGGGCTGAACAACGCCTACCAACTCGGTGACGGCACGGCCACCAACCGCAGGACACCGGTCGCTGTCACCGGGCTGAGCGGGGTCGTCTCGGTCGCGGCCGGGGGGCTGCCTGGTTATGCCGGGCACTCGGTCGCGCTCAAGGGTGACGGCACGGTGTGGACGTGGGGGTACGGCAAGTCCGGCCAGTTGGGTCTGGGTTCGGCGACATCGACCCCGACCCCGACCAAGGTCGCCGGACTGGTCGGGATCGTGGCGGTCGCGGCGGGCGGTGACAACACCTACGCGCTCGGTGGTGACGGGACGGTCTACGCCTGGGGGGACAACTCCTACGGCCAGATCGGCAATCCCTCGGCGCGGCGCGCGCAGAGCACCCCGCTGGCGGTGGCGCTCAGCGGCGCGGCAACTTCGATCGCGGCCGCCGGGACACACGCGATGGCGGTCAAGGTTGATGGCACCGCCTGGGCGTGGGGTAACAACAACACCGGTCAGCTCGGTGACGGTGGTGGCTGCGGCAAGATCTGCGGCACCCCGGTGAAGGTCAGCGGGCTGACCGGGGTGAGCGCGCTGGCCGGCGGGTATGTGCATTCGCTGGCCGCCGCCGGGGACGGCACGGTCCGCGGGTGGGGACGTAACGCCGAGGGCCAACTCGGTGACGGGACGACGACGGCGCGTTTCACGCCAGCCGGCACGACCGGGCTGACCGACGTCAAGCCGGCGCCGCCGATCGAGGCCGCGTACAGCTATGACGGTGACGGGCTGCGTACCTCCAAGCGCAGCGCTGGCAGCACCACCAGTTTCACCTGGGATGTGGCCGCCTCGGTCCCGTTGCTGCTGTCCGACGGGACCACCAGCTACATCTACGGTCCCGGTGGCCGGCCGGTGGAGCAGATCGACGCCGGCGGGACGGCGCGGTTCTACCTCCGTGACCAGATCGGCAGCACCCGGCTGCTCACCGACGCCGCCGGGACGGTCGTGGCCACCGCCGACTACGACGCCTACGGCCAGCGCACCACCAGCACAGGCGAGCAGATCACGCTCGGTTACGCCGGTGAGTACCGCGACAGCGACACAGGTCTGACCTATCTGCGGGCCCGGTACTACGACCCGGTCACCGCCCAGTTCCTGACCCGCGACCCGCTCGCCGCCCAGAGCGGGGCGCCGTACTCCTACGCCGGTAACACCCCGCTCAACGCCACCGATCCGACCGGGCAGATCGTCTGGTTCGCCGTCGCCGCCGTCGTCTGGGGAGCGATCGAGATCGGGGCGGCCGTCAGCGACGCCTACAGCACGGCGAAGACCTTCACCGACCCCTGCGCCAGCTTCTGGGAGAAAGCCGGCAGCGGCGGCCTGCTCGCCGCCAGCATCGGCCTACCCGGCGGCGGATACTCCACCGCAGGACGAAGTATTTCCAAGTACACCGATGTGACGAGCGCCGGTAGTAGGTTCGCCAATCGAGCAACCGACGTTACTCGCGCTGACTTTGAGCGGAACCTGGTCGATGGCGGCTGGACCAGGACGGTCTCGAAAGACGGGAAGGTCACGATTCTCGAGAGTGACGGGCGTCGATATGTCTTGCGAGACAACGCGAGCAGCACTGGCGGTCCCACAGCTGACTACTACGGCCCCGGCTCCAGTAGTATCGATCTCAAAATAAGGCTCGAGAGATAGATGACGTCAGGTCTTCGCACGACAAGCGACCAGTCTTTCGAAAAGATCGAGGGGCTCCTGGCCAATACCTTCGCCTTATCCGCACGGTTGCCGGATCTGGTCTTTCGAAGGCCGATGCAGCCCTCCAGGTTCTATGAGTTCGACGATATCGCGTCGTCTGACTTTTGGCCAACTCTTCGGCTGCTTGCTCGCGCGAATGGCGATACCGCTGTGGTCGCTTCTGTTCTGGAACCGAAACCTCATTATTATCGACGGGAATACGGTACCTATGCAGCATTCTCACTTTCGTGCATGGCAACGGATTTTGATTACTGGAGCGTTTTGTCCGAAGGCTCTGATACGGATGTCACCGGCGCCATAGCTTTCTCGGCCGAGGTGATCGCCTTCACCGGTAGATCGGGAGGCTGGGGTTGCTGGGCTGAGCGTAGTTACGGCGTTGGAATAGTGCAATCGACAGAACCATTGCCAGCCGATGTCCGGACTTGGTGCGCTACCGGCCAAGCGTTGGCGCATTTTGTGGCACCAAACTTCAGGGACGGAGTCCCTGAATATTTTAGTAGCGAGCTGGCACGGAACTACGTCTGACTCGAAGATTCACCTAGCCACAGCGGTCTCGACCGGGCTGAGCGTGACGTCGTAGCCCATCTTGCGGCGTTGGTTGACGGCGCGTTGCTTGCTCTTGTCGGGGTTGAGCCGGGTGTAGTAGTCGCCGCCGGGGTCCTGGTAGAACGTACCGTTGGTGAGCATGTGCCAGATCGCGACGAGCATGGCGTGTTCGACCGCGACGATGGCCTTGATCGGGCCTCGCCGGGACGCGATCCGTCGGTACTTCGCCGACAAGAAAGTGTCTTTGCCGTGTGCCGCGGCCATCGCCGCGAC
>JBBSKF010000017.1:0-34069 GCA_038256525.1 Mycobacteriales bacterium | reverse complement strand
CGAGACCTCCTCGAACTCCGGCTTGAGCATCCCGGTGAGGGCAGCTTCCACATCCTCGATCGCGGCGTAGATGACCGAGTAGTAGCGGACGTCCACCCGCTCCCGGTCGGCGAGCTCGCGGGCGTTGCCCTCGGCCCGGACATTGAAGCCGAGGATGACCGCGTCGGAGGCCGAGGCCAGCGTCACATCGTTCTCGGTGATCGCCCCGACGCCGCGATGGATGATGCGCAGCGAGACCTCGGGATCGATCTCGATCTTGAGCAGCGCATCCTCGACGGCTTCGACCGAGCCCGACACGTCGCCCTTGAGGATGAGGTTGAGCTGGGTGTTCTCGCCCTCCTTGAGCCGGTCGAACAGCGACTCGAGGGTCGGCCGGCCACGGCTCTGGGCAAGCGCGGCGTTGCGCTCGCGGGCGGCCCGCTGCTCGGCGATCTGGCGGGCGACACGGTCCTCGCCGACGACGAGGAAGTTGTCGCCGGCGCCGGGGACGCTGGTGAAACCGAGCACCTGGACCGGCTGGCCGGGACTGGCCTCGGCGACGTTCTCGCCCCGCTCGTTGAGCATGGCTCGGACCCGGCCGAAGGCATCGCCGGCGACGATCGAGTCGCCGACCCGCAGCGTGCCGCGCTGGACCAGCACCGTCGCCACCGAGCCGCGGCCCTTGTCGAGCCGCGCCTCGATCGCGACGCCCTGCGCCGGGATCGAGGCGTCCTCGAGCAGCTCGAGGGCGGCGTCGGTCGTGAGCAGGATCGCGTCGAGCAGCTCCTCGAGCCCGGTGCCCGCCTTGGCCGAGACGTCGACGAACATCGTCGTGCCGCCGTACTCCTCGGCGACCAGGCCGTATTCGGTGAGCTGGCCGCGGACCTTGGCCGGGTCGGCACCGGGCTTGTCCACCTTGTTGACGGCCACCACGATCGGGACCTCGGCGGCCTGGGCGTGGTTCAGCGCCTCGATGGTCTGCGGCTTCACACCGTCATCGGCAGCCACCACGAGCACGGCGATGTCGGTGACCTTCGCACCGCGGGCACGCATGGCCGTGAAGGCCTCGTGACCGGGCGTGTCGATGAAGGTGAGCTCGCGCACCCCACCCTCGACCGGGTGGTGCACCTGGTAGGCGCCGATGTGCTGGGTGATGCCGCCGGCCTCGCCCTTGACGACGTCGGTCTTGCGGACGGCGTCGAGCAGCAGGGTCTTGCCGTGGTCGACGTGGCCCATGATCGTCACGACCGGGGGGCGGGAGACCAGGACGGCCTGCTCGCCGTACTCGCCGCCGAAGGTGAGGTCGAAGCGGTCCAGCAGCTCGGCGTCCTCCTCCTCGGGGCTGACGATCGAGACGTCGTAGCCGAGGTGGCTGCCCAGCAGCAGCAGCGTCTCGTCGGTGCACGACTGGGTCGCGGTCACCATCTCGCCGAGCTCGGTGAAAGCGACCTGCACCAGCGAGCCGGGATTGGCGTTGATCTTGTCCGCGAAGTCAGCGAGGGACGCGCCGCGGGTCAGCCGTACGGCCTCGCCGTTACCCCGGGCGATACCGCCGCCCATCGTCGGGGCAGCCAGGTTGTCGAACTCCTGACGCCGTTGCTTCTTGCTCTTGCGGCCACGCACCGGGCGCCCACCGCCACCGGAACGGCCGAAGGCACCAGGGGTCGCTCCACCGCGTCCGGCACCACCGCGGGGACCACCGGGGCGACCGGCGAAGCCGCCTGGCCGACCGGCGAAACCTCCGCCGGCACCCGGACGGCCCTGACCGCCCGGACCTCCCGCGCCACCGGGACCACCGGCGCCTCCGGGGCCGCCGGGACCGCCGGGGCCTCCCGGGCGGGCACCACTGGGCATGCCGGGACGGGTCGAGCCCATTCCGGGGCCACCGCCGGACCGGCTCGGGAACGGGCTGGGGCCGGGGCGGGCCCCACCGGGGCCGGCCGGGCCCATGCCGGGACGGGACGGGAACATGCCCGGGCCGGGCCGGGGCCCACCCGGCGCGGGTCGGGGCGCGCCCGGTCGGGGCGGCATGCCCGGGGTGGGGCCACCACCCGGCCGGGGTGGAACTGCGCCGGGACGAGCGGGTGCCGGGCGGGCCGGCATCGCACCCGGGCTGGGCCGCGGGGGCGCGTTCGGGGCGGGTGCTGACGGGCGGGCCGCCGGAGGCCGCGGCGGCATGCCGGGCGTGCCGTCCGCGGGCGTGCTGAACGGGTTGTTGCCCGGGCGCGGGCCAGGCGGAGCAGGGCGGGGCGGCTGGCCGGCAGGCGTCGGCGCGGCCGGCGAGGGGGCGAGATCGGCAGCCGGGGCGGGCCGCGCCGGGCCGGGCACGGGTCCGCTCGGACGTGCGGGTGCCGGTGCTGCAGGCGCCGGTCCGGCGGAACTCGCCGGCGCAGGGGCAGCCGAGGTGGCGGTCGGGGGCGCCGGGGCAGCTACGCGGGCGGGCGGCTGCGGGGCGGCGGGCGGGGCGGCGGCGGCGGGTGGGAAGGCCTCGCGCAGTTTGCGCACGACGGGGGCCTCCACCGTGGAAGAGGCCGACTTGACGAACTCGCCGTGCTCCTTCAGCCAGGTCAGGACGTTCTTGCTCTCCATCCCGAGCTCTTTGGCGAGCTCGTGGACTCGGGCTTTGCCGGGCACTGTGCTCCTTCTCGGCCCGGGTCTTCCCTGGCCTGGTTGTTACTGCATGGGGGTGCTCATCGGTGAGGACTCATCGGGTGTTCATTCGGCCGTCGACCCGCTTTCATGTGGACGCTGGAAGGGCGTTGGCGGTGCGCTCAGGTGCAGTCCTGCGACGTGCTCCCGCACCGGGGCCACGTCCAGCGGTCCGGCCAGGCGCAGGGCCCGGGGGAACGCTCGACGCTTCTCGGCGAGGTCGACGCAGCGCGGGTCGAGGTGCACGAAGGCGCCTCGTCCCGGCAGACGTCCGCCGGGATCGGGGGTCAGGGATGCGGTCCCCTGATCCCGTACTCCGACGACGCGCAGCAGGGTGGACTTCGCCGCCTTCGCCCGGCAGCCCACGCAGGTGCGCTCCGGGCCCGGTTGGCGAGCCGTCGACCAGTCTAGCGCGCCCGGCTCGTGCGGGGCAGGACGCCGCCTCGCGGCTACGGCTCCACCGCGTCGGACGCTGCCGTGCGGGGCGGCTCGTCGTCGCTGTGGATGTCGATCCGCCAGCCGGTGAGCCGCGCGGCGAGCCGGGCGTTCTGCCCCTCCTTGCCGATGGCGAGGGAGAGCTGGTAGTCCGGGACGACGACGCGAGCTGAGCGCTGGACCAGGTCGACCACCTCCACCGAGCTGACCCGAGCGGGCGACAACGCGCTCGCGACGAATCGGGCCGGGTCCTCCGACCAGTCCACGATGTCGATCTTCTCGCCGTGCAGCTCGGTCGTCACGGCCCGCACGCGTGAGCCCACCGGGCCGATGCACGCGCCCTTGGCGTTGAGGCCGGCCACCGTCGAGCGGACGGCGATCTTCGTACGATGTCCGGCCTCGCGGGCAAGCCCCGCGATCTCGACCGAGCCGTCGGCGATCTCGGGCACCTCGAGGGCGAACAGCCCGCGTACCAGCTCGGGGTGCGTACGGGACAGCGTCACCGACGCGCCGCGCTGGCCGCGGCCCACCGAGATCACCCGGCACTTCAGCCGGCTGCCGTGGGTGTAGATCTCGCCGGGCACCTGCTCGGACTGCGGCAGCACCGCCTCGAGGGCACCCTCCCCCGCGCCGAGCAGCACCATGACGTTGCGATTGGGCGGCGCGCCCGGACGCTGCGGCGCCTGCTGGATGATCCCGGTCACGACGTCGCCCTCCCGCCCGGCGTACTCGCCGTAGGACAGGGCGCTCTCGGCCTCGCGCAGACGCTGGAGGATCACCTGCTTGGCGGTGCTCGCGGCGATCCGGCCGAAGCCCTCGGGAGTGTGCTCGTGCTCCCGGGCCAGCGTGCCGTCCTCGGCCAGCTCCTGGGCGAAGACGTGCACCTCACCGGTCGCACGGTCCAGCTCGACGCGGGCATGCGGCTGCGCGCCCTCGGTGTGCCGGTAGGCCATGAGCAGGGCCGTCTCGATCGCCCCCACGACCAGGTCGAAGGAGATCTCCTTCTCCCGCTCCAGTCCGCGCAGGGCGGCCATGTCGATCTTCACGCCTTCTCCCCAGGGGATGCCGGGCGGGAGAACTCGACCTGCACGACACCGGACACCACGTCGGAGTAGGCCAGCTCCTGCTGAGCTCCGTCGACCTCGAGCGTGATGCCGGTCCCGTCGGCTGCCACCACCCGGCCGGTCAGCGATGCAGCGTCACGAAGGGTGGCGGTCACGAGCCGGCCGGTGTTGCGCCGCCAGTGCCGGGGCTCGGTCAGCGGCCGGTCCACACCGGGCGAGGACACCTCGAGGACGTACGCCGCGGCGAACGGTCCCGGGCCGGCGTCGTCCGCCGCATCGAGCGCGTCGCCGAGCGCCCGGCTGACCTCCGCGACATCGTCCAACGTGACCCCGCCGTCCTTGTCGACCAGCACGCGTACGACGGTGCGCCGGCCGGCCGCCATGACACTCAGGCTCTCGAGGTCGCAGCCGGCCGCCTCGACGACCGGCCGCAGCCGACCGGTCAGGTCGGGAAGGGAGGCAGTCACGGTGCAGGCCTGCCTCTCATGCGGTGGTGGTCCTGCGGTGATGCCCGCGGGGGACGCCCGGCGAGCCTGTCGAGCCTAGCCCGCAGCCGACTCACCATCCGCCCCCCGCCTTCCTGCGAACGTCTACCGATGACATCGAGCGCAGGCAGTCGGCACCGTCAGGCGACTGCTCGCCTTGCGGCACTGTTGCTCGTCGCCCTGCTGCTGGCGTCGTGCAGCGCAGGTGATCCGACGTCGACGGCCACGGGCGCCGCCGACCAGGGGGCGACCGGCGCAGCAGCCAGCTCGACCCGGCCCGCCGAGCTGCTGGCCGGCCTCACGCAGGTCCTCGTCGAGCGGGTGTACGTCACGCAGGCCGCCGCGGATGCTGTCACGGTGCGGACGACCCGCCCCGACGCGCCGTCGACCGAGTTCTCCCGCGTCGCGCTCGACGCCAGCTCGCAGGCCGTGGCCAGCGTGCTCGGCGCGGTCTACACCGATGCCCAGCCACCACTGCTGCTGGCGCTGCGCGAGGTGGACCGGCTGCAGTTGGAACACGCCCAAGTCCGCGCCCAAGGTGATGTGGCGGCGGTGACGCAGGCCCGCGTCGCGCTGGAGCAGGGCCAGCTGGGGCTGTCAGCGGTGCTCCGCCGCGTCGTGCCCGGGCTGGGTGCGCAGCAGGTCCGCGACCGGCTGATGCCCGATCTCGAGGCGCAGCTCGCCGCGGGCGGCGACGACTCGTACACCGCCCTGCGCGCCGCCGCCGCCCGGGTCCGCGACACGGCTCGCGTGCTGGCCGCCGGCATTGCCGAGGACCGACGGCTGGGTGTGTCCGGCACCCGGGCCTCCCGGCTGCGGGCTGACCTCACCGCCTTGCTGACCGAACACGTCCTGCTGACGGGCGGGCTGGCCGGCGAGCTGGCGGCGGCGGAGGGCGTCGATGCAGCCGCTGCTCGCGCCGCCCTGGATGCCAACGCGCTGGAGCTGGCAGCCGTCCTCGGCCGCGGCTACCCAGGCATGGGCGAACCGTTCCTGCAGGCATGGGCCGCACACGTGGCCCGCCTGGAGGACTACGCCAGGGCGGTGGCGACCGGCGGCACGCCGCAGGGCGACGCCCTGCGCGGCTTCTCCGGCGCCTTGGCCGACCTGCTCGCCACGCAGGTCGACGGGCTGCCGGCCGACCGGATCAGCAGCGAGCTGGCACCGCTGCTGGAGGCCATGCTGCGCGCCGTCGACGCCGCCGCGAAGGGGTCACCGGACCTGCCGGCCGAGCTCCGCCGCGCTGCCGCCGCGGCGCCCGCCCCCGCCGCCCTGCTCGCGGCCGCGATCGCCGAGGATCTCCGGCTGCGCTGACCATGCCCCGGACGTATGACAACGTCGTTGCCGATGAGCGCCGACCTGGGCCCCAGCCGGCGCCGTGTGCTGACCGGCGCCGGGGCAGCGGTTCTCGCGGGCGCGCTCAGCGCGTGCACGTCCGAGCCGGCCCCCCCACCGCCGGTCGACCCCGACGACGCCCTGCGAGATGCCGCCGTCGAGCGCGAGCGGTCACTGCTGTCGGCTTACGACGCCGTGCTTCTCGCCCTGCCCGAGCTGACGGCGCGGCTGCTCCCGCTTCGGGACCACCATCTCGAGCACCTCGGCGCAGTGCGCCCCCCACCCCCGACTCCGCTGCCGTCACCGTCGGCCTCGCCCCCGGTCGCGAGCGTGCCGCCCGCGCCGGCCGTTCCGGCCGTGGCCCCAGCACCGGCCGAGGCCCTGGCGGGCCTCGCCGCCGCCGAGCGTGCGGCCGCCGCCGCGCATGCTCGCGCCGCGCTGCTCGCGGCCGACCGGCCGCTCGCCGGGCTGCTCGCGTCGCTGTCCGCGAGCGAGGCGAGCCATCCGGTGGCGCTGTCGTGAGCGAGCCCCTGCTCGCGGCGCTGCTCGCGGCCGAGCACGCCGCGGTTTTCGGGTACGGCGTGCTGGGTGCCCGCCTCGAGGAGGTCTCCCGCGCCGCAGCGCGAGCCGCGGTGGTCAGCCACCGCTCCCGGCGAGATCAGCTGGACGCGCTGCTGCGGAGCGGGGGGGCGGTCCCGGAGGCGGCCCTGCCGGCCTACGACGTGCAGACCCGCACGCCGGCGCTGGCGCTCGCGCTGGCGGCCCGGATCGAGGACGGCCTGTCGGTGCGCTGGCGCGACCTGGTGGCCGGCACCGACGACCGGAGCCTGCGCGAGCTGGCGGTGACCGGGTTGCAGGAGACGGCCGTACGCGCGGCGCAGTGGCGGCTGCTGGCAGGCGATCAGTCGGTCACGTTGCCCCTGCCGGGCGTGGTCTGATCCTGGTCCGGCGGCGGACCGACCCATCCGGGAGTTGAACTCAGACGAATAAGGTATATCGGCGCATCCGCGCACGATTCTCCGATGATCGCTCATGCGGAAGGAGCTGACGGTGGCTTACACCTTCGCTTGAAAGGACGCTGACCACTCCTGCAGTTGGCAGGGTAAGGGCAACAGCGAGCAAGAGCTCTTGAACAAGGTGGCCGAACACACGGCCAAGAAGCACGCGGTGCACACCATGAGCGACACGATCGTCAACGAAGTCCGGAAGAAGATCAAGCAGACCTAGTACGAACGGCGGCGCCCCTGGACCGGTCCGGTTGGCCCGGCCAGGGGTGTCCCGCCGGTCAGGACGACGGGAAGTCGTAGCCGTGCTTGGCGGCATAACCGCGCAGCACCGCGTTCGTCCGCGCCAGGTCGTCGAGCGCCTGCTCGTCGGCTTCCTGCCGCTGCACACGGTGCCCGTCCTGCTCGGCCACGACGCTGCGCACCTGCTCGATCTGCTCCTGCGCCGCCGCCCTGCCGCCCTCGACGTCGACCCGCCCGGCGTGGCGTTCGCAGTCGTCGACCAGCCGACGCAGGCCGAGTTCCAGCGCCTCGGCGGCTCGCTGGATCCCCGGGTGATGCTCCGCCGACGTGCCGAACCTCGCGACGACCCACAGCATCGTGGCGCCCTCGACGATGCCGAGCACCGACTGCTCGGCGGGCGGGTGGAAGGAGTGCAGGACCGGGAAGCGGAGCAGGTGCTGCCTCGCGGAGATCACGTCTCGCCGCACGCTGTCGAGCAGCCGGTCGGGATCGTCCTGCAGGAGCGCGGCAGCCCGCTCCGGCGTCGTGGCCCGCAGGTCGGAGACCGCCTCGGCAGAGGTGCGCAGCTCTGAGACCACGGTGTAGATCGCGGGCAGGTAGCCGAGGGCGGCGGTGAACATGCCCAGACCGGCGGCGGATTCGAGCACGACCACCGCCCGCAGCAGGTCGGTCTGCGCGGACACGTCTCCGAAGCCGACCGTGGTCAGGGCCGTACCGCTGAAGTACAGCGCCGTCACGAGATCGGAGCCCTCGAAGCGCACATCCGGGGAGTAGCCGAGCGAGCCGACGTCGGGAAGGTAGATCAGCGCGTAACCGAGCCACACGAGCAGCACCCACGTCACGATCGAGGCGAGCACGGCCAGCGGCCCGACGATGCGCTTGGCGCGGACGCCGAGCCTTCGCGCAGCACTCCACAGCAGCCGGACCCACAGTGGGGTGATCAGCCCGCGCGCCGAGGGCAGCAGCACCGTCTGGAAGGAGTCGACCGCCACCAGCACGATCAGGGCGATCCCGAGCGGCCGTACGAGCACCTAACTGGCTGCGGAGGTCGGTGTCCGGCACTCGGCCACGACGGCAGCGACCGCGTCCTCGAGGGCCACCCTGCGGGACTGCCCGGAGCAGCGGTCGCGGACCTCCACCTCACCCTCGTCGAGGCTCCTGCCGATGACCAGCGTGGTCGCGATGCCGAGCAGCTCGGCGTCCTTGAAGGCAACGCCGGGTGAGACCTTGCGGTCGTCCAGCAGCACCACGAGACCGGCGGCTTCGAGCTCGGTGGCGAGCCGCTCGGCGACCGGTCGGTGCTCGCCCTTGCCCACCCCGACGACGTGGACGTCGGCCGGCGCCACCGCGCGCGGCCAGACCAACCCCTTGTCGTCGTGGGACTGCTCCGCGATCGCGGCGACGGCCCGCGAGACGCCGATGCCGTACGACCCCATCGTCACCCGGACAGGCTTGCCGAGCGGTCCCAGCACGTCGAGGCCGAACGCGTCGGCGTACTTGCGGCCGAGCTGGAAGATGTGCCCGATCTCGATCCCCCGGCCGATCTCGAGCGGCGCGCCACAGCGCCCGCACGGGTCACCCGGCCGCACCTCCGCGGCGGGCACGACGCCGTCGGGGACGAAGTCCCGGCCGAGCACCACGGAGACGGCATGCCGGCCTGCTTCGTTCGCGCCGGTCGCCCAGGCGCTGCCCGGGGCCACGAGCGGGTCGACCACGGAACGGATCTTCTGCTCCGCCAGTCCCTGCGGCCCGATGTAACCCCGTACGAGCGCGGGAAAGCGGTCGAAGGCGTCGAACGGCAGCACCTGCGCCGGCGACAGGTTCGCCTCGAGCCGCTTCATGTCGACCTCCCGGTCCCCCGGGATCCCGACGACGAGCGGCTCGACCCGGCCGTCTGGGTGGCGCAGGAGCACGACGACGTTCTTGAGCGTCCCGCTCGCCGGCACGTCGTGGCCGAGCTCGGCCAGCACCGCCACGAGGGTGGCGATGGTCGGGGTGTCCGGGGTGTCCAGCACCTCCATCGCCGGCTGGGTGTCCGGGTCGATCGGCTCGGGCGCGCGCAGCAGCACGGCCTCGGTGTTGGCGGCGTAGTCACAGGCCGTGCACGACACGAAGCTGTCCTCGCCGTTCGGCGCCGGTGCGAGGAATTCCTCCGAGGCGCTGCCGCCCATGGCGCCGCTCACCGCCGACACGATCCGGTAGTCCATCCCGAGCCGCTCGAAGATCCGGACGTACGCCGCGCGGTGCAGGTCGTAGGAGTGCTGCAGGCCGTCGTCGTCGAGGTCGAAGGAGTAGCTGTCCTTCATGACGAACTCCCGCCCGCGCAGGATGCCGGCCCGCGGCCGTGCCTCGTCCCGGTACTTGGTCTGGACCTGGTAGAGGATCACCGGAAGGTCTTTGTACGAAGAGCACTCGCCCTTGACCATCAAGGTGAACAGCTCCTCGTGGGTCGGCCCGAGCAGGTAGTCGTTGCCACGGCGGTCGGTCAGGCGGAACAGCAGCTCGCCGTACTCCGTCCAGCGGCCGCTCGTCTCGTAGGGCTCGCGCGGGATCAGGGCCGGGAACAGCACCTCCTGCGCGCCGATGGCGTCCATCTCCTCGCGCACGATGCGGCTGACGTTGCGCAGCATCCGCACGCCCAGCGGCAGCCAGGAGTAGATGCCGGGGGCGACGCGGCGCACGTAGCCGGCCCGCACCAGCAGCCGGTGGCTCGGGACCTCCGCGTCCGCCGGGTCCTCACGCAGGGTGCGCAAGAACAGGGTGGACATGCGGAGCACGGGAGGTCCTCTCGGGCAGGGGGGTACGCGGCAGTTGAGGCTAACGGCGGGCGCTGTGGACAAGCGAACCGGTTGGTGGCGCGGACGTGCCAGCCTTGACAGGTGCCCGATCCCGAGGAGGACCATGACCGCCATGAGTGCGCTGCGACTGTCCGCCGACCCGATGACCGACGAGGATCTGCTCCGCCTCGTCTACGGCGGCGGCCGACGTGAGCTGGTCGACGGGTGCCTGGTCATCACCCGCGAGGTCGGGCACTACACCGAAGGCGATCTCGAGGACCTGCCGGACGACGGCCGTAAGCACGAGCTGCTCGACGGGCAGGTCGTCGTGAGTCCTGGCGGTCGCCCGATCCATCAGCGGGCCGTCACCCGGCTAGCGATCGCGTTGGACGCGGTCCTACCGCCCGAGCTCGAGGTCCTGGTCGCGCCGGTGGACGTGCACATCCCAGGTCCGCTGCCCAGCAAGCTGTTGCCGGACGTGCTCGTCGTCCCGGCGATCACGGTCGAGACCGAGCGCGTATCGCGGCCCGTCCTTGCCGTCGAGGTCCTGTCGCCCAGCACCCGCCGCTTCGACCTCGGCCGCAAGCGCCCGGCCTACGCCTTTTACGGGATCGGGATCTACCTGCTCGTCGACCCGCTCGTGCCCTCGCTCACGGTGCTGGTGCTCGACGGCGCGGACTACGTCGAGACGGCCCGTGGCGAAGGCGACGAGCTCGTCCAGGTCGGCGACCCCATCGGGCTGGAGCTCTCGGCGGCGCAGCTGGTGCGCCGTTAGCGTGTGCCGATGCTCGTCCTGCTGCCACCCTCCGAGGGCAAGGCAGCGGGTGGGCGGGGCCGACCGCTCGACCTCGCCCGGCTGTCCCATCCCGCGCTCACCCCGGTGCGGGAGCGTCTCGTTGTGGCGCTGCAATCGGCCGCTCTGACCGATCCGATCAGCTTGCAGAAGGCGCTCGACTGCCCACCCGGCGACGTCGAGCAGAATGGGAATCTGACCAGTTCGTCTACGCGGCAGACTTTTTCGCGCTACGACGGCGTGCTGTACGGCGCCCTTTCGTACGCCACCCTGTCCCCCGCCGGCCGGCGCCGAGCCGACCGGTCGCTGCGGGTGGCAAGCGCGCTGTTCGGGTTGCTGTCGGCGCGCGACCGCATCCCCGCGTACCGCCTGTCAGCGGGCGCCTTGCTGCCCGGCGTCGGGCCGCTGGCCGCCGCCTGGCGCCCGGTCCTCGAGCCGGAGCTCGCCGCCCACCGCGGCCTGGTGGTCGACCTGCGGTCCCTGCCGTACGCCCATCTCGCCCGGGTGCCCGGCGCGGTGCAGGTGCGGGTGCTGCGCGAGAACGACGGCCGGCGCACCGTCGTGAGCCACGACAGCAAGTACACGAAGGGGCTGCTGGCGCGAGCGCTGTGCGAGTGCGGCGCCAACTCGGTGAGGGACGTCGCGACGGCCGGCGAGGCGGTGGCCGATCTCGTCGAGGTCGACGGGCGGCGAGTCGATCTCGTACTGTTCGGGCTCGCCCGGGCGCGAGCCGCCCGTACCTCTCCCTGATCATCTGGCGAAGAAACCGCTGCCTGAGTGGCCTTTTCACGCCATATGATCAGGGAGAAGAAAAAGCAGGTCGCTCCGGGCCGCCGCGTCGGACAGGATGGCCGACATGGCTGAGGCCGACCGCCCTCCCCCGGTCCTCGAGCACACCTCTTCGGTTGCCGGCGTCCGCGACTACTTCGACACCTTCGCGGAGGGCGAGTGGGCGAGGCTGGACAGCAGCCTTGTCGGTCAGGTGAGCTTCGAGGTTCACCGCCGTTTCCTGGCCCACTTCGTCAGGCCCGGGATGCGCGTGCTCGAGATCGGCTCCGGGCCAGGGCGGTTCACCATCGAGCTGGCGCGGCTGGGAGCCCGCGTCGTCGTCACAGACATCTCGCCGGTGCAGCTCGAGCTCAACGAGCGATACGTCTCCGATGCCGGCTGCGGTGCGGCCGTGGAGCGCTGGGAGCTCGCCGACGTCTGCGACCTGAGCCGCTACCGTGACGCCGAGTTCGACGCGGTCGTCGCCTACGGCGGTCCGCTGTCGTACGCCTTCGAGCGAGCCGGGTTCGCCATGCAGGAGCTGCTGCGGGTGGTCAGGCCGGCCGGTCCGGTCGTGGCCTCGGCCATGTCGACCGTCGGCGCGTACCGGCATCTGCTTCCTGGCGTTGTCGACCTCATCGAGCGTTTCGGCGACGACGCGAACGACCGGGTGCTGGCCACTGGCGATCTGCGGGAGACCCAGCCGCCGGGCACGGGACACACCTGCCGGATGTTTCGCTGGTCCGAGCTCAGCCAGCTGGTGACCTCGGCGGGCGGCCGGGTGCTCGCCGCCTCGGCGAGCAACTGGGCCTCGCTCGGCGATGCAGACGCCCTGATGCGGCTGGCGGCGCACCCGGATCGCTGGGCCCGATTTCTCGAGAACGAGGTCCGGCTCTGTGCCGAGCCGGGTGTCCTGGACGGCTCGACCCACGTCCTGTTCGCCGCCTCAGACAGCCCTCCCTGATCAACTGGCCAGGAACCGGGCCCCAGGGGGGCCGTTGCGCGCCACATGATCAGGGAGGGGCAGAAGGGTCAGACGTTCTCCGGGAACAGCGTGTAGCCCGGGAAGTTGCCGTAGAGCTGCCCCTCCCCCTCGGTGACCGCGTGCACCAGCAGGTCGCCGCCGACGAAGGCGCCCTTCCACGACGCCCCCTTGCCGCCGAAGACCTCCTCGCGGTCCCCGCGCGAGCGCGGCTTGTTGATGCCGACCTTGAAGGACTGCAGCTGCTCGGCGACCCGCGCGCCGAAGTCGGCGTCGTCGGTCGCGACCGACGCGACCAGCGAACCGTTCGAGGCGTTCATCGCGGCGAGCAGCTCGGACTCGGTGTCGACGATGACGATCGAGTCCAGCGGGCCGAACGGCTCGGCGTGGTGCAACGTCCAGTTCGACGGCGGGCCCAGCACGCAGGCGGGAGCGACGTAGGCGCTGGTGTCCTGACCGGGCAGGAAGCGGCCGTCCTCGGCGACATCGCCGTGGTAGAGCGGGATCGCCCCGCCACTGACCGCCTCGGCGTATCGCTCGCGCAGCTCGGCGGCCTTGGTCGCGTGGATGACCGGGCCGAAGTCGAGCTCGGGCAGCGCGTCGTCCGGCCCCTCGACGGCCAGCGGATGGCCGAAGCTCACGCCGCGTACGACCGGCAGGTAGGTCTCGAGGAAGTCGGGAAACAAGGAGCGCTGCACGACGTAGCGGGGGTAGGCGGTGCAGCGCTGCTTGGCGTACTCGAAGCCCTTCTTGAGGTGGCCGGCCAGGGCCTCCCACGAGGAGAAGTCCCAGATGCCCCAGGCGTTGAGGCCCTCCTGCTCGAGGAAGTGGCGCTTGCCGGTGTCCGCGAGCGAGGTCGCGGCCTTGCGGCCGTTGGCCCGCCCGCCCACGAAAGCGAGGCAGCCGATCTCCTCCGAGCGGATCAGCACGTCACCGAGGGATGAGCCCACTCCGGACAGCAGCGACACCGGCAGGCCGGCCCGCTTCATGATCGCGTGGGCCAGGGTGAGGGTGTGGAAGCCGCCCT
The DNA here is from genome assembly GCA_038256525.1 of Mycobacteriales bacterium. Lineage (GTDB taxonomy): Bacteria > Actinomycetota > Actinomycetes > Mycobacteriales > SCTD01 > SCTD01. The sequence goes on along the minus strand of JBBSKF010000017.1, from coordinate 20,528 downwards.
GCGACGGCGTCTTCGCGACGACCGCGTTGCCGGCCAGGCACTGGACCAGCTCGGCGTGCACCTGCACCGACATCGGGTAGTTCCACGAGGCGATGTTGCTGACCGGCCCGGGCAGCGGACTGCGGCCGGCCAGCTGGCGCTCGATCTCGTTGAGGTACCACTCGACGCCGTCGAGGGCACGGTCCACGTCGGCGCAGGCGAGGCGCCACGGCTTGCCGATCTCCCACACCAGCAGCAGGGCGAGCGTCTCGCGGTGCTCGCGCATCTCCGCGACGGCGGCGGCCACCCGGCCCTTGCGCTCGTCGAGATCGACCTCACGCCAGGCCTTGTGCTCGCCGGCCGCATGTCCGACGGCGGCGGCCGCCTCGTCTCGATGCAGCCGCGGCGGTCCCGGGATGGTCGCGCCGTCCACCGGGGTGATGTGCTCACCCGGCGTCCCGTTGCGCTGCCAGTCGCCACCCACCAGGTTGAGGATGCGGTCGGGGTCGAAGGCCTCCGGGGCGGCCGCCCGCGCGGCCGCGTAGACCTCGTGCCAGGCAGTACCGGACTTGATCTTCAGCGTCACCTGTCGAGACCTCTCGTCGTACGGTGGTGGAGCTTTCGGGGCCTAGAACAGCACACTCGTGAAACCGCCCACCAGTTGGAAGCCGACCCGGGCGTACGCCCGCCTCGCCGCCTCGTTGAAGTCGTTGACGTAGAGGCTGACGACGGGGGCGACCTGAGAGCGGGCGAGCTCGACGACCGCCGCCGTGCCCGCGACCGACAGCCCGCGACCGCGCAGGGTCGGGGGCACCCACACCCCCTGGATCTGGCAGACCCCGGCGGTGGCGGCGCCGACCTCGGCCTTGAACAGCACCGTGCCGTCGTCGATTCGGGCGTACGCGCGGCCGGCGGCGATGAGCTCCTGCACCCGCGCGCGGTAGAGCCGCCCACCGTCGCCCACCGTCGGCGACACGCCGATCTCCTCGTGGAACATGGCGATGCAGGCCGGCAGGAGCAGGTCGAGCTCCTCCGGCCGGACCCTGCGCACGTGCGGGTCGGGCTCTACCAGGGGTGGACCGTCGAGGGCGAGCAGCGGCTGGCTGTGGCGCACCTCGCGAGCCGGGCCCCAGTGCTGGGCGAGCGCGTTCCACAGCGGTCGGACCGACTCCGAGCTGCCGACGATCGAGGAGCACCGCCGGCCCTGACGGCGAGCCCGCTCGGCGAAGGCCCGGACCGCGGCGGAACCCGCCTGCACCGGCACCAGGTTGGCGCCGGAGTAGCACAGCGCCTCGAGCGCGCCGCGATCGCCGAAGCCCCAGATCTGCGCTCCCAACCGGCTCTCCAGCAGCCCGACCTGCTGGACCCGGGAGGCGACGAAGACGTCCGCGACCGGGTCCCGGTCGAGCAGGTCGAGAACCTCGTCGAGGTCCCGGTTGTCGAGCAGGCGGACGGGCGTCGACGTCCTCAACATGTCGGCGCCGGGAGCACAGGCGTCAGCCTAGGGCGTGGTCCGCGAGCCGGCCTGCTTCTGCTGCTGCCGTGGCTGCGTCGGCGACGGACCCGCGGGCTCAGCTGACGCCGACGGCCGGCGCCCCGCTCGGCCCGTCGTACGCCCCAGCGATGCGCAGGGCCTCCTCGATCAGCGTCTCGACGATCTGACTCTCCGGAACGGTCTTGATGACCTCCCCCTTGACGAAGATCTGTCCCTTGCCGTTGCCGGACGCCACCCCGAGGTCGGCCTCCCGCGCCTCGCCGGGACCGTTGACGACGCAGCCCATGACCGCGACGCGCAGCGGCACGGTGAGCCCCTCGAGGCCGGCTGTCACCTGCTCGGCGAGGGTGTAGACATCGACCTGCGCCCGGCCGCACGACGGGCAGGACACGATCTCGAGGCCGCGCTGCTTGAGGTTCAGCGACTCGAGGATGGCAAGGCCGACCTTGACCTCCTCGACCGGTGGCGCCGACAGCGACACCCGGATCGTGTCACCGATCCCTTCGGCCAGGAGTGCGCCGAACGCGACCGCCGACTTGATCGTGCCCTGGAAGGCGGGTCCAGCCTCGGTGACGCCGAGGTGCAGTGGGTAGTCGCACCGCTCGCTGAGCAGCCGGTAGGCCGCGACCATGACCACCGGGTCGTTGTGCTTCACCGAGATCTTGATGTCCGAGAAGTCGTGCTCCTCGAACAGCGAGCACTCCCACAGCGCCGACTCGACCAGCGCCTCGGGCGTCGCCTTGCCGTGCTTGGCCATGATCCGCTTGTCCAGGCTGCCGGCGTTGACGCCGATCCGGATCGGCGTCCCGACGGCCCTCGCGGCCCGCGCGACCTCGCCCACCTTGCCGTCGAACTCGCGGATGTTGCCGGGATTGACGCGTACGGCGGCGCAGCCCGCGTCGAGCGCGGCGAAGATGTACTTGCTCTGGAAGTGGATGTCGGCGATCACCGGCAGCTGCGACTTCTTGACGATCGTCGCGAGCGCCTCGGCGTCGACCGGGTCCGGCACGGCCACGCGCACGATCTGGCAGCCGGTGGCGGTCAGTTCGGCGATCTGCTGCAGCGTGCCGTCGATGTCGGCCGTCACCGTCGTGGTCATGGACTGGACGCTGATCGGCGCGCCGCCGCCGACGAGCACCCCACCGACATCGAGCTGACGGGTCTTGCGGCGCTCGGCGAGCCGGGCGGGCGGCAGTTCCGGCATGCCGAGCGCGACGGTCACGAGGGCAGCCGGATCGGGTTGACGATGTCGGCGCCCAGCAGCCAGATGGTGAAGCCGGCGAAGAACACCACCACGGCGTACGTCAGCGGCATCAGCTTGTTGAGGTCGACGCTGCGTAAGGGTCCGCGGTAGCCGAACAGACGCCGGACCCGGTCCCGGGCCTGCTCGAACCCGAGGACCGCGAGGTGACCGCCGTCCAGCGGCAGCAGCGGCAGCAGGTTGAAGACCCCGACGAAGAAGTTCAGGCCGGCGACCAGGCTGAGAAAGGCCAGCAGCTTGAACGCGGGCGTCTCGTCGCTCGCGATCACCTCGCCGCTGATGCGGCTGGCCCCCACGACGCCGATAAAGCCCTGTGGGTCCCGCTTGTCGGTGTAGACCTCGGTGATGGTGCCGAGCTTCTCGGTGAACGTCGTCACGATGCCGGTGAGGATGTCGCCCATCATCGTGACGCTGTAGCCCACGGCCTCGACCGGGCCGAGACGCTCGGTGCCCTGGCGGAACTCCGGCAGCACCCCGATCGCGCCGACCGGCTCGATGGGCGCTCCCTCGGTCAGTGACGGACGCAGGACGGTCACCGGGGTGATGGTGAGGTCCTGCCGCGCGCCGTCGCGCTCGACGGTGACCGCGATGGCCTCGCCGGGGAAGCGGCGGACCTCGGAGATGAACTCGAAGACGCTGTCGACCGGCGTGCCCGCGACGGCAAGCACGGTGTCCCCCACCTGAACGCCGGCCTGCTGGGCGGGGCTCGGGAGCGCACCGCCGGCATCGCACTGCTGACCGACCGCCGCCGTGACGCACGCAGCCACCTGGGCGACCCCAGGCGGCTTCTCGACCGCCTTGCCGATCGCCAGCGCGCTGGCCAGGACCAGCACGATGGCGATGATGAAGTGCACGATCGAGCCGGCGGACAGCACGACCGCCCGCTGGCGGGGCGGCCGGTTGTAGAGGGCGCGGTGCTCGTCGGCGGGGTCGATCTCCTCGAGCCGGGTCATGCCGACGATCCGGACGAAGCCACCCGCCGGTATCGCCTTGATGCCCCACTCGGTCTCGCCGGTCTGGCGCGACCACAGGGTCGGTCCGAAGCCGACGAAGAACTGGGTGGCCTTGGCCCCGTAACGGCGGGCGGTGAGGAAGTGGCCGGCCTCGTGGAGCGTCACCGAGATGAGCAGCGCCAGCACGAAGCCGACGAACCCCAGGACGACGAGCATCAGACCTCCATCACGTGAGCCGCGCCTACGCCGACCCGATCCTGGGCGCGGGCACGCGCCCATACCTCTGACTCCAACACGTCCGCCAGGGTCGCGCGTTCCCGGAAGTCGTGTTCTTCGACGATCTCGGCGACGGTGTCGACGATCGCGAGGAAGTCCAGCCGGCCGGCGACGAAGGCCTCGACGCAGACCTCGTTGGCGGCGTTGAGCACCGCCGGAGCGGTCCCGCCGCGGCAGCCTGCCTGTCGACACAGCGCCACTGCGGGGAAGGCAAGCTCGTCGAGCGGCTCGAACTCCCATGCCTGCGCCGCCGTCCAGTCCATGCCGGGGGCCGCGCCCGGGACCCGATCGGGCCAGCCGAGGGCGAGCGCGATCGGCAGCCGCATGTCGGGTGGGCTGGCCTGGGCGAGCGTCGAGCCGTCGACGAACTCCACCATCGAGTGCACGATCGACTGCGGGTGCACCACGACGTCGATCGCGTCGTAAGGCGTGCCGAACAGCAGGTGGGCCTCGATGAGCTCGAGGCCCTTGTTGACCAGGGTCGCCGAGTTGATCGTGACGACCGGGCCCATGTCCCAGGTCGGATGGGCCAGGGCCTGCCGCGGGGTGACCTCGCCGAGCTGCTCGCGGCTGCGCCCGCGAAAGGGCCCGCCGCTCGCGGTCAGCACCAGCCGGGCGACCTCCGCAGCCCGGCCACCGCGCAGGCACTGGGCCAGGGCGCTGTGCTCGGAGTCGACCGGCACGATCTGGTCGGCCCGCTGGACCGCAGCCTGGACGAGCAACCCGCCCGCGACGAGCGACTCCTTGTTGGCCAGCGCGAGGGTGCGCCCGGCCTCGAGCGCCGCGAGCGTCGGGGCGAGTCCGACCGAGCCGGTCATGGCGTTGAGGACGGTGTCGCAGGGCCAGGCGGCGAGCTCGGTCGCCGCATCCGGCCCGGCCAGGATCTTGGGCACCGCGAACTCCCCCGCGCTGAAGCCCTGCGCGCTGGCCGCGGCGTAGAAGGCCAGCAGCAGGTCCTGCGCCGCCGAGGCGCGGGCGACGGCCACCACCTCGACCCCTAGCTCGAGGGCCTGCCGGGCAAGCAGATCGACGCGATCCCCGCCGGCGGCGAGGCCGACGACCCGAAACCGGTCGCGGTTGCGGCGCACGACGTCCAGTGCCTGGGTGCCGACCGATCCGGTCGCACCGAGCAGGACGATCTCGCGCGTCATGACATCAGTCTCCCAGGTCGGCCGGCGGGGGCTCGCTTGGCGTCGATCCCCCCCTCCACCCCCCCACCCGCCCACTTCCCCTGCGTCATGACACGTTCCGGCGCCCCTGGTGTGACGTTTCGCAGGGGAAGTCCGGTGGGGGGGGCCTCGCGGTGACGTTGTGTTGTCAGAACTGGTCGGTGGAGGACCTGCCGGTTACAGCGAGTGATGCGTTGTGCCGATCTGTTCGGCATGACGCTTCCCGCGCACTCCCTCACCGGCCAGCGTGGCTGGACCGTCGTGGCGAGCCTCACCGCCTTGCTCGGGGCGCTGCTGGTCGGCCAGCTGCCGCTGACGGGCGCTCAGGCGGCTGCGCCCGCCGTCGCCGCCGCGACCGCTCCGGCTCCCGGGGTGGAGCGGCTCGCGCAGAGCGCGGCCACGCTGCTGCGACCGCCCCCGCCGGTCCTCGCCCCGCCCGCCGCTCCACCCGCCCCGCCTGTCGCTCCGCCCGCCCCGCCCGTCGCCCCCCCTGCCGCGGTCGCGCCCGCCCCCGCGCCCCCCGTGGCCAAGCCGGCCGTCGCCAAGCCCCCCGTCGCCAAGCCGGCCGCACCTCAGCCACCGGTCGCCGCCCCCCCGGCCCCCGTGGCCGGCCTGTGCTCCGGCGCCGGCTGGGAGCAGCGGCGTGGCGAGGCGGCCCTCGCCTCGCTGCGGGCCGGCGCCGCGCGTACCGGGTTCACCGTCAGCTTCAGCGGCGCGCGAAGCGGCGTCATGGGCCTGACCTACCTCAACGAGAACCGCATCGAGATGTTCGTGCGGTCCTGCGAGAAGCAGCCCGCCGAGCTGCTGCGCCACGTCATGGCGCACGAGCTGGGACATGCGTACGACACGACCAAGATGAGTGACGCCAAGCGTACGACCTACCTCGCAGCCCGTGGCATCCCGATCAGCACCCCGTGGTACGGCTGCTCCGGCTGCACCGACTTCGCCACGCCCGCCGGCGACTTCGCTGAGGTCTACGCGCAGTGGGCGCGAGGAGCCAGCACCAACCGCAGCGAGATCGCCGGTGACGTCGGCGGGGCCCAGCTCGCCGCGCTCGCGGCAGCCTTCTTCGGCGCCTGAGCTCAGCCGCCGGGCGGCGGCCGGGACGCCCGGCGCCCACGGACGACGCCGACCCCCCACGCGGCCAGCAGCCCGAGCGCCACCACGGTCACGGCGACCCAGCCCAGCGTGCCCGGGTTCGTCTGGATAACGGCAACGGCGAAGCCCAGCCCCATCAGCACGTGCACGACCCGCCACGCCACGTCGGTGCTCACAGCTGGGCCGCCGACAGCTGCCCGCACGCGCCGGCGATCTCCCGCCCACGGGTGTCCCGCACCGTCGCGTTGACCCCGGCGGCACGCAGCCGGCGGACGAACTCCTGCTCGACCGGCGCCGGCGAGGCGTCCCAGGCCGAGCCCGGTGTCGGGTTGAGCGGGATGAGGTTGACGTGCACGAGCTTGCCCGACAGGCGCCTGGCGAGCAGGTCCGCACGCCACGGCTGGTCGTTGACGCCGGCGATGAGGGCGTACTCGATCGACAGCCGGCGCCCCGTACGCGTCGTGTATCCGAAGGCCGCCGCCAGGACCTCCTTGACCGGCCAGCGGGTGTTCACCGGCACCAGGGTGTTGCGCAGCTCGTCGTCCGGCGCGTGCAGCGACAGCGCGAGGGTGACCTGCAGCTTCTCCTCCGTGAGCCGGCGGATCGCCGGCACCAGCCCGACGGTCGAGACGACCAGGCTGCGCTGCCCGATGCCCATGCCGTGCGGCGCGGGGTCGACGATCCGCCGCACGGCCCCGAGCACGCGGGCGTAGTTGGCGAGCGGCTCGCCCATGCCCATGAAGACGACATTGCTGACGCGGCCACCGCGCGCGGACTCGGTCCGAGCGGCCGCGACCACCTGCTGCACGATCTCGGCGGTCGACAGGTTGCGGGTCAGCCCGGCCTGCCCGGTGGCGCAGAACGGACAGGCCATGCCGCAGCCGGCCTGGCTGCTCACGCAGACGGTGGTCCGCCCGGGGTAGCGCATGACGACGGACTCGAGCAGGGTGCCGTCGTGGCCGCGCCACAGCGTCTTGACGGTCGAGCCCTCGTCGCAGTCGACCTCGCGGACCACGCTCAGCAGCGGCGGCAGCAGGTCGGCCGTCAGTCGCGCGCGCACCGCGGCCGGCAGGTCGGTCATCTGCTCGGGAGTGCGGCCAGCGAAGTAGTGCCGGGACAGCTGCTCGGCGCGAAAGGGCTTGTCCCCCAGCGCCTCGACGGCGGCCCGCCGCCCAGCGACATCGAGATCGGCCAGGTGGCGCGGTGGGAGCCCGCGCGAGGGCGCGTCGAAGACGAGCGGGAGAACGGTCGGAGAAGCCACAGTCTCTCCAGCGTACGCAAGCACCGAACCCTTCCCCGCCGGTCGGCAGTCACCTTCGGGCGGCTCACGCGTTGCACCCGTGCGGGGCCGTGGTCTCCAGACTGGGAAGGTGGACGTTCTGCGCACCACTGATCGGCGGCAGTTGCGGCTGCTCCCCGCGTGGATCGCCGCAAGCGCCCTCACGGTGCTGTCCGCCGCCGTTGTCGCTGCCGTGTCGTTGCCGCCCACCCCGGGACCGGCGCCGTCCGCCGTCGTCGCCTCCTCGGTGGGGTCCAACGACGTCGTCGCGCCCGCCCCGCTGGTGCTGAGCTTCCCGACGCCGGTGGCTGCGGGGCCGGCAACCCCGGCTCGGCCTCAGGCGACCTCGGCGCCGCGATCGGCCAGGCGGGCGCCGGCGCCGGCGCCGGTGCCGGTGCCCGCCAGCAGTCGACGCCCGGCGGCCCCGCCGGACAGCCGGTGCTCCGGGGACGGCTGGCAGCAGCGTCGCGGTGCTGCGGCGCTGGCCTCCCTGCGGCGCCCCGCGGACGCGCAGTCGTTCCGGATCGAGTTCCTGCCCGGCCGATCCGATGTGCTGGGCCTTGCCTACCTGCAGGAACGACGGGTCGAGATCTTCGTACGCTCGTGCGCGGAGCTCTCCGACGGGCTGCTGCGGCACGCGCTCGCGCACGAACTGGGCCACCTCGTGGACGCCAGCCGGATGAGCACGGGCAACCGGACGGAGTGGCTCAGCGCGCGCGGGATCGCTCCGGAGACGCCCTGGCTCGGCTGCAACGGCTGTCGTGACTTCGCTACCCCCGCAGGCGACTTCGCCGAGGTCTATGCGCAGTGGCAGCGCGGCGCCGCAGACAACCTGTCGGAGCTGGCCCCCGCACCGACCGCTGCGCCACTCGACCGACTCGCGACGCAGTTCTTCTAAGACCCTGCCTCAGGGCAACGGAAGAAGAAACATGATCAGCAGGTAGGCCACCGGCGCGGTCGGCAGCAGCGAGTCCAGCCGGTCCATGATCCCGCCATGTCCGGGCAGCAGCGTGCCCATGTCCTTGATGCCGATGTCGCGCTTGACCATCGACTCCCCGAGGTCACCGAGCGTCGCGGTCAGCGCCACGGCCACCCCGAAGCCGGCCCCGAGCAGCGGCGAGGCGTCGAACAGCAGCAGGAACAGGGCCGCACCGACCGCCGCGCAGGCCAGCAGTGATCCAAGGAAGCCCTCCCAGGACTTCTTCGGTGACACCGACGGGGCGAGCGCATGCCGGCCGAGCAGGGCGCCCGCGGCGTAACCGCCGATGTCGCTCGCGACCACGACGGCAAGGAAGGTCGCGACCCGGCGCGGGCCGTCAGCCGGGACCGCCAGCAGCGAGGCGAAGCCGGCCAGGAACGGCACGTAAGCGGCGGTGAACGTCGATGCCGCGACATCACGCAGGAACCCCTCGGCCGGATCGGCCAGGCGCCAGGCGAGACTGGCGAGCAGGGTCAGGACGAGGCCGAGGAACAGCGCGTCGGGGCCGTCCCGGTAGGCCAGCACGACCATGGCGATGCCGCCGACGAGCAGCGGCACCAGTGTCGGCTGTGCCCCCAGCGTGCGCAATGCCTGCACGACCTCGTAGATGCCGATGGCGACCGCCAGCGCCACCACGCCGATGAAGGCCAACCGGTAGGGCGAGAACAGCGGGCCGGTGACCAGAGCGGCCAGCAGCACTCCGACGCCTATCGCCGCCGGCAGGTTGCGCCCGGCCCGGCCTCCACCCCCCTTGCCGGGGGCATCCCGGAACGACGGTGCGGTCTCGATCGCTGCCATCAGACCTCGAGCAGCTCGGCTTCCTTGTGCCTGAGCAGCTCGTCGACGGTCCCGACGTACTGCCCGGTCGTCTTCTCCAGCTCCTTCTCGGCCCGCGCGACCTCGTCCTCACCGGTCTCGCCGTCCTTGACAAGGCGGTCGAGCTCCTCCTTGGCCTTGCGCCGGATGTTGCGGATCGAGACCTTGGCGTCCTCCGCCTTGCTGCGCGCCACCTTGATGAACTCCCGGCGCCGCTCCTCGGTCAGCTGCGGGAAGACGATCCGGATGATGTTGCCGTCGTTGCTGGGGTTCACCCCGAGGTCTGAGTCCCGGATCGCGCGTTCGATCAACCCCAGAGTCGCCTTGTCGTACGGGCTGATGACGGCCATCCGGGGCTCGGGCACCGTCAGCGACGAGAGCTGGTTCACCGGGGTCATCGCGCCGTAGTAGTCCACGACGATCTTGGCGAACATCTGCGGTGTCGCGCGTCCGGTCCGGATGCCGCCGAAGTCGTCCTTCGCCACGGCGACGGCCTTCTCCATCTTGTCCTCGGCGTCGAGCAGCGTGTCGTCGATCATGATCCAGCTCCGTTGCTCACGAGGGTCCCGATCTTCTCACCCCGCACCGCCCGACCGATGTTGCCGTCCTCCTGGAGCGCGAACACGACGATCGGCAGGTTGTTGTCCATGCACAGGCTGAAGGCAGCCGCGTCGGCGACGCGCAGACCGCGGCTCAGGACCTCGGCATAGGTGACGGTGTCGAGCTTGAGCGCGTCGGGGTTGGTGCGGGGGTCGCTGTCATAGACACCGTCGACAGATTTCGCCATCAGCAGCGCCTGGCAGCCGATCTCCAGGGCCCGCTGCGCGGCGACGGTGTCGGTGGAGAAGAACGGCATGCCGGCCCCCGCGCCGAAGATCACGACCCGGCCTTTGTCGAGGTGACGCATCGCGCGGCGCGGGATGTACGGCTCGGCGACCTGGCCCATGGTGATCGCCGTCTGCACGCGCGTGTCGACGCCGGCCTGCTCGAGCAGGTCTTGCAGGGCAAGGCAGTTCATGACCGTCCCGAGCATGCCCATGTAGTCGGCCCGGGCGCGGTCCATCCCGCGCTGGGCGATCTCGGCGCCCCGGAAGAAGTTGCCGCCACCGACCACGACCGCCACCTGGACTCCGCTGCGCACGACGTCCGCGATCTGGCGGGCGATGTCGGAGACGACATCGAGGTCGAGGCCGACCGAGCCGCCGCCGAAGACCTCGCCCGACAACTTGAGCAGCACCCGACCGTACTGTCCCGGCTGGATGTCACCGCCGATGGTGGGGGCCACCTGTCTGTCGGTGCTCACGGGGCGGCGGCCTCCTGCGGTGGTGGGTGGTTCCGGGCTGCCCGGAACCTACCCGCTCAGGCCTGGCCGACCTTGAAGCGGGCGAACCCGGTGAGCTGCACACCCGCCTCGTCGAGGACCTTGGCCACCGTCTTCTTGTTGTCCTTGGCGAAGGCCTGCTCCAGCAGGACCGAATCCTTGAAGAACCCGGTGACGCGGCCCTCGACGATCTTGGCAAGCGCCTGCTCGGGCTTGCCCTCCTCCTTGGCCGTGGCCTCGGCGATCTCGCGCTCCTTGGCGACCACGTCCGCCGGCACATCGGCCCTGGCGATATAGGTCGGGGCGAAGGCGGCGATGTGCTGGGCCACGTCCTTGGCCACGCCGCCGCCCTCACCGGTGAGCTCGACCAGCACCCCGAGCTGCGGGGGCAGGTCAGGGTTGGTCTTGTGCAGGTAGACGCCGACGTAGGCGCCCTCGAAGCTCACCACCCGACGCACCTCGATCTTCTCGCCCAGGCTCGCGCCCGCATCGGTGAGGATCTCCGACAACGGCTTGCCGCCGACGTCGACGGACTGGAGCCCCCGGGCGTCCGGCTGGCCGAAGACAGCTTCGGCGACCTGTGCGGCGAGCTCCTGGAACTTCGCGCTCTTGGCAACGAAGTCGGTCTCGCAGTTGAGCTCCAACAGGGTGCCCTTGGTGGTGCCGGCGAGCTTGGCGATGACCAGTCCGTTGCTGGCGGCCCGGCCCTCCCGCTTGGCGACGCCCTTGAGCCCCTTGATGCGCAGCTGCTCGACGGCCTTGTCGTAGTCGCCGTCGGCCTCGACCAGGGCGTTCTTGCAGTCGGTCATGCCCGCGCCAGTGGCCTCGCGGAGCTTCTTGATGTCGGCTGTGGTGACGGAAGCCATGTGCTGTCTCGTTCCTGTAAGGGCGGGCGCCAGGCCGTATGGGGGCTAGGGCTGGGGTGCAGGCTCGGCGGCGGGCGGGGTCTCGGCGGCTGGGGCCTCGGCGGCAGGTGCCTCGGCCGGGGCGGCGTCAGCGGCCTGGCCCGTCAGCAGCTCCTTCTCCCAGTCCGGGAGCGGCTCGTCGCCGGCCACCTCGCCGGTCGGCTTCTCGTCGCCGGTGCTGGCCCCGGCGCGGGCCATCAGGCCCTCCGCGACGGCGTCGGCGATGACCCGGGTGAGCGTGCCGATCGAGCGGATCGCGTCGTCGTTGCCGGGGATCTTGTAGTCGACGACGTCCGGGTCGCAGTTGGTGTCGAGGATCGCGACGACCGGGATGCCGAGCTTGCGCGCCTCGTTGACCGCGAGGTGCTCCTTGTTGGTGTCGACGATCCAGATCGCACTCGGGGTGCGGGTCATCTCGCGGATGCCGCCGAGCGTGCGCTGCAGCTTGATCCGCTCGCGGGACAGCACAAGTGCCTCTTTCTTGGTCAGCACCGTCTGGCCACCGGTCGACTCGATGAGCTCGAGCTCCTTGAGCCGCTGCAGCCGGCCGAAGACGGTCTGGAAGTTGGTGAGCATCCCGCCGAGCCACCGCTCGGTGACGTAGGGCATCCCCACCCGGGTCGCCTGCTCGGCGATCGGCTCCTGCGCCTGGCGCTTGGTGCCGACGAACATGACCGTCCCGCCGTGGGCGACCGTCTCCTTGACGAAGTCGTAGGCGCGGTCGATGTAGCCCAGGGTCTGGGTGAGGTCGATGATGTAGATGCCGTTGCGCTCGGTGAAGATGAAGCGCTTCATCTTGGGGTTCCAGCGCTTGGTCTGGTGCCCGAAGTGGGTGCCGGACTCGATGAGCTGTCGCATGGTGACGACGGCCATGGGTGTTGCCTTCCTGTCTGCCCGCGTCAGCGCCTCCCACTGATCAGGCGGGACGGCCGCGCGGCGGTCGGTTGTGCCTCCCACCGGTCGGTGGTCGGCCCTGGTGCCCACGGTCGGGTCCGCTCCCCGAGCTCGAGCGGGAGACCGTGGACCTGACCGGCCATCATGCGGACTGGCGGCGAGCACGCGAAGTCGACCCGGCGGACCGGGTCGCTGCGGGCAAGTGTACGGCGTCGCGGTGTCGCCCCCGAAGCGCTGATCCCCGCCGGCCCCCCTCCGGTGGTCGGCGCCGTCCCTGCCGAACCCTCGCAGCCGGGCTGTCCCCACCCCGGCCTCGCTGTCCACAGCACAGCGCCGAGCCCTGGTGCTGCTGCGCGGGACGGCGCAGTCTCGGGGCGGTCGGCCGGCAGACGGCCGGCGTCCCGTACCCCGGTCGAGGAGGTGGCGGCGGTGCTTCGTCGTAGAACGGGTGTCGCGTTGTTGGTGGCACTGGCCGGGGGTCCGGGTGCGGCGAACGCGCAGGACCCGTCGTGGACCTGGCCGCTGGTCGGGCCGTACGACGTCAGCCGGCCGTTCGCGCCGCCGGCCACGCGGTACGGCGCCGGTCACCGCGGCGCGGACCTGCCCGGCGCAGCCGGTCTGCCCGTCCGGGCGGCGGGCGACGGGCGCGTCTCCTACGCCGGGCTGATCGCCGGGCGCGGCGTGGTCGTGGTGTCGCACGGGGACCTGCGTACGACCTACGAGCCGGTCACGGCCTCAGTCGTCGTCGGAACGGTCGTGGTGGCCGGGCAGGAGATCGGCCGGCTGGACGGCGCCCACGGCGGCTGCCCGGTCGCGGTCTGCCTGCACTGGGGGCTGCGCCGGGGCGAGGCCTACCTCGACCCGGTCCAAGTGGTGAACCGGGGGCCGGCCCGGCTGCTGCCGCTGGGCGACGCAGCCCAGGTGCCGGCGCCAGAGCCGGAGCACCACCCGACCGGCATCGCGTCGGGGGCCGCGGTCGCACCCGATTCGGCAGCCGTGGGGCCGAGCGGAGCCGGCGACCCGGTGCAGCCGGCGCCGGACCAGGAACTGGCCTGGTCGCTGCGCGCGGCGCAGGCCCCGCTCAGCCTGGCTGCAGTCGTCGCGCTGCTCGCCGGGATCGGGTTGCGCGCACGTCGCCGACCCGGCCCGAAGGACCCGGCCACCGGGGGGGCGACGGTCGTCCCGGTGCAGGAGTCGGGACCGGATGCCCAGGTCTGGCACCTCGAGGCAGAGCGCCTGCGCCGGCGCGTTGGGTAGGTCGGCCTGCCTGGCTCCTACCTCAGAATTCGTCGAGGGCGACAACCTCGGCGCGCTGGACCGCCACTCCAGGCAGCCCAATGCCTTCGACGACGAGTCCGAGCACGTCGGCCTGCGGAGAATCCAGACCGCTCGCCGAACCACTCGTCCGGGGGTCGTCGAGCGCCGACCCGGCCACCCGCCCTTACCGCCGATCGGGCCGACTGACGCCCGTCGGCCCACAACGGCGAGGGCAGCGGTGAGACTGGGGCTACACGCTGGGTGCTGCACTGTGCGGCGCTATAGCTTTGTGTTATCGTGCAGTTTTACACACGATAGAATTGTTCTATGATGCGCTTTGCTGCACGATAGGAGCTCGTGATGCCCCGTCAGCGCCCCGCGTCCCTGCGTCGTGCAGCCCGTCGCTCGCTTGACCGCCGTCTTGTGCCGGTCCGCGATGTCCTCCCGCACGCCGTCCCGCCGCGAGGCGGGTGGGTGCAGGCGATCCGCGAGTCCCTAGGCATGTCGGCGGAGGAGCTCGGGCGGCGGATGGGGACCGTACGCACCAGCGTCCTGCGGCTCGAGGCGAGCGAGCGGGACGGCGGCGCCCGTCTGGACACGCTCCGGCGCGCAGCGGACGCCCTCGACTGCGACTTCCTCTACGTCCTCGTCCCCCGGCGGCCGCTGGAGGACATGGTCGCCGACCAGGCACGGCTCAAGACCGCCTCGCTGCTGGCTGGCGTCGGCCACTCGATGCTGCTGGAGGACCAGCAGGTCTCCTCCGCCGTCGCCCGTGAGCAGGCCGCCGAGCAGGCCGCGCTGATCGCGGACGAGCCGGGCCTCTGGACCGATGGCTGACCAGGGCTCCACGCCGCTCGACCCCGACGACGCCGCAGGACTCAAGCCCGGATGGGTCGCGACCAAGGCCGACCTGGACGCCGCCGAGCAGGCCAACATCCTGGCCGCGCTCCGCCGCTCGCGGTGGCGGCGGCCCAAGACGGGCTACCTGCTCACCGACGACGCCGTCCGCCGGCTCCACCAGGACATGTTCGGCGACGTCTGGACCTGGGCCGGCACCTACCGCCGGTACGAAGCCAGCATCGGCATCGACCCGCACCGAATCAGCGTCGCGGTGCGGGACCTCGTGCTCGACGCCGCCTACTGGTTCGACGGCGACAGGCCGATGGCACCGGACGAGGCGGGGTGGACGTTTCACCACCGCCTCGTGCAGATCCACGCGTTCCCCAACGGCAACGGACGCCACTCCCGGATGATCACCGACCTGCTCCTGCGCGCCAAGGACGAGCACCCCTTCACCTGGGGCCGAGCCGACCTCAACGCCGCCGGCGAGATCCGCGACGTCTACCTCGCGGCCCTGCGCGCCGCCGACGGCGGGGACTACGGGCCCCTGTCCATGTTCGTGAGGAGCTGAGGAGCTGAGGAGAGCGCGCTCGCACGTCTGTCGCCGTCCGCTGACGCGCTTCTAGCGGCCCGGTAGACCGCACATCAGGCCCCGTCGGTCGCGGTTGTCCAACAGTCGCCTTCCCCGTGCGGGTCGAGTTCGTCCCGGACGTGACAGCGCTTTGCGCCCGGCTGGAAGTCATCCGCAACGGCAGCCTCAGCGATGAGCAGGCGGTGACACCCGAGGGCAGCCCCATCGAGTTGCCGGGTGCCGAGACCCCGGCGCAGTCCGGCAGGCGCGGAGGCAGCGCAGCCAACAAGGTCGAGAGCCACGGCGTCGTGTGGACGCCAGACCAGTACGCGCTTCTGCGAGACAACAGCACCGTGAGCGCATCCCGAGTTCGCAAGGTCCTGGACACCCTCGCGGAAGCAGGCGGCGAGCGGGTGACGACCACGGTCCTCTCCGACCGCACGAGCGTGCGAGACACCGAGATCCGGCACGCCCTCGGTTGGCTCACCAAGTTCGTCAAGGGCAACCCCAACGTCTTCGACAGCGACCAGTGGCCGATGGGCTGGGCCTACGGGCGCGAGGTCGACCCCGACAACGCCTTCGAGTTCCACTACCGGATGACAAACGAGCAGATCGAAGGGTGGACCTCGGCATCTGTCGGCATCCAGCAGTAGCAGGTTGATCAACAGATGGGTCTGTAGGCCCGTGATCTCCCCACGGGCCGACAGCCGTGCGCGGAGGTCGCGAGCGCTACCGGCGTTGCTCCGGACGCGCGGGAGCGATGATCGTGGCCACCGGCATCGCGCCCCGCGGGTCTCCGAGGATCTGGCATCGGTCAGCACCGTGGCGATGCCAAACCGACGCGGTCCACGCGCACAACAACGCATCGAGCAGATCCTCACGGTGCTTGTAGTCAACGTCGTTCGCCACCGGCGACGGCTCCAAGATCAGCGCCTCCGAAACCGGATGCGAGCCGAGCACCAAAGGCGGGTCAGCACCGTCAAGCGTGGCCATCCGGCGGACCAGTTCGTCACATGCTGCGGCGCGCAGGGGACGGAACCTGGCTGCGTTCATGGCCTTCGGCTTGCGCTTGTACCTAGGTCGCTCGATGTCATAGCCGAGTTCGGCGGCTCCGACAACGGTCGTGTACGGGTAGCACTCAAACACGTGCCTGCCGCTATGGGGAGGACCCGCCCAGCCGTCGCTGTAGGTGAAACCCAGGTGCTCCAGGCCGGGAAGAAGGGCGACTCCGGCCTGCCGGGGACTGCTCGTGTTGGTCGTGTTGGCCGACACCTGCCATCGACCGTACCGCTGACCAACCTGCTTCTCACAGAGCCGCTGGCCGCTGCTGTTCGTGACGACGAGGGGGGCATCGACAGCCACGAGAGCGTCCTCCGGGCCCGTGACCGTCGCGATCCACGCCAGCGTGCCAGTCAGGCCACGCGCCCAACCAGCGTCGATGACCTCTCCGGAAGCCGCGATGCACGCAAGTCCGGTCTCGTGAGGCGGCCTGATCGCCGTGCCCTCGCCCCACGCTAGATCCACCCCAACGAACAACATCTAACGGTCAACCGTCATCGAAGATGGCCAGTAGCCGCCGAGTTCGGTACGAGACTTGGCCACGACCCCCGGTCGGGGGAGTGCCCTTCTGTGCCGGACGCCGTGGTAGCACTGCCAGGTGACGGAGACCCGCCTGGCCAGATCGAATGACCTACTGGCCAAGTATCGTGACCAGTCTCATCAGTCGTCCTGATCGGCGAGCTTGCCCCGAAGCTGCAGGACAGCCTTGGTGTGCATCTGGCAGATCCGGCTCTCGGTGACGCCCAGCACCTGACCGATCTCGGCGAGCGTCAGGCCTTCGTAGTAGTAGAGCGTCACGACGATCTTCTCCCGCTCGGGAAGCGTGTTGATCGCCTTCGCCAACAGGTACTTGGTCTCCTCGGACTCGAAGGCCTGCACCGGGTCCTCGGCCTTGGTGTCCTCGAGGGTGTCGACCAGGGAGAGCTTGTCGCCCTTCTCGCCACCGGCCGAGAGCAGCTCGTCGAGGGCGACGACGTTGACGAAGCTGACCTGGCTGAAGATCGCGTGCAGGTCCTCGAGCGCGATCCCGAGCTCTGCGGCCACCTCGGCCTCGCTGGGCGTGCGGTGCAGCTTGGCTTCCAGCGAGGCGTAGGCCTTCTCCACCTCCCGGGCCTTGGAGCGGACCGAACGCGGGATCCAGTCGATCGAGCGCAGCTCGTCGATGATCGCGCCCTTGATGCGGCTGATGGCGTACGTCTCGAACTTGATGGCCCGTTCGAGGTCGAACTTCTGGATGGCGTCGATCAGCCCGAAGATGCCGTACGACACGAGGTCGGCCTGCTCGATGTTGGGCGGCAGCCCGACCCCGACCCGGCCGGCGACGTACTTCACCAGCGGGGAGTAGTGCAGGATCAGCCGTTCCCGCAGCTGCTCGCCGCCGTTGGTCTTGTACTCCCGCCACAACTCCGCGATGGCCGACTCGATCTCGGCGCGTTCCTCGTCACTGACCCCGGCGTAGCGGCCCCGGCGGGCCGGAGCCTTCGCGGCGGGCCCCTCGGAGCCGGTCGTACGCACGGTCATGGCACGTCCTCACCCCGGCTCGACACTGACGACGAAGACTAGCCTGCGCCGGGCCCAGCCGGTCAGTACAACAGCGGAATGCAAGGACGCTCGGCTCAGGCTCGCGGATGGGCTTGCGCGTAGCTGGCGCGGAGCCGCTCGACACTGACGTGGGTGTAGATCTGCGTGGTGGCGAGGGAGGCGTGCCCGAGCAGCTCCTGCACGCTGCGCAGGTCGGCCCCGCCTTCGAGCAGATGCGTGGCGGCACTGTGCCGCAGTCCGTGCGGACCCAGGTCGGGCGCACCTGGCACGTCGGCGAGCCGGCGGTGCACGAGGGTGCGCGCAGCGCGCACGTCCAGGCGGCCACCACGCCGTCCGAGCAGCAGCGCCGGGCCACTTGACTCGGTCGCCCATCGCGGCCGTCCGTCGGTCAGCCAGACCTGGATGGCCTGCGCTGCCGGCTGGCCGTACGGGACGCTGCGCTCGCGGTTGCCCTTGCCGAGGACGCGTACGAGATGTCGCTCGTCGTCGATGTCGTCGACGTCGAGCTCGCAGAGCTCACCGACCCGGATGCCGGTGGCGTAGAGCAGCTCGAGCGCCACCCGGTCCCGCAGCTGCTCGGGCGAGCCGCCGTCGACCTGCTCGACCAGGCGGGCCGCCTCGTCGGCTCGAAGGACATCGGGTAAGGGGCGGCGGCCCTTCGGCGTCGCGAGCAGCGCACCCGGGTCGGTGGCGAGCAGCCCCCGCCGGTGCGCCCACGCCGTGAACACCCGGGCGCTCGACCCGCGCCGGGCCAGGCTCGAGCGGGCCGCCCCGCCGCTGCGCAGGCGGGCCAGCCAGCTGCGCAGCACAGCCAGATCCAGCTCCGCTGGAGCGGTGACTCCGCGCCTGGCAGCGTGCTCGAGCAGCGCCGCGACGTCGCTGCGGTAGGCCCGCACGGTGTGGGCGGAGCGGGCCAGCTCGAGCTCCACATGTCGCACGAACGCCTCGAGCGCCGCGGCAAGCGCCGGCGGCAGGTCGGGCTGGGGTGCGGTCACACCCTGCACCGTCGGTGCCGCCGGGCGACGGGTCAAGCCGCCGGGCCGGGCGCCGGCCCGCTGACTTCCCCTGCACAACGACACCCAGGACGGCTCATCGGGTGTCAGCTCGCAGGGGAAGTGGCCTTCTGGCGCGCGTCACGCGGGCGCCGGCCGGCTGGCTCCGAGCGCCGTCAGCCGCCAACCGTCCTGGGTGCGCTCGATCAGGCCGTTCGCGTGCAGTGGCGGCAGGACCTGCTGCACGACCAGCGAGCTGACGCCGGCCGCCCGCGCGATGCTCGCTTCGCCGACGCCGGTCCGGACCGGCACCGCGTCGAGGACGAGCCGCACCGTGTCGGACAGGCCATCGCGCGGGCCGACCGGCCCGCGCAGCGCCACCGCGGCGTCGTCGCCGATCGCGCCGACCTGGTCCAGGATCTCCTCGACCCGGGTGACGCAGTGGGCCGGCTCGAGGTGGCGCAGCTGGGCGTGACAGCCGGCGGACATGGCGGAGGTGACGGGGCCGGGCACGACCATCGCGTGACGGCTCAGCAGCCGGGCGCGCTCGAGGGTCGCGAGCGAGCCACTGCGCAGCGCCGCCTCGACCACCACCGTCCCGAGCGACAGCGCCGCGATCAGCCGGTTGCGGACGAGGAACCGGCCGCGGGTCGGCGAGCTGCCCGGCGGCAGCTCCGACACGACCAGCCCGGTGGCCGCGATCTGCCGCAGCAGCCGGTCGTGCCCGCGTGGGTAAGCGACGTCGACGCCGCAGGCAAGGACCGCGATCGTGGGGGTTCGGGTGGAGGCCAACGCGCCCCGGTGCGCAGCGGCGTCGATGCCGTATGCGCCGCCGCTGATCACCGCCAGGCCGCGGTCGCTCAGCGCCGTGGCCAGGTCCCCGGCCACGTACGCGCCGTAGGCCGTGGCCGCCCGGGCCCCGACGATGGCCACCGAGCGCTCGACGACGAGGTCGAGCCGGTGGGCGCCGTGGACGTAGAGCGCGAGCGGCGGCGCCTCGAGCTTGGGCTTCTGCGGCCAGAACAGCCGCGCCGTCGGCCACTCCTCATCGCCCGGGCACACCAGCCGGGCGCCGCTCCGGGTCAGCCGGGCAAGGTCGGTCGCCGGGTCGTATCCCTCGGCTCGCAGCGCCGCGCCGGCGCGCAGCTCCGGTGACACCGGCTCGCACGCCGCGCCGCGGCGCAGCAACTCCCACGCCTCGACCGCGCCGTGGTCCTGCACCGCCTGGTAGACGCCGCGATGACCAGGATCGATGATGCGGGACAGCCCCACCAGCGCCAGCCGTCGAGCCTGGTCCAGCGCAGACCCGCTCACGCGGCGAGCCCGGCGGCAGTAGCTGATCCCAGCCGGAAACCCAGCGCGTGGTTGACGTGCTCCGGCCCAGGCCGCCCGGCATCCTGCAGGTCGGCCAGCGTCCACGCGAGGCGAAGGATCCGGCCGTACCCACGGGCGGTGAGCTGGCCGCGGTCCATCGCCTGCTCCGCCTCCCAGGTCGCCAACCGTGGAATGGGCCAGCGGCGACGCAGCTCGACCGGCGGCACCTGCCCGTTGGTGCGCCAGGGTGTCCCAGCGAAGCGTTGCGCCGCCCGTTGCCGGGCGTGGGCCACCCGAGCGGCGACCTGGACGCTGGGCTCTCCCCGGCCGTCCTCGGCCAGCATCTCGGCCCGGGAGATCCGGGGCATCTCGACACGTAGGTCGATCCGGTCCAGCAACGGCCCGGACAGCCGAGCCAGGTATCGGCGACGCGTGTCGGGTGGGCAGGAGCACTGGTCCTCGGGCTTCGCACACGGGCAGTAGTTGGCGGCGAGCAGCAGGGTGAAGACCGCCGGGTAGACCGCCGTG
>JBBSKF010000016.1:0-34304 GCA_038256525.1 Mycobacteriales bacterium | reverse complement strand
GGTCGGGTAGACGTGCGAGACGTGGCACAGCACCAGCGGCGGGGTGGCGGGCAGGGCGTCGATGAGGGCGCTGCGTACGGCGTCGTAGACCGTCGGTAGCGCCGACCAGAAGGCGGCGGTCTCGAGGGTCTCGGCCAGCGCGCCGACGTCGAGCAGGGCGTCACGAAGGTACGGGCCGGCGTAACGGCCGCGCACCCAGTCCTGCCCGGGTGCGGCGCCGAGTGGGGCGCCACCGCACCCGGTCAGCACCTCGGCGGCGCCGGTCTGCTGCTGGGCGACGCGGGCGGCCGTCCCCTCGTGGCCGACGACGACGAGGCAGCCGCCTTCGGCCGGGCCGGCCGTTCCCGGATCATCGCCGCGCGCGAGGCCGATGGCGGTCTCGGCCTCGTCGGACAGCCGGAGCACGGTCGGCAGCGGGCCGTCCTGGGCCAGCCGCCGAAGAGCTTCGCACCCGGCGGCGAAGCAGGCGTAGCGCCAGCCCTGGTACACCCGGACAGCCGGCAGGCGACGCACCTGGACGGTGACCGACGTGATAACCCCGAAGGCCCCCTCCGAGCCGAGAACGAGCTGGCGCAGGTCGGGGCCCGCGGCCGTGGCCGGCGCGCGGCCGAGCTCCCACAGTCCTTCGGGGGTCGCGAGGCGCAGCCCGACCACGAGCTCGTCGAAGCGGCCGTAGCCGGCGGAGGCCTGGCCGCTGGAGCGGGTAGCGGCGTAGCCGCCGATCGTCGCGTACTCGTAGGACTGCGGCTGGTGGCCGAGCTGGAGGCCGTGCTCGGCCAGCAGCGCGTCGGCCTGCGGGGTGCGCAGGCCTGGCTGCAGCGTGGCCGTGAGGGAGATCTCGTCGACGGCGACCAGCCCGTCCAGGCGGGATAGGTCCAGGGCGACGACGGCTGCGACCCGGGTGCGCACGGCGGTGAGGCCGCCGACGACGCTGGTGCCACCCCCGAACGGGACGACGGCGAGGCCGCGGTCTGCGCAGACACGCAGGACGGCGACGACCTCGTCCTCGCCGCCAGGGAGGACGACCGCGTCCGGCGCGTCCGAGCCGTCACCGGCGCGCAGCCGTAGCAGGTCCGGGGTCGACTTGCCGCGCGTGTGCCGGACCCGGCTGGCGTGATCGTCGAGGACGTATGCGGCGCCGACCTCGGCGACGAGCGCATCCCGGGCCGCGCCCGGCAGCACCGAGGGCGGCACCCGCACCTCGGCCAACTCGACCGGGCGGGCGACCCGGGGCCGCACCCCGAGCCCGGCCTTCAGCAGGGCGAGCACCCCGGGACCGAGCGGGGTGGCTGCCGCGTCGTCTCCCCAGCCGAACCAGCGCATCGGCGGGGCAGGCTCGGTTGGGCGACGCATGCTCGCCATTGTGACAGTCCCCCGTAGCCCACTTCCCCTGCGCGATGACACTTTGCGGCGCCGCGAGCGTGCCGTCCTGCAGGGGAAGTCATAGGAGGTGGGGAGAGGACAGTTAGGGTCGACCGAATGCGGAACCTCACTCGGGACGAGGCCCGGGAACGGGCGGCTCTGCTGCAGGTTTTCTCCTACGACGTGCGGCTGGACCTGGCGCAGGACGACGCCACGCACTTCGGCTCGCAGGTGACCGTGCGCTTCGCCGGTCGGCCGGGGGCGGCAAGCTTCGCCGAGTTGGACGGCGAGCTGCTGGCGGCAACGCTCAACGGAGACCCGGTCGGCCCGCTGGCGGGCAACCGGCTCGCACTGCACGGCCTCGCCGGTGACAACGAGCTGGTCGTCAGCGCCCGCTGCGCCTACTCGCGCACCGGGGAAGGGCTGCACCGCTACGTCGACCCGGCGGACGGGGAGGTCTACCTCTATGCGCAGAGCTTCCTCGACGACGCCCAGCGGATCTTTGCCTGCTTCGATCAGCCCGACCTCAAGGCGAGCTTCCGGCTTCTCGTCCGTGCGCCGGCCGGGTGGACCGTCGTCGGCAACGCCCGGGGAAGCGGGAGGGACGGCCGGTGGACCTTCGCCCCGACGGAGCGGATCAGCACCTACCTGTTCACGGTCGCCGCCGGGCCGTGGCACAGCGCTCGCAGCACCCACGACGGGTTGGATCTGGGCCTGCACTGCCGTCGCTCGCTCGCTCGGCATCTCGACGCCGACGCCGCCGAGCTGTTCGAGGTGACCAGACAGTGCCTGGACTTCCAGCAGGACGCGTTCGGTCGGCGCTATCCGTTCGGCGACACCTACGACCAGCTGTTCGTGCCGGAGTTCAACGCCGGGGCGATGGAGAACCCCGGCGCGGTGACCTTCTCGGAGGACTTCGTCTTCCGGTCCCGGGTGACCGACGACAGGCGCCGTCGCCGGGCGATGGTTCTCGCCCACGAGATGTCGCACATGTGGTTCGGCGACCTCGTGACCATGCGCTGGTGGGACGACCTGTGGCTCAACGAGTCTTTCGCCGAGCTGATGGGTTATCTCAGTGTCGACCGGGCGACCCGCTTCGACGGGGCGTGGGTCGACTTCAGCACCAGCCGCAAGGCGTGGGGCTACCGCGCCGACCAGCTACCGAGCACCCACCCCGTGCAGGGCGATGTCCCCGACAACCGCAGCGCGCTGCTCAACTTTGACGGGATCTCCTACGCCAAAGGTGCTTCGGTGCTCCGTCAGCTCATGGCGACAATAGGCGAGGACACCTTCTTCCAGGGCGTACGCACCTACCTCGACCGGCACGCCTTCGCCAACTCCTCGTTCGCCGACCTGCTGGTTGCGCTCGAGGCCGCAAACGGTCGCGATCTCGCGACGTGGGCTCAGTCCTGGTTGCAGACGTCCGGGGTCAGCACGTTGCGGACGGCGGTCGGAGCGGCCGTCACGATCGGGCAGGAGGGCGAACTGCGCCCACACCGGATCGGCGTCGGGCTCTACGACCTGGATCCCCTCGGTCCGGGCGCGGTGCTGCGGCTGCGGTCCCGGCTCGACATCGACATTTCCGGTGCGACGACGATCCTCGCCCTCGACCCCGCCGACCGACCGGACCTGCTGCTGCCCAACGACGGTGACCTGACCTTCGCCAAGGTGCGCTTCGATGACCGCTCGATGGCCGTCCTGCTGGGTGACCTGCACCGGCTCGACGACCCGTTGGCGCGGGCGCTGTGCTGGGCGGCCCTGTGGGACGCCTGCCGCGACGGCGAGCTGGGCGCAGCCGACTTCGTCGCCGCCGTCCTCGCCGGCGTCGACGGTGAGCTCGACCCGGCGGTCGTGGCGGTCCTGCTCGATCAGGCGAGGACGGCGGCGACCCTCTACAGCGCCGACTGTGTCGCCTTGCGGGATGCCCTCGCTGAGGCGTCGCTCGTCGCTGCCTGGGGCGCTCCGGCCGGAAGCGACCTTCAGCTGACGCGTGTGCGCGCGTTCGCCGGGGTGTCCGACGGCCCTCTGCAACCAGCCGTGCTCGAGTCTTTGCTCGCGGGCACCCATGTCCCGGCCGGTCTCGCCGTGGACACCGAGCTGCGCTGGAGTCTCGTGCAGGCACTCGCCGTGCTCGGCCGGGTGGACGAGGCCGCGATCGAGGCCGAGCTGGCGCGCGACGACACCACGACGGGTCGACTGCACGCCCTGACGGCGTGCGCCTCCCGGCCTGATCCGGCCGCGAAGTCGCGGGCCTGGACATCGGCGACCCAGGACACAGCGCTGTCCAACCACGAGCGGGATGCCGTGGCCGCCGGGTTCTGGCAGTTCGGTCAGGACGCGTTGCTGGGTGACTACGTTTCCCGCTACGCGGCGGAGCTGTCCACGCTGTGGGCCACCCGGAGCCCGCAGGTCGCCGGCCGGCTCACGGTGCGGTTGTTTCCCTCGACCGTTGTCGACCCGGCCGTGCTGGTCGCCACGGCCGGCCTGCTCGACCAGGCCCACCCAGCCGGGCTGCGTCGCTACGTCGCAGAGCAGCGCGACGACCTCGCCCGGGCGTTGCGCGCCCGCGAGGCCGCCGCCCTGCCCGGCGGCCGGTCAACCCCCACCGGAGCGGGATGGGAGGCCCAGCGCCGTTGACAGCGCGTCGGCCCACTGCAGATAGCCGGCGTCGTTCGGGTGGAAGCCATCGGCGTAGAGCCCCTTGTACGGCGCGCCGGTGAAGGCCCACAGGTCGGCGACGCGCAGCCCGTATGCCGCGGCCGCCGCCCGCAGGTGCGCGTTGACCCGCTGCACCCGCCGCTCGAAGACCCCCCTCGCGACCGTTGCCACCACCGCCCCGTTGGGCAGCGCCGCACACAGGTCGTCGATGTCGAGCCGCCACTGCGGCTCGCGGGTGCGCATCGCGTCGTTTCCCCCCACGACCGCAGTCACCAGCTCGGGGGCCGCCACCCCGGACAGCGCGTCGACCGCGGCCGGCCACTGGAGGTCGACGACCTCCCGCGTACGCGCCCCGGACCGCGACAGGTTCACGATCCGCCACGGCTGTCCGTCCGCCGCCACCAGCCGGTCCCGCACGACACCGACGTAGCCCGACTCATGGCTACTCGCGCCGACTCCCTGCGCGGCGCTGTCGCCGAGCACGAGCCACAGCGGCCCGGTTGCCGCCAGCGATGCCTGGTTGACCTGCTCCCAGGCGGTGCGGTACGCCGCCACCTGCGCCACGCTGCGCCGGAACGGCGGCAGCCGGCGGAGTAGGTCCACGAGGCAACGCTACGACCCCATGGCGGTAGGCCAGGGTTAGCCTGCAAGCCATGTGCGGCATCGTGGGGTACGTCGGGGAGCAACCGGCTGTGGACGTCGTCGTCGACGGTCTGCGTCGGCTGGAGTACCGCGGCTATGACAGCGCCGGGGTCGCCATCCTGTCGGGCGGAGCCGTGACGGTCGAACGCAAGGCCGGCAAGCTGGCCAACCTGGAGAAGTCGATCGCCGATCGGGAGCTGCCCGGCACGCTCGGCATCGGTCACACCCGCTGGGCCACCCACGGCCCGCCCACCGACGCCAACGCCCACCCGCAGATCGACTGCAGCGGGAAGGTCGCGGTCGTCCACAACGGCACCATCGAGAACTTCGAGGAGCTCGTTCGCGGGCTCGAGAACCGCGGGCACGAAAGACGTTCCGACACCGACACCGAGGTCGTCGCGCACCTGCTCGAGGAGCGTTACGCCGACGGCCCGACCTCCGGAGACCTCGCCGCCAGCCTGCGGTCCATCTGCCAGGACCTCACCGGCTCGTACGTCCTGGTCGTCTCGCACGCCGACGAGCCGGATCTGATCGTCGCTGCCCGGCGCAACCTGCCGCTGGTCATCGGGCTCGGCGACGGCGAGAACTTCCTCGGCTCCGACGTCACCGCCTTCATCGCCCACACCCGCGAGGCCCGCGCCGTGGAGCAGGACCAGGTGGTCGAGCTGCGGCGTGCCAGCGTCACGGTCACCGACCTGTCCGGCACCGTCGTCGAGGGCGAGAGCTACCACGTCGACTGGGACACCGCCGCCGCCGAGAAGGGCGGCTACGAGTTCTTCATGCTCAAGGAGATCGACGAGCAGCCGGGCGCGGTCCGCGACACCCTCGGGGGCCGGCTCACCACCGAGGGGCTGCTGCACCTGGACGAGCTGGCGATGAGCGATGAGGACGTCCGCGGGATCGAGCAGGTGTTCATCGTCGCCTGCGGGTCGGCCTACCACTCCGGGCTGGTCGGCAAGTACGCCATCGAGCGCTGGTGCCGGCTGCCGGTGCAGGTCGAGATGGCCAGCGAGTTCCGCTACCGGGACCCGGTTCTGGGTCGCGACACGCTGGTCATCGCGGTCTCGCAGTCCGGCGAGACCGCTGACACCCTCGAGGCCGTACGCCACGCCCGCGCCCAGAAGGCGTGGGTCCTTGCCGTCACGAACACGGTGGGTTCGACGATCGCGCGCGAGTGCGACGCCGCGCTGTTCACCCGGGGTGGCCCGGAGGTCGCGGTCGCCTCCACCAAGGCAGTGATGACGCAGATCACCGCGATGTACCTGGTCGGGCTCTACCTCGCGCAGCTGCGTGGCACCCGCGACCCGGACGAGGTGCGCGCCCACCTGCGCGACCTGCAGGAGATCCCCGAGCTCGTGCAGCAGCTGCTGGACCGGATGGACGACGTCCGTGAGCTGGCCCGGTCGATCGCCGGCGAGCAGCGGGTGCTGTTCCTCGGCCGGCACGTCGGCTACCCGATGGCGCTCGAGGGCGCGCTCAAGCTGAAGGAGCTCGCCTACATCAGCGCCGAGGGCTTTCCGGCCGGTGAGATCAAGCACGGTCCCATCGCCCTGATCGAGCAGGGCACGCCGGTGGTCATCATCGCCCCCCGGCACGCGCTGCAGGCCAAGCTCATCAACAACATCCAGGAAGTACGCGCGCGCGGCGCCAGCACTATCGTGCTCGCCACCGACGGGGACGAGAGCGTCACTCCGTACGCCGATTTCGTGATCCGCATCCCCGACACCAAGTCGCTGCTCACGCCGCTGCTCACCATCGTGCCCATGCAGGTGCTGTCAGCGGAGATCGCCCGGGTGCGTGGCCTCGACGTCGACCAGCCGCGCAACCTGGCCAAGTCGGTCACGGTCGAGTAGGGCGCTTCCCTGGGCTCCCTCCCTGATCATCTGGCGAGGAATCCGTCGTCAGAGGGCCCCGATCGCGCCAGATGATCAGGGAGGCGATGTGCGACACCACCTCGACCTGGGATGCTGTCCCTCGTGATCGTGGGGGTGGGGGTCGACGTGGTCGAGATCGCCCGGCTGGACAGGGCGTTGGCGCGCACCCCACGGCTTGCGGGCAGGCTGTTCACCGCAGGTGAGCTCGAGGCGAGGCGCCCCGGGTCGCTCGCCGCGCGCTTCGCCGCCAAGGAGGCCGTCGCCAAGGCGTTGGGGGCGCCGGGTGGGCTGCGCTGGGTCGACGCCGAGGTGGTATGCGAGGCGAGCGGCCGCCCCCGGCTGGCGCTGCACGGGGGGGTCGCGGAAGAAGCTGCGGCGCAAGGCATCACGGCCTGGCACCTGTCGCTGTCGCATGACGGGGGTCTCGCGACCGCCGTGGTGGTGGCCGAGTCATGAGGCGCGCGCACACCGTGGCGCAGGTGCGCGCGGCCGAGACGGAACTGAGGGACCGGCTCCCGCCCGGTGCGCTGATGCAGCGGGCGGCGGCCGGGCTCGCGGTCGCGTGCGCGGGGCGGCTCGGCCGCGTGTACGGCTCCGGTGTCGTCCTGCTCGTCGGGGCCGGAGACAACGGGGCCGATGCGCTCTGGGCGGGGGCCCGGCTCGCGACCCGCGGAGCGGCGGTCAGCGCCGTGCTGACCGGCGAGCCGCGAAAAGACGCCCTGGCAGCACTTCTCGCGGCTGGGGGGCGCGTCGCCGACTCCGTTGCGGCGCAGGGCCTGGTCGTCGACGGACTGGTCGGGATCGGGGCGCGCGGGCCGCTGCGCTCGGCCGCCGCGGCCCTCGCGGGTCACGTGTCCGGCCGGGACGTGGTCGCCGTCGACCTGCCGAGCGGGGTGGACGCCGACACCGGGGCGGTGGAGGGCGTCGCCGTGCGGGCCGCCCTGACGGTGACCTTCGGCACGTACAAGCCTGGGC
The DNA here is from genome assembly GCA_038256525.1 of Mycobacteriales bacterium. Taxonomy (GTDB): domain Bacteria; phylum Actinomycetota; class Actinomycetes; order Mycobacteriales; family SCTD01; genus SCTD01. The sequence goes on along the minus strand of JBBSKF010000016.1, from coordinate 26,793 downwards.
TTCTGGTCGGAGCCGGACGCGCCCACGCCGGCCGGGTGAAGCTGGTCGATCTCGGCCTCGCACCCGGGCCGGCGCCCGTCGAGGCGTTGGAGGCGGCCGATGTCGCCCGGCTGATGCCTACGGGCCAGGCGATCTCGGACAAGTACAGCCGCGGCGTGCTTGGGGTCGCCGCCGGCTCACAGACCTACACCGGGGCGGCCGTGCTCTGTGTCGGGGCAGCGGTGCGGGCCGGCGCCGGCATGGTGCGCTTCGCCGGCCCTCCGCACGCCGCCGAGCAGGTGCGGTCCCGCTGGCCCGAGGTCGTGGTGAGCGAGGCGGACGGCGCGGACGTGACGGCGGCCGGGCGGGTCCAGGCGTGGGTCGTCGGGCCGGGCCTCGGGACCGACGAGCGGGCCGCCGCCACCGTCGAGGCGGTCCTGGCGCAGGACGTCCCGGTGTTGGTCGATGCCGACGCCCTCACCATCTGCGCCCAGCACCCGGACTGGCTGCGGAACCGGACGGCGCCGACACTGCTCACCCCGCACGACCGGGAGTTCGCGCGGTTCGGGGAGCCGATCGGCAGCGATCGAGTCGGCGCCGCGCGGCGGCTCGCGGCGAGGCTCGACGTCACGGCCCTGCTCAAGGGCGACGCGACGGTTGTGACGCAGGCCACGGGCGCGGCGCGCGTCAACCCCACCGGCTCGCCGTTGCTGGCCACGGCTGGTACGGGGGATGTGCTGTCCGGTGGCTGCGCAGCCCTGCTGGCGCAAGGCCTTTCGGCCCTGGACGCCGGGTCGGTGGGCGCCTGGTTGCACGGCCGCGCCGGCACCCTGTCGGCGGACGGGGCGACGACCTCGGCGGGAGCCGTGCTCGTGTCCTGGCCCGATGCCGTCCGCGAGGCTGCCAGACTGGCGGTCATGAACGGTCACCCGTGAGGACCGAGGCGCGCATCGAGCTTGCCGCGATCCGTGCCAACGTTGCGGTGCTCGCTGCCGGCGCGGCCGGTGGGGCGCGGGTCATGGCGGTGGTCAAGGCCGACGGCTACGGCCACGGTCTGGTGCCGAGCGCGCAGGCGGCGGTCGAGGGCGGGGCCGCCTGGCTGGGTGTCGCCTTCGTCGAGGAGGCACTGGCGCTGCGGGCGGCCGGGATCGACGTCCCGCTGCTGGCCTGGTTGACCACCCCGGGTGAGGACCTCGCCGCTGCAGTCGCGGCCGGGGTCGACCTGGGGGTGTACGACCAGGCGCAGCTCACGACGGCGACGGCGGCAGCGCGTACCGCCCAGGTCCCGGCCCGACTGCAGCTGAAGGTCGACTCCGGACTGTCCCGGGGCGGCGCCACCGTCGCCGACTGGCCCGAGCTCTGCGAGGCGGCCGCGAAGGCGGAGGCGGGCGGCGAGGTGCGGGTGACCGGGTTGTGGAGCCACTTCGCCTTCGCCGACGGCGGACCGGACCACCCGACGAACCGAGCCCAGGCAGCGGTCTTCGCCGAGGCACTGGAGGTGGCTGACCGGGCGGGGCTGCGACCCGAGGTCCGCCACCTGGCCAACTCAGCCGCGACGCTGACCGCGCCGACGACGCACTACGACCTGGTCCGGCCGGGTCTCGCGGTCTACGGTCTCTCACCGGTGCCGCAGCTCGGCGGGCCGGCGCACTTCGGGCTGCGGCCGGCCATGACACTCGCGAGCACGGTGGCGTTGACCAAGCGGGTGCCGGCTGGCGTCGGCGTGAGCTATCTGCACCGGTACGTCACCGACCGGGAGACGACGCTCGCACTCGTCCCGCTGGGTTATGCCGACGGGGTGCCGAGAAGCGCCACCAACCTCGGGCCGGTGCTGCTCGGCGGCCGGCGGCGGACGATCGCCGGCACGGTGTGCATGGACCAGTTCGTGCTCGACGTCGGTGACGATCCGGTGGCCGCCGGCGACGAGGTGCTGCTGTTCGGACCCGGCGAGTCCGGCGAGCCGAGCGCACAGGAGTGGGCCGACGCCCTCGGCACCATCAACTACGAGATCGTCACGCGAGTGGGCGCGCGGGTTCCGCGGGTGCTGGTGTGAAGGTCCCCCGATGAAGATTCCACGGCGCAGCGGCATGGTGGGCGCGGCGCTCGGCGTCGTCGCGATCGGCGCCGCGGTCGGGCTCGGCGCTGAGCGCTACGCCGTCGGCCGCACCCGCCTGCGCCCCGATCCGGAGGCGCGGGAGCCGTTCTTCGCCCTGGCGGCGGACCGCACCCGCCGGGTCGTCGCGGACGACGGCGTGCCGCTGCACGTCGAGGAGGTCGGCCCGTCCGACGCGCCGCTGACGGTGGTGTTCCTGCACGGCTACGTCCAGGAGATGGCCGCCTGGCACTACCAGCGGCTTGCCCTGGCGGCAGACAATCCCGGCCGGCTCGTCTTCTACGACCACCGCTCGCACGGGCGCAGCGGGCGCGGCCGGCCGGAGAGCGCCACGATCGACCAGCTCGGCCGTGACCTGCTGACCGTGCTCGACGCGGTGGTCCCGCGCGGACCGGTCGTGCTCGTCGGCCACTCGATGGGCGGCATGACGATCATGGCCCTGGCGGAGGCGCAGCCGGAGCTGTTCGGTGGCCGCGTCGTCGGGGTCGCGCTGCTGTCGACCTCCACCGGCAAGCTGGCCGAGCTGACCTTCGGCCTGCCATCGGTCCTGCGGCCGCTGTCCAAGCTCACCCTGCCGTGGCTCAGCCGCGGTGTGCGCAAGCGTCCGCAGCCGTTCGAGACCGGTCGCCGGCTCGGCAGCGACCTGGCCTTCGTGTTCGCCCGCTACGCCGGCTTCGGTGACCGGGAGGTGAGCCCGGCGCTCGTGCAGCTGGTCGAGCAGATGGCGGCCAACACGCCCATCGACGTCATCGCGGAGTTCCACGAGACGTTCACGACGCACGACAAGCTCGACGCGATAGGGGTTCTTCGCGCTGTGGAGACGCTGATCCTGGTCGGCAGCCGGGATCTGGTCACCCCGGAGGACCACAGCAAGGACATGGCGGAGTCCCTCCCGGAGGCGTCGCTGGTCGTGGTCGAGGGCGCCGGCCACATGGTGCAGCTCGAGCGGGCGCCGCTCGTGACGTTGCAGCTGCGCGCCCTGGTCGGCCGGTCGATCCGCTCGGCGCAGCGCACGGCGTGAACCCGGCAGATCCTTCGGGCGTACGGCTGGCCGCGCGCGCGGCCGTCGACCTACCCGCGCTGGCCGCCTGCGCCCGGACCTGCACGGCGTGCCCGGAGCTCACCGCCACCCGTACCCAGGTCGTGCCCGCAGTCGTGCCCGTCGGCGCCCGGCTGCTGCTGCTCGGCGAGGCGCCCGGGGCGACCGAGGACGTGACCGGGCTGCCGTTCGTCGGGCGCAGCGGGCAGCTGCTGGACGCGCTGCTGGCCGAGGTCGGCGTCGCGCGGGCGGAGGTCGCGGTCCTCAACACCGTGCAGTGCCGACCGCCGGGCAACCGCCCACCGAGCCGGACCGAGAGCGCGACCTGCCGGCCCTGGGCCGAGCGGGCGCTCGAGCTCGCGTCGCCGGCCGTCGTGGTCAGCCTCGGGCTGTCCGCCACCCGGTGGTTTCTCGGCCCGACGTCTCTGTCGGCGGTGCGCGGACGGCTGCACGAGGTCGGCCGGTATCGCGTGCTGCCCACCTATCACCCGAGCGCGGCGCTGCGGGGCGGGCCGGCCGGGGAGCCGCGCCGGCTGTTGCGCGAGGACCTCGCGCTCGCGGTGGTGGAGGTCGACCGGTGAGCTGGTCTCGGGTCGTGCGCGACCCGGCGGAGGCGCGGGCGGTGCTCGCGGAACCTGGCGACGAGCTGGATCTGCGGGCGCGGGCAGACCTCGACGAGAGCTGGGCTGCAGTCGGTTTCACGCAGCTGGTGCCGGGCGAGCTCGTCCGGCCGGTGCCGGTGGTCCTGTCTTCAGTAGAGCAGACCCGGGCCTTGGGGCGGCGTCTCGCGGCGGGCTTAGGTGCAGGCGACCTCGTCGTCCTGTCCGGTCCGCTCGGTGCAGGCAAGACCGCGCTGACGCAGGGCATCGGGGCAGGGCTCGGCGTGCGGGGGGCGGTCACCAGCCCGACCTTCGTGCTGGCGCGCGTGCACCGCGGGCCGCTGCCGCTGGTGCACGTCGACGCCTACCGGCTGCGCGACTCCGGCGCCGGTCTCGACGACCTCGACCTGGACGAGATGCTGCCGCACAGCGTGACCGTCGTGGAGTGGGGCGAGGGTGTGGTCGAAGCCCTGTCGGAATCCCGGCTCGACGTGCACCTGTCGCGTGGTGCGGCCGACGACCTGCGAATGTTCCGGCTCGACGCGCGCGGACCCCGTTGGGCCGTGCTGTAAACCGCCCCGCGACGTGGACTTGGCGGTCGGGTCGAGCTTCAGGCGTTGCTGGAGTCCTTCTGCGGGCTCCGTTGGCTGGGGGTCCTCGCGCCGGCGATCGCGGTCGCAAACTGGTCACGCGCGACGGTCATGTCGGGGACACCGGTCATGGTCGACCCGACAGTCAACACCTGCATGTCGGTGATCCCGAGGAAGCCCAGGATGGCCCGTAGGTAGCTGGCCCGGTGATCGAGGCCGGCCTGCTCGTAGAACGCGGCGTCACCGCCGCTCGCGCCCAGGACGATGGCCCGCTTGTCGTGGACGAGCCCCACCGGGACGGGACCGTCGTAGCCAAAGGTGCGGCCGATGCGCACGACCTGGTCGACCCAGGCCTTGAGGACGGCCGGCACGCCGAAGTTGTACATCGGCGCGCCGATGAGCAGGACGTCGGCGGCCAGGAGCTCGTCGATCAGGGTGTCGCTCTCCGCAAGGGCAGACCGATCGCTGGACGGCTCCGGCGAGTATGCCGCGGCGATCCAGCGCTCGGTGACCAGCGCTGGCGGGGCCAGCGTGAGATCGCGGTACGTCACCGTCAAGGCCGGCTCGCGGCGTCGCCAGGCATCCAGAAGCTCCACGCCCAACTGCCGGGTCACCGACCCAGAGGTCTGGGCGCTGCTGTCCACGTGCAGGACATGAGTCATGTCGAGTCCACCCCCCGAGCCATGCATGCCTTCGGAGCCGCGCCCCCTCGGCGCGAGACATATCCGGGGAGCCGACGCAGCTGCCCTTGCATGCAGCAGCGATGCTACCGAAACAGACCGGCCGCGTCACTGGGCTGGCCGCGGGGATCCGTTCGTGTTCCTCACGTCGGTCCGGGCCCGCTCGCGTTGGCCGCCGCGCCCACCATCGCCGCCGTGACGGCAGCGAGGTCCTCGTCGCTGCTGATGTAGGGCGGCATCGCGTAGACCAGCCGGCCGAAGGGCCGGACCCACACCCCGCGGTCGACCAGCGCGGCCTGCAACAGGCGGGCATTCGGCTGCTCGGACAGCTCGATCACGCCGACCGCGCCGAGAACCCGCACGTCGGCGACACCGGGCAGCTCGCGGGCCGGCTCGAGCCCGGTTCGCAACAGCCCGCCCAGATGCGCGACCGTCGCCTGCCATGGCCCGTCGAGCAGCAGCGATGTGCTGGCCCGCGCCACCGCGCAGGCAAGCGGGTTGGCCATGAAGGTCGGCCCGTGCATGAAGGCCGACCCGTCGGCACAGACCCCCGCCGCGACGGCGTCCGTGCACAGCGTCGCCCCCAGTGTGAGATAGCCTCCGGTCAGGGCCTTTCCGACGCAGAGGATGTCAGGAACTACCCCGGCGTGTTCCATCGCGAACAGCGTCCCGGTGCGTCCGAAGCCGGTGGCGATCTCGTCGAAGACGACCAGCAGACCGTACGACCGGCACAGCTCGACGAGCGCGCGCAGGTAGTCCGGGGCGTAGGCGCGCATCCCGCCGGCGCCCTGCAGGACCGGTTCGACGATGACCGCGGCCAGCCGGTTCCCCGAGGAGCGGAGCACCTCGCGCACCTCGTCCAGGTCGCTGTCGAGCAGCGGCTCGGCGAAGGTCGGGCGCGGCCGGGCGACGAACACCTGCCGGGCGACGTAGTCACCGAACAGGCTGTGCATGCCGTTGACCGGGTCGCACACCGACATCGCCCCGGCGGTGTCGCCGTGATAGCCGCCGCGCACGGTGAGCAGAAGCTGCCGGTCCGGCTCACCGCGACCCTGCCAGTGCTGCAGTGCGAGCTTGACCGCGACCTCGACGGCGACACTCCCGCTGTCGGCGAAGAACACGCGGGTGAGCTCCGGTGGGGTGATCTCGACGAGCAGCTCGGCCAGCGCGACCGCCGGCTCATGCGTCAGACCGCCGAACATCACGTGTGAGAAGCGGTCGACCTGCTCGTGCAGGGCGCGGTCCAGAACGGGGTGTCGGTAGCCGTGGATCGCCGCCCACCAGGACGACATCCCGTCGACGAGCTCCCTACCGTCGGCCAGCACCAGCCGGGTGCCGTGCGCGTCGACCACCGGCCACAGCGGCGCCGGGTCCACGACCGAGGCGTACGGGTGCCAGAGGTGCCGGCGGTCGCGCGCCACGAGGTCGCTCACGAGACCGCCCGCCGGAAGGCGAGTGCGTCGAAGCCGCCACCGAGTGACGGAGCGAGCCCCAGCCGGGCGATGCCGAGAAATCCTTCTGGTGAGACGATCCCGGCATCGGCACCGATCGCACCCAGCAGCGGCCGAGCGGCGAGCATCTCGAGGTCGGCGATGTTGCTGCGCTCGGCGAGGCCCGGAGCGACCGGCCAGGAGCCGATCACCAGGCCGAGAAGCTCCAGCCCCCGGTGCGCCATCGCCTCGAGGGTCAGGGCGGTCGCGTTGAGGGTGCCGAGCCCGGCCCCGCAGACGACCAGGACCGGGATGCGGAGGGTACGGGCGAGCTCAGCCATCGTGAAGCCGTCTTCGTCGTAACGGACCAGCAACCCGCCCGCACCCTCGATGAGCACCAGGTCGGCGCTGGCCTGCGCGTCGAGCACCGCCTGCACGCACCGCGCCGGGTCCAGTGGCGGGCGTCCACAACGCCGGGCGGCGGCAGCCGGGGACAGCGGGTCCGGGTAGCGGACCAGCTCGACTGCCGCAACCGCACCGGCGAGCCGAGCCACCTCGGCCAGGTCCCCCGGGGCGCCGTCGGGCACGCCCGTCTGCGCCGGCTTGACGACGGTGCACCGCTGCCCGCGCGCACCGGCGAGCGCCGCAACCGCCGCGGTGACGACCGTCTTGCCGACACCCGTGCCGGTTCCGGTGATGAGAAGTGTCGTCACACTGATTTTTTCATCGCTGCCCGCACGACCTCGCCGGCCCGGTCGATCTCGTCGGAGCTCAGGTCGGCGCGGGCCGTGAGGCGCAGGCAGGACTGCCCGGGCGGCACCGACGGCGGGCGGAAGCAGCCGACGAGCACGCCGCCCTCGCGACAGGCGTCGCGGGCGGCCGCGGCGGCGAACGGGTCGCCGATGTGGAGCGGCACGACAGCGCTGTCGGTCGGCGCGGCACCCACCGCGGCCGACAGCTCACCCGCCCGGGCGTGCAGGGCCGCGATCCGTGCCCGGTCGACCAGCCGGAGAGCGGCCAGCGCGGCACCGGCGGCGGGCGGGGCGAGCGCGGTGTCGAACAGGAACGGCCGCGCCGTGTCGACCAGGTGCGCCCGGACCGAGGCCGGTCCGAGGACCGCGCCGCCCTGGCTGCCGAGGGCCTTGGACAGCGTGACGGTGAGTACGACGTCCGGCTCACCGGACAGGCCCGCCGCCTCCATGGCGCCCCGGCCCTCCACGCCGACGACCCCGACCGAGTGCGCCTCGTCGACCAGGAAGACCGCCCCCGCCGCGCGGGCCAACCGGTGCAGGTCGGCGAGCGGCGCCAGCTGCCCACTGACGCTGAAGACGGCGTCGGTCACCAGCAGCGCCCGCGCCTCCGTCCGCTCGCCCAGCGCCCGTTCGACCGCGCCGATGTCGCCGTGCGGCACCACCACCACCCGTGCGCGAGACAGCCGGCAGGCGTCGACGATCGAGGCGTGGTTGCCCGCGTCACTGACGACGACCGTGCCCGGGCCGGACAGCGCCGTCACCGCCGCAAGGTTGGCCAGGTAGCCGGAGGACAGCACCAGCGCCGCATCCGCCCGTACGTGGGCCGCCAGCTCCGCCTCCAGCTCGAGGTGCAGGTCGGTCGTGCCGGTGACCGCACGCGAGCCGGTCGCGCCGGCGCCGAAGTCCCGGGCCGCCCCAGCGGCGGCCTCGACGACGAGCGGATGCCGCGCCAGGCCGAGGTAGTCGTTGCCGGCAAGGTCCAGCAGGCTTCCGCCCCCGGCCGGCCGGGGAGTCGGCGTACGGCGCAGCCCGGCCGCGGCGCGGGCGGTCGCGGCCGGCTCCAGCCAGGCCAGCGCGGGGAGGGGAACGGTCACGACCAGAAGTCTTTCAGGCGCACGACTCGGCCGGGCGTGTCATTGTCGGCAGGCACGGGCAGACCGAGCCACCCCGACCCTGGAGAGACATGACCCTGACGATCGCCAGCATCCTGGCGGAGTCCGCCGTCCGCCACGCCGACCGCACCGCCGTGGTGCTCGGCGAGCTCCGCCTGACCTACGCCCAGCTGTGGGGACACGCCCTGCAGTACGCCGCGGTGCTGCGCGAGCGGGGCATCGGTCCCGGCGACCGGGTAGCCCTGCTGCTGCCGAACACCCCCCACTTCCCGCTCGCCTACTACGGCACGCTCGCGCTCGGCGCGGTCGCCGTGCCGGTGCACGCGCTGCTCAAGGCGGAGGAGATCCAGTACGTCCTCGCCGACTCGGGCGCCAAGGCGCTGGTCTGCGCGGCGCCGCTGCTCGGCGAGGGGGCCAAGGGAGCCGAGCTCGCCGGGGTGCCGGTGCTCGCGGTGATGGACGGCGGCGACGCGACGCTCGACCGCATCGACACCCTGGCCCTGTCCGCCACCCCGATCCCGGCCCTGGTCCCGACCGAGCCTGACGACACCGCCGTCATCCTCTACACGAGCGGCACCACCGGGCAGCCCAAGGGCGCCGAGATCACCCACCTGAACGTGACCATGAACGTCGTTGCCTCGGCGGTGCATTCGTTCGACATCAACGAGAACGACGTCGTGCTCGGCTGCTTGCCGCTGTTCCACACGTTCGGCCAGACCTGCTGCATGAACACCGCCTTCTACGTCGGCGCGTCCATCGTGCTGCTGCCGCGCTTCGACGGCGCACAGGCGCTGGAGTTGATGACCACGCAGAAGTGCACCATCTTCATGGCGGTTCCCACGATGTACATCGGGCTGCTCGAGGCGGCGAAGACCTCCCCGCACCGGCCCACGCTCAAGTCCGCGCTGTCCGGCGGGGCGGCGCTGCCCGTACCCGTCCTCGAGAAGTTCACGGAGGTGTTCGGCACGCAGGTCCTCGAGGGCTACGGCTTGACCGAGACCTCCCCGGTCGCCACCTTCAACCAGGTCGGCTCCACCCCGAAGCCGGGCACGGTCGGCAGGGCGATCTGGGGCGTCGAGGTCGAGGTCGCGAAGGCGGAGGTCGAGGGTGCGATCGAGCTGCTGCCGACCGGTGAGCTCGGCGAGATCGTCGTACGCGGGCACAACGTCTTCAAGGGCTATCTCAACAAGCCCGAGGCGACGGCTGCGGCGATCGTCGACGGCTGGTTCCGCACCGGTGACCTCGGCATCAAAGACGCCGACGGCTACGTCTCGATCGTCGACCGCAAGAAGGACATGGTGCTGCGGGGCGGATACAACGTCTACCCGCGGGAGGTCGAGGACGTGCTGCTGCGGCACCCCGCGGTCGGCCAGGTGGCGGTCATCGGACTGCCCGACGAGCAGTACGGCGAGGAGGTCTGCGCCGTGGTCATCCTCGACCCGGCCGGCGGCGAGCTCACGGGGGAGGAGCTGTCGGCCTGGGCGAAGGAGAAGCTCGCGGCCTACAAGTACCCCCGCCGGGTGATGTTCACCGACGCGTTCCCGCTCGGCCCGTCCGGCAAGGTGCTCAAGCGCGAGCTGGTGCAGCAGTACAAGGAGTAGGGCCCGGCTCGCCCGCCCCGCCCCGCCCCGCCCCACCCCGCCCCGCCCCCACCGTTCTCGGTGCCACCACCGCCCGGGCGGGGCTGCCGGCTGGCACCGAGTTCGCGTGGGGTGCCACCGCCCGTAGGGTCGGGGGCGTGCTCGTCCTCGGCCTCGACACCTCCTCGCCGGCGGTGTCGGCGGCGCTCGTCCGGCTCGCGGAAGGCGTCGAGCCGGAGCTGCTCGCCGAGTCGGTCGTCGTCGACGCTCGCCGGCACGGGGAGCTGCTCGCCTGCGGTGTCCGACAGGTGCTGCAGGGGTTCGCGCCGGCTTCGCTTTCCGCAGTCGTGGTCGGCACCGGTCCCGGGCCGTTCACCGGCCTGCGAGTCGGCCTGGTCACAGCATCGGCGATGGGTCATGCGCTCGGCATCCCGACGTACGGCGTGTGCTCTCTCGACGCGCTGGCCGCCCGGGTGAAGGCCGGACAGAAGCTGGTGGCCGTCGCCGATGCGCGGCGCAAGGAGGTCTACTGGGCGTCCTACGCAGCCGGCGTGCGGGTCGAGGGCCCGGCGGTCGAGCCGCCCGGCGAGCTGGCCGCGCGCCTGCACGCCGACTCGGACGGGCCGCCGGTGCTCGTGGGCGGCGGTGCGGTCCTGCATCGCGGGAGCTTCTCCGGCCTGGACGTTCGCGAACAGCCGCTGCACCCGTCGGCGTACGCGCTGGCGCGGCTCGCCGCCGCCCGTGTCCAGGCGGGCGCACCGTCCGAGCCGCTGACGCCGTGGTATCTGCGCCGTCCGGACGCCGTGACCCCCGGGGCGGTCAAGCGGGTCATTGCGTGACCGAGCGGCCGGTGGCTCTCGAGCGGATGCGGTGGTGGCACATCGCCGAGCTGCTGCCGATCGAGCAGGAGCTGTTCGCGCCGCAGCCGTGGAGCGAACGGCTGTTCTGGTCCGAGCTCGGTCAGCTCGACAGCCGGCACTACCTGGTGGCCACCGCCGAAGGCGACGTCGTGGGCTATGCCGGGCTCTGCGACTACCCGGACGAGGCGTTCGTCCAGACCCTCGCCGTCGCCCGGTCATCACAGGGTCGAGGCATCGGGGCGCGGCTGCTGGTCGCCCTGCTGGAGGAGGCGACCCGCCGAAACAACCGGGTGGTCAGCCTGGAGGTGCGCAGCGACAACGAGGCCGCGCACCGGCTGTACGCGCGGCACGGGTTCGTGCGCGCCGGAGTGCGCCGTGGCTACTACCCGGGCGGGATCGACGCGCTGGTCCTGACCCGCCGGTCCTGACCGCCGGGATGTATCAGCGTCCCCGGTATCGCCCTCATCCCTCCAGACCACATCTGGGGGTGGGGACATGACCGGACCGATCCGGCGCAACTTCGCACATCTGACGACCGCCGAGCAGCAGGCATTCATCGACGCCGTTCTGCAGGCAGATCTGAGCACCTACGCCGACGGCGTCTCGTACTGGGACAAGCAGGACCAGATCCACGAGGGGACTCACAACCACGGCGGCAACTCGTTCCTGCCGTGGCACCGGGAGCTGGTCAACCGCTACGAGGCGCTGCTCCAGCAGTCCAACCCCGATGTCGCGATGCACTACTGGGACTGGACGCAGGACCCGCGGGCAGCCTCGGACGGGCAGCACGGGACGGTGGCGGTGCTGTCCACCGCCCTGCTGGGAACCGCCGCGGGGCAGCTCGACGGACCGCTGGCCGCGCTGCACAACGGCGGCGTGCTGGCCGGGAGCCGCGATCAGACCGGCAGCTTCACCGACCCCCCGCAGACGGTGAACCGGGCCTGCCTGCCCGGCGCGCCGGGTGTTGCGAGCGACAGCTCGATCATCTCCAGCGCCGACGCGACCCCCCAGGCGCAGCAGTGGACGACCTTCCGCGCCGCGGTCGAGGGGGCCCACAACACCACGCACGGCTTCTTCGGGCCGGGAAGCACCATCCGGGCCTCTCATCGCGCCTTCGAGGACCCGTTCGTCTTCCTCCTGCACAGCAATGCCGACCGGCTGTTCGCCATGTGGCAGACACAGCCGGGCCAGGAGTGGCGGCTCGACCCGGACCAGGTCTACGGCGACCAGTCGAACACCGTCGGACCGGAGAGCATCCTCGCCACGCTGCAGCCGTGGGACGGCACCGTGGAGTTCGGCGCCCCGATCGAGCCCTGGGTGGGCGCCTCACCATCGATCGATGCCAGGAACTGCCGGCACCCAGCGGTGGTGCGGCCGCCGTGCTACGACACGCTGCCTCTGACCGTCGAGCAGGTCGCCCCCCTTCCGGGTGATCCACTCCGCTTCCTGGATGTGGTCGAGAACCTGCCGACGGCTCGAGCCCTGCGCCTTCGCGTGCGGGGGTGCACCGCGGTCACGGCCACCGCCTCGGTGACGGGGCCGTTCACCGTCCTTGCCTCGCCCGTCGCGACAGCCGCACCCGTCGGATTCGAGGCGACGGACCTGCTGGTCTGGGTGCTCTACTCCCCGGGCGCAGCCGGCTCGACGGCCAGTGGAACGCTCACGGTGACGATCGGCGAGACCGGTGAGGTCTTCGACGTCCCGATCACCGCGACCGTGGTCCCGAACCCGAGCGTGGGGACCAGCCTGGTCCTCGACACCTCCGGCAGCATGAGCGCCCCGTCCGGGCTGTCGGGCAAGGACCGGATGGATGTGCTGCACGACGCGGCGCCGCTGTTCGTGACCCTGCTCGACACCGACGACGGCGTCGGGGTCGTCCGGTTCGACACCGACGCCGTCGAGGCCACTCCCGTCGTCGACGCCGGCCCGCTGATCGGCGGGCTGGGTCGCTCCGCCGCCCAAGCCGCCATCGCTGCCACCGTCACGAACCCGCTGGGCCTGACCGCGATCGGTGACGGTCTGGAAGCCGCCGCGGCGCAGCTCGCTGTCGCGGCGGCCAACTACGACAGCACGGCCACGATCGTGTTCACTGACGGACACGAGACGGCCGACAGGACGATCGCCGCGGCCGCCTCGTCGGTGAACAGCCGGGTCTTCGCGATCGGGCTGGGCACGGCCGACCAGCTCAACCCCGGCGCGCTGTCCGACATCGCCAACGGCACCGGTGGATTCCTGCTGCTCACCGGCAATCCGGGCATCGACGACCAGGTGCTGCTGCAGAAGTACTTCGCCCAGGTGCTGGCCGGCGCGACCAACAGCGCGGTCGTCGTGGACCCCGACGGGTTCGTCCGGCCGGGAGAGCAGGTGGTCGTGCCCTTCGACCTCACGGCCGCGGACATCCGGGCCGATGTGATCGTCCTCGGTGAGATGTCCCGCGTGCTGCGGGTCGAGCTGATCGCTCCGGACGGGACTGCGGTGTCCGCAGGAGCCGGCGCGCAGGAGATCGACGGTGACGCCCACCGCGTGCTGAGGGTGACACCGACGGCCGCGGGACGGTGGCAGGCTGTGCTGTCGGTCGACAAGGCAGAGCTCGAGCGTTGGCGCCGCGACCTGCGCAAGCGCCCCCGCGACGACGACGACAACAAGCGGACCGGTCAGCTGCTGAAGCGCAGGCTGACTGCTCTCGAGGAGCATGGCGTCCCCTTCACCCTGAGCGTCCAGGCCCGCAGCGCCCTGCGGCTGGCCGTCGAGGTGACCCAGCGCTCGCGGACGCCTGGCGCCAGCGGTCTGATCCGGGCGACCCTGACCGACAGCGGGGTGCCGCTGGCCGACAGTGCCTCGGTGCACGCCCAGGTGATCGCGCCGGACGGTACGCAGAGCACGCTGCCGCTGCTCCCGGTCGAGGCGGGGGTCTTCCAGTCCGAGGTCACCACCACGGCGGCAGGGGTCTACCGGATCCTGGTGCGCGCCGTCGGCGCCGACCTTCGTGGCGTCCGCTTCACCCGGGAGGAGCTGCGCACGATGGCGGTCTGGGCGCGGGGCGACGAGCCGCCGCCGCTGGTCATCGAAACCGCCCCGAGGAGCGGGTCGACACTCGACCTGTGCGCGCTGCTCCTGTGCCTGCTGCGCGACGACGGCGTCCGCCAGCTGCTCGAGGGACACAAGATCGACCCTGACCGGGTGACCGGCTGCGTTCAGAAGGCCTGCGCGGATCGCCCTGGGCGCTGACGCCCGACGGCCCCCTACGCTCGCCCGGGTGAGCGACGAGCCGCTGGTCCTCGGGATCGAGACCTCCTGCGACGAGACCGGGATCGGCATCGTCCGCGGGATGACGCTGCTCGCCGACGCCGTCGCGAGCAGCGTCGAGCAGCACGCGCGGTTCGGCGGGGTGGTCCCCGAGGTCGCCAGCCGCGCCCACCTGGAGGCGATGGTCCCGACCGTCCGGCGGGCCCTGGACACCGCGGGGATCGAGCTGGCCGACCTCGACGCGGTCGCGGTGACCGCCGGCCCCGGTCTGCAGGGCGCCCTGCTCGTGGGCGTCGCCGCAGCCAAGGCCTACGCCCTCGCGCTGGACCTGCCGCTCTACGGCGTCAACCACCTCGCCGCCCACGTGGCCGTCGACGTGCTGGAGCACGGCTCGCTGCCCGAGCCCTGCGTGGTGCTGCTCGTCTCCGGTGGCCACTCGAGCCTGCTGCTGGTGGAGAACGTGACCCAGGCGATGGACCCGCTCGGCGCCACCGTCGACGACGCGGCCGGCGAGGCGTTCGACAAGGTCGCCCGGCTGCTGGGCCTGGGCTTCCCGGGTGGGCCGGTGGTGGACCGGTTGGCCGCACAGGGTGCTCGGGAGGCGATCGCGTTCCCGCGCTCGATGGCGCGCGACCCGTCGTACGACGTGTCCTTCAGCGGGCTGAAGACGGCGGTGGCGCGCTGGGTCGAGGCGAGACAGGCGGCGGGCGAGCCGGTTCCAGTCGCCGATGTCTGTGCGAGCTTTCAGGAGGCGGTGGTGGACGTGCTGACCGCGAAGGCGGTGCGGGCGTGTCGGGAGCACGGCGTCGGCCACCTGCTGCTCGGCGGCGGGGTCGCGGCCAACAGCCGGCTGCGGGCGCTGGCCGCGCAGCGCTGCGCTGCCGCGGGGATCACGCTGCGCGTACCGCGCCCGGGACTGTGCACCGACAACGGCGCCATGGTGGCGGCGCTGGGCTCTTGCCTGGTCACGGCCGGGATCGCCCCCAGTGCGCTGGAGCTGCCAGCGGACAGTGCGATGGACGTGCGGGACGTGGTCTGCCGCTGACGTTCGTTTGTCCTCCTGGCACTCGACGGGCTAGAGTGCCAGCAGCAGCCGGACATCTGATCCCCGCGACGGCAGACGCCCGGTCCGCTCCATCAACTGCCAGCTCAGGAGGATTCGTGACCACCGCAACGAAGGTCGCCATCAAGCCGCTCGAGGACCGCCTCGTGGTCCAGGCTGTCGACGCCGAGAGCACCACCGCTTCAGGCCTGGTCATCCCCGACACCGCCAAGGAGAAGCCGCAGGAGGGCATCGTCCTGGCCGTCGGCCCGGGTCGGTTCGAGGACGGCACCCGCGTTCCGCTCGACGTCCAGGTCGGCGACAAGGTGCTCTACAGCAAGTACGGCGGCACCGAGGTGAAGTACGCCGGCGAGGAGTACCTCGTGCTCTCCGCCCGCGACGTGCTCGCCGTGATCGAGGACTGACCAGCACCACCCCCACCGCACGTCAGCACGCGACGCCCCGGAGCTCCCCAACGGGGACCCGGGGCGTCACTCTTCGTCGAAAGGACTCGCATGGCAAAGACTCTGAGTTTCTCCGAGGACGCCCGCCGCTCGCTCGAGCGCGGCGTCGACCAGCTCGCCAACGCCGTGAAGGTGACGCTCGGCCCGAAGGGCCGCAACGTCGTCATCGCCAAGGCCTACGGCGGACCGACGATCACCAACGACGGCGTGACCATCGCCCGGGAGGTCGAGCTCGCCGACCCCCACGAGAACATGGGTGCGCAGCTCGCCAAGGAGGTCGCCACCAAGACCAACGACGTCGCCGGTGACGGCACGACCACGGCGACCGTGCTCGGCCAGTCGATGGTCCACGAGGGCCTGCGGGCCGTCGCGGCCGGCGCCAACCCGATGAGCCTCAAGGTCGGCATCGACGCGGCCGTCGAGGCGGTCAACACCGCGCTCATCGCGGCCGCCACCGAGGTGCAGACCCACGACGAGGTTGCCGCTGTGGCCGGCCTGTCCGCCCAGGACGCCCTGGTCGGCCAGCTGGTCGCCGAGGCCATCGACAAGGTCGGCAAGGACGGCGTCATCACGGTCGAGGAGAGCCAGACCACCGGTCTCGAGCTCGAGCTCACCGAGGGGATGCAGTTCGACAAGGGCTACATCAGCCCGTACTTCGTGACCGACCCCGAGCGCATGGAGTCGGTGCTCGAGGACGCCCACATCCTCATCGTCAACGGCAAGGTCAGTGCGCTCGCCGAGCTGCTGCCGCTGCTCGAGAAGGTCGTCGCCTCGCAGAAGCCGCTGCTCATCGTGGCCGAGGACGTCGACGGCGAAGCACTGTCGACGCTGGTCGTCAACTCGATCCGCAAGACCGTCAAGGTCGCGGCCGTCAAGGCGCCCGGTTTCGGGGATCGCCGCAAGGCGATGATGCAGGACATCGCGGTGCTCACCGGAGCACAGGTCGTGTCGGCCGATATCGGCCTCAAGCTCGACCAGGTCGGCCTCGAGGTGCTCGGCCGGGCCCGCACCATCACGGTGACCAAGGAGCTGACGACGATCGTCGACGGCAACGGCGCCTCCGAGGACGTCTCCGGCCGGATCGCCCAGATCCGTCGCGAGATCGACAAGAGCGACTCCGACTGGGACAAGGAGAAGCTCCAGGAGCGCCTGGCCAAGCTCGCCGGCGGGATCGGCGTCATCAAGGTCGGCGCCCACACCGAGACCGAGCTCAAGGAGCGCAAGCACCGGCTCGAGGACGCCATCTCCGCGACCAAGGCCGCGGTCGAGGAGGGCATCGTCCCCGGCGGCGGCGCCGCGCTCATCCACGCGGCTGCCGTCCTGGATGGCGACCTCGGTCTGGAGGGCGACGAGCGCACGGGCGTACGCATCGTGCGGCGCGCCCTCGACGAGCCGGCCTACTGGATCGCCGCCAACGCGGGTCTCGAGGGCCGCGTTGCTGTCAACCGGGCTCGCGAGATGGGGCTCGGCAAGAAGGGCTCGAAGCTGATGGGCCTCAACGCGGCCACCGGAGAGTACGGCGACCTGGTCAAGCAGGGCATCGTCGACCCGGTCAAGGTCACCCGCTCGGCCGTCCGCAACGCCGCCTCGATCGCCAGCATGCTGCTGACGACCGAGACGCTTGTGGCGGACAAGCGCGAGGAGGAGCCCGCCGACGCCGGCCACGGCGGTCACGGGCACTCGCACTAGGCACTTCTCTCGGCTCCTGCGTCGGGGTGTCCAGGCGGCGATCTGCCGATGTGACAATCTCGCGGCTGTGACAGTCGACGCGGTGGTCATCGGCTCGGGGCCCAACGGGCTGGTCGCCGCCACCGTGCTCGCCCGGGCCGGCTGGAGTGTCGAGGTGCTCGAGCGCCGCGAGGTCGCGGGCGGGGCGATCGGCAGCGAGACCTCCGGGCACGGCTACGTCCACGACTGGGGCTCGGCCTTCTACGGCCTGCTGCACACCAGCCCGGTCTTCGCCGAGCTGGGCCTGGACCGGCGGGTCGGCTGGGCGCACACCGGCAGCCCGATCGCCGAGGTGTGGGACCCCACCGTTGCGGCGGCCGTGCTGCACCGGCGGGAGCACGACACCGCGGCCGGGCTCGGCGTCGACGGCCCGGCCTGGCTCGACCTGGTCGCCTGGTGGCACCGGCTCGGCAGCCGGCTGTTCTCCGCGATGCTCGGCCCCGTGGGGGCCCCGCTGCCGCTGCTGAAGACCGCCGCCCGACTGCGCGGCGCCCGAGAAGGCCTGCAGACCGCACGCACGTTGCTCGAGCCGGTCGAGGCCTTCGTCGCCCACCACTTCGCGACCGACGCCGGACGGATGCTGCTGGCCGGAATCGGCACGCACGCCGACGTCGCGGTCGACGCGGCCGGCTCGACGCCGCCCGCGCTGCTGCTGGCCATGGCCGCGCAGGTGCACGGGATGCCGGTGCCGGTGGGCGGCGCCGGCCGGCTCGCCGAGGCGCTGGTCGAGGTCGCCGAAGAGGCCGGCGTCGTCGTGCGGACCGGTGTCGACGTCCGGCGGGTCGTGGTCCGTGGCGGCCGGGCGGTGGGCGTCGTCACCGCTGACGGCTCGGGCCTCGCGGCTCGGCGCGCGGTCGTCGCCGACGTCGCACCGGCGATCCTCGCCCGCGACCTCGTCGGCGAGCAGCACCTGCCCGGCCCGTGGCTCGCCAGTCTGCGCCGGCACCGCTACACCAGCGGCTACTTCCGGCTGGACGTCGACCTGGACCGGCCGGCCCCGTGGGCCGACGCTGCCCTGACCGACAGCGTCGTCGTGCACGTCACCGGGAACCTCGACGAGCTGGCTACGAGTCAGGCGCAGGTGCGCCGGAACCGGCTGCCGAGCGCCCCGCAGCTGATCCTGGGCCAGCAGGATCGCGCCGACCCGACCCGGGTGCCGGCCGGCGGGGCGAGCCTGTGGGTGGAGTGCCACTGCCCGGCCCGGCCGACGGACGCCGGCGCCGACTGGGCACCGCGGTTCGCCGACCTCATCCTCGACCGCCTCGAGCAGCACGCGCCCGGTCTGCGCAGCAGCATCGTGGACACCACCGTCATCACTCCGCTGGGCCTGCAGGACCGCGATCCCAACCTGGTCGGCGGCGATACCGGCGGGGGATCGGCGAGCCCGGACCAGCTGCTGTTCTTCCGGCCGGTGGCGGGCTGGTCGTCATACCGACTGCCGGTACGCGGGTTGTGGATGTGCGGGGCGGCCTCCCACCCCGGCGGTGGGGTGCACGGGATGTGCGGGAGAAATGCCGCCCGGGCGGTGCTGCGCCGGCGCTGGTGAGCCGGCGGTTCAGCGAGGCTTGGTCATCAGGGCAGCGAGCTCGAAGTGCATCGGGTCGGTGTAGGCCCAGTCGCCACCCCAGCGAAAGCCCCAGCGCTTGAAGATGTTGACGATCTCGGGATGCATCGTGCCCCGGATGCCGCGGTAGTTGGTCGCCGCGTCCATGTCGATAGCGATCCCCCAGGTGTGCAGGGAGATCGAGTTCTCCGGATTGCTCTCGATGAAGCGCGGGACGTAGCAGCCGTCGAAGGTCTTCAGCTGGTCGCCGAGCCCCGCGTCGACGACGGCCTGCAGGGCCCCGCGCAGCTGCGGGAGCATCAGCTTGTGGCAGGTGACCCGGCCCATGATCGGCACCGTGCCGGACTGGATGTTGGAGCGCACCCACTTGGCGTCCGGCTCGATCGTCCCGTCCGGGAAGTAGCGGTAGGAGAAGGCCCCGAAGGCCTTCGCGGCCTTGGCCCCGGTGAGCAGCGCCACCGGATTGCTCACCGGCGCGGTCAGCAGGTCGACCTGCGCTGCCTCGCCGGTGATGGTGCGGACCTTGCCGGCGAGCACGACCGGGTCCTTCTCCTTGCCCCCGCCGTCCTTGCCGACCGTCAGCAGCATGGCCGTGGACATCGGCAGGCCCAGTGCCTGGGCGGTGTCCTCACCGACGACGATGTCGGCGCCGGGCACGCCGGTGGTGGCGAGCGCGCCGAGGCGCAGCGACAGGGGCGCGCTGCCAGGCGCAGCGACCGGCATCGGCTGGCCGAGGGTGAGGGCGAGCGCCTTGCCGACTTCATGGGAGACGACAGCCTCCCCCCTCGCGATCGACTCCCAGACGGCGGTGGCCTCGGCCGTCCCCTCCGCGGTGAAGGCCCGGAAGGTGGACGGGTCGACGCCGACGGCGCGTACGTCCTTGTCACCGACCCGCACCATGCCGGCCCGGAAGGTGACCACGCCGCCCTCGGGGGACAGCGCGGCCAGCTGGGAGATCGACTCGGCCGGGAGCGGTTCGGCGCGCGTGACGAGCACGTCCGGGCGCCGCCGCACGTCGAGCTCACGCACTGGCACGACGACCGCTGACCGCGCCCGGTCCGGCGCCGCGGCTGCGGCGGGCGGGGCAGAGGCGACGGGCGCCGGGACGGGCGCATCGGCGGTGGCGAGGCGCAGTGCCTCGGCGCCGGATCGGGCCTGCGGGTCGGCCGTGAGGCAGCCGGCGAGGGTGAGCACGCCGACGGCGGCGACCCACTGCATGAGGCGCGTTCTTGACGGGGCTCGGAGCGGTGGCGCGACGGGCACGACTGGCCACTCCCGGCTAGGTGAGGACGACACTGCGCGGCCAGGGGGCCACCCACCGTATGAACGACAGGTTACGCCGCGAGGTGACGCTCCGTCTGCGGTCCTTGCCGGCCCGATGTCAGCTGGCGGCCGCCTGGACGGCTTCCACGAGCGACTCCCGCTCGTGCTCGGACAGCCCGCCCCACACGCCGTACGGCTCGTGCGCCGCGAGTGCGTGCTCCCGGCACTGCAGGCGCACCGGGCACCCGGCGCACACCGACTTCGCCGCGGCCTCGCGGTTGCTCCGACTCGGGCCGCGCTCACCCTCGGGATGGAAGAACAGCTCGGTGTCCTTGCCGCGGCAGGCACCCTTCAACTGCCACTCCCACAGGTCCGACTGGGGGCCGGGCAGGCGCGAGATGTCTGTCATGGGCGTCCCCTCGTCAACCGGAGTCCGGGTCTGGGACTCCTTCGTGCCTCACAGTAGTACCGCTTCACAAGTTGTTCAACCCTCCTTGGGTTGTCCGTTTTGTGACCGTCACCAGGTCGTACGGGGGGCAACGACCGAGTTGTGCCGCCGCGTCCCCACCCTCATCCTTCGCAGGTGGACGCCAACCGGATGGAGGAGCCGCCCGATGTGCGGCTGAGCGTCGCGGCGGTCGCCCACCGGCTGGGCGTGGCGCCGGCCACCCTGCGGACCTGGGACCGCCG
The DNA here is from genome assembly GCA_038256525.1 of Mycobacteriales bacterium. GTDB lineage: Bacteria > Actinomycetota > Actinomycetes > Mycobacteriales > SCTD01 > SCTD01. The sequence goes on along the minus strand of JBBSKF010000016.1, from coordinate 6,062 downwards.
TTACGGCCTCGGTCCAAGCGGCCACACCGCGGGGGCGCATCGCCGCTATTCGACGAGCGACCTCGTACGCCTGGAGACCATGCGACGACTGATCATGGGCGGCGTCCCGCCCGGCGAAGCGGCCCGCGTCGCCTCCGGTCCGCCCTCGGTCTCGCCCGGTCCGGCCGCGCCGCTGCCGGGCTTCGACGGGCGCCTGGCCGGGGGCGGACCGGTCGGGCAGGTCCTGGCGATGGCTGGAGCGGATGCCGCCGTGCGCGGACTGGGTCGGGCGGCGATGGCGCTCGACACCGAGTCGGTGAGCGACATGCTGCGTGAGCAGGTGGCAAGGCACGGCGTGCTGCACACCTGGGATCACGTGCTGTGCCCCGTGCTCGTGGCGGTCGGTGCCCGCTGGGCCGCGACGGGGGAGGGGGTCGAGGTGGAGCACTCGCTGTCGGAGTGCGCGACCGTCGTGCTGCGCGCCGTCGGTGACGGGGTGCTCAGTCCGGCGGACCGCCGTCCGGTGCTGCTCGCCTGCGCCCCGGACGAGCAGCACGCCCTCCCCCTTCATGCGCTCGGAGCGGCCTTGGCCGAACGCAGGATCGCCACCCGCATGCTCGGCGCCGCGATGCCGGCGGCGGCGCTCGAGGCCGCGGTGCGGCGTACCGGGCCGGCGGCGCTGTTCGTCTGGTCTTCTCTGCCGGGCACCGCCGACGAGCGGGTCCTGGCGGGTCTGCCGATCACCAGACCGGCGACCGCGGTGCTGATCGGCGGCCCGGGGTGGGCGGTCGAGCGGCTGCCCGCTCGCGTGAGTGTGGCCACCGACCTGACGCACGCGGTAGCGCTGGTGGAGCAGGCGCTCGGAGCCTGAGCCGATCGGTCGGGGGACAGCCGTTAGCCTGCGGTGCGTGACCGTCCCCGACGAGCTCGACAGCCTGCTCACGAGCGGTGAGCACGCCACCTTTCACGGCCCGCCGGCGGCCGCCGTCAGTGTGCTCGAGCAGGCGGTCGCGCTCGCCGAGGCGCGCGGTCTCGAGGTGGAGATGGCGGCCGCCGGCTGGCTGCTCGGGGTCGCGCTCGGCGCCGGTGGGCGGTACGGCGGTGCCCTGACGGTCCTGTCCCCGCTGATCGAGACCGGCCGCGCCGGCGACGCGACACCGGAGCAGCGCCTGTTCGCCTCGCTCGCGGCCGCCACGGTGGCGAGCGTCCACCGTCAGCTGGGCCGGCACGCCGTCGCCCGTGCCTCCGACCTGGAGGCGCTCGCGCTCACCGACGGCAAGGGCGAGGCGGCCTTCGACGCCCAGCTCGGCCTCGCCTCCGACGCGATCGGCCTCGATGACCCCGACGAGGCCTCGGTCCGGCTCGGGCACGCCCGCGCCCTGATTCCCCCCCGCACCGAGTCATGGTGGCGCCAGCGGGTCCGGCTCGGGTGGACCGAGGCCGAGGCGCTGCTGCTCGACGGCCGGGTCGAGCAGGCCGTGGTGGCTGCGCAGGGGGCGGTGGACCGGGCCGAGCAGGCGCGAGCGCCGAGACACGTCGCGAAGGGACTGCTGATCCTGGGCATCGCCCAGGTCTCGGGGGACCAGGCGGGAGAGGGCGAGGGCGCCGCCGCCGCCGTCACGTTGCGCAAGGCCGCGACGCTCGCCGAGTCGCTCGGGACCCTCCCGTTGGTCTGGCCGGCCCGGGCGCTGCTCGGGGCACTGGTGGCCGAGCAGGACCCGGCCGAGAGCGCGAGCAGCCTGGCCGCGGCCCGCGCGGTGGTCCTCGCCCTGGCCTCGGACCTGCCCCCCGGCGTGCGCGCCGAGTGGCTCGCCCGGCCGGACGTGGCCGCGCTGCTCGAGGGCTGAGGCCCCTCAGGCGTGATCAGGGCTCACGTTGGGACCCACTGCTGCCGAAGCAGACGGGGAGCGGCGCACCCGGCGCGGCCCGGGCGCGGGAGGTGGTTGGCGGTGCGGTCGCTCCGTTCCGTTCCTGTCGACCTGCTCGCGCTCGCCGACGCCGACCTCGACGCCCTCGCCGACCGGCTCCATGACGGCCCGCTCCAGAGCCTGGTCGCCGCCCGATACGCCTGCGACGCAAGCGCGCGCGGGGCGGCCGACCCGGCGCTCGCCCGGGCGGCCGTGCAGGACGCGCTGGTCGCCCTCCGCCTCGAGATGTGGTTGCTTCGTCCCAGAGGGGCGAGCGGCCTGTCGGAGGCCCTCGCGGCGCTGTCCGCACAACGGGTGAGCGCGGGACTGCCCGGACTGTCGGTCCGCCTGGACCCCGGCGTCCCGGCTGCCCTGTCGCCGGCTGCCGCGGCCGCGGTGTACCGCCTCGTGCAGGACGTCAGCCGCAACGTCTCGACCGTCCTGCCCGTACGGCTGGCGCGCTGCCGTGATGGCGCTGCGCTGGATGTGGGCGGCCCCCTGGGCTGCGTCGACGGCTGGTCGATCCGGGCTCGCGCGCTCGGCGGCGAGCTCGTCGCGGACAGCGCGTGCACCCGGCTGCTGCTCCCGCTCGGGTCCGCGTACGACGACGAGAAGGACGGCCCGTGACGACCGTGTTGATCTGCGACGACCATCGGATCGTTCGTGAAGGTCTACGTACGTTCGTCGAAGGTGTGCCCGGCGTCGACCGGGTGGAGACGGCCGCGAGCGGCGAGGAGGTGCTCGCGCGCTATCCGCACGAGCATCCCGATCTCGTTCTCATGGACGTACGGATGCCGGGACTCGGTGGTCTCGAGGCCACCCGCCGGCTGGTGGCCGCTCACCCCGGCGCACGGGTGCTCATGCTCACCGCTGCCGACGATCGCGAGCAGGTGGCATGCGCGGTCGCGCACGGCGCCTGCGGCTACCTGCTCAAGGACGTCAGCCACGAGCAGCTGTGCGCAGCAGTCGCCCATGCGCTCGACGGCGACGACCTGGTCGAGCCGTCGCTGCGCCGCGCGCTGGCCGGCCGCGAGGCCAGTCGCGCCACTCCGCCAGGTGGGCAGCTCACCGAACGCGAGCTGCAGGTCCTCACCGGCATGAGCCAGGGCAAGAGCAACGGCCAGATCGGCAAGGACCTCTACCTGTCCGAGGACACCATCAAGACACATGCCCGGCGGCTGTTCCGCAAGCTCGGGGTCAACGATCGCGCGCAGGCCGTCGCCCTCGGGTTCCGCCGGGGGCTGGTGACCTGAGGGCGGCTAGACTCGCCGCATCCGGTACTGCCACCGAAGGGCGAAGATGATCCCCTCCGAGCAGCTCGCCGCAGCCGACCAGGCGGCGTACGCAGCGAAGTTCCCGCTTCTGGGGTTGACCTTCGACGACGTGCTGCTGCTGCCGGCGGCCAGTGACGTCATCCCGAGCCAGGCGGACACGACGACCCGGTTGTCCCGCGGGATCACCCTGCGAACCCCGCTGCTGTCCAGCGCCATGGACACGGTCACCGAGGCCCGGATGGCCATCGCGATGGCCCGGCAGGGCGGCGTGGGGGTGCTGCACCGCAACCTGTCGATCGAGGACCAGGCGATGCAGGTGGACCTCGTCAAGCGGTCCGAGGCCGGCATGGTCACCAACCCGGTCACCTGCTCGCCGGGCGACACCCTCGAGCAGGTCGACCAGCTGTGCGGCCACTACCGCATCTCGGGCCTGCCGGTCGTGGACGAAGGCGGCGTGCTGCTGGGCATCGTCACCAACCGCGACACCCGCTTCGAGACCGACCTGTCCCGGCGGGTCCGCGACGTCATGACGCCGATGCCGCTGGTCACCGCCAGGGAGGGCGTGAGCGGCCCGGACGCCTTGGCGCTGCTGCAGAAGAACAAGATCGAGAAGCTGCCACTGGTCGACGGCGCCGGCCGGTTGCGTGGCCTGATCACCGTCAAGGACTACGTCAAGCGCGACCAGTACCCCCTGGCGACCAAGGACATCGACGGCCGGCTCGTGGTCGCCGCCGCGGTCGGCGTCGGCGAGCCGGCCTTCAAGCGGGCCATGGCCCTGGTCGAGGCCGGTGTCGACGCGGTCGTCGTCGACACCGCGCACGGCCACGCCAAGGGCGTTGCCGACATGGTCGCGCAGATCAAGGCCGCCGCCGGTCACGTCGACGTCATCGGCGGCAACGTCGCCACCCGGGCGGGGGCGCAGGCGCTCATCGACGCGGGCGCGGACGCCATCAAGGCCGGCGTCGGAGCCGGCGCGATCTGCACCACCCGGGTCGTCGCCGGGGTCGGCGTGCCCCAGGTGACCGCGATCTTCGAGGCGGCGCTCGCGGCCCGACCGGCCGGTGTCCCGGTGATCGGCGACGGCGGCCTGCAGTACTCCGGCGACATCGCCAAGGCGATCGCCTGCGGCGCCGACACGGTCATGCTCGGCAGCCTGCTGGCCGGTGTCGAGGAGAGCCCCGGCGAGCTGGTGTTCGTCAACGGCAAGCAGTTCAAGAGCTATCGCGGGATGGGCTCGCTCGGGGCGATGCGCAGCCGCGCGGGCGGCGCGTCGTACAGCCGGGACCGCTATCTGCAGCACGACGTGCTGTCCGACGAGAAGCTGGTCCCGGAAGGCATCGAGGGTCAGGTGCCCTACCGGGGGGCGCTGGCGGCGGTGGCCCATCAGCTGCTCGGCGGGCTGCGGGCCGGGATGGGCTACTGCGGCGCGCACACGATCGCCGAGCTCCAGGAGGCGCAGCTCATCCGGATGACCGCTGCCGGTCTCAAGGAGAGCCACCCGCACGACATCCAGATGACCGTCGAGGCGCCCAACTACTCGAGTCGCTGAGATGGCCAGTGGAGACTCCGTCGAGATCGGGATCGGCAAGAGCGGACGACGGGCGTACGGCTTCGACGACATCGCGATCGTGCCCTCCCGGCGCACGCGGGACCCCGAGGACGTGTCCATCGCGTGGGAGATCGACGCCTACCGCTTCGAGCTGCCGCTGGTGGCGAGCGCCATGGACGGCGTCGTCTCGCCGGCGACGGCGATCGAGATCGGCCGGCTCGGCGGGCTCGGGGTGCTCAACCTCGAAGGGCTGTGGACGCGCTACGACGATCCCGAGCCGCTGCTCGCCGAGATCGCCGGGCTGCCCGAGGACCGGGTCACCGTGCGCATGCAGGAGATCTACGCCAAGCCGATCGAGCCCGACCTCATCCACGCGCGGGTCAAGCAGATCCGCGACGCGGGGGTCACGGTCGCCGCGTCCCTGACGCCGCAGCGCACCGTGCAGTTCGCGCAGACGGTGCTGGACTCCGGCGTCGACCTGTTCGTCATCCAGGGGACGGTGGTGTCGGCCGAGCACGTGTCCTCGCGCTCCGAACCGCTGAACCTCAAGCGGTTCATCGCCGACCTCGACGTCCCGGTCCTGGTGGGCGGCTGTGCGACCTACCAGTCGGCGCTGCACCTGATGCGCACCGGCGCGGCCGGCATCCTCGTCGGCGTCGGGCCGGGGCAGGCCAACACCACCCGCGGCGTGCTCGGCATCGGCGTTCCGCTCGCGACGTCGATTGCGGATGCCGCCGGGGCACGACGTGACTACCTCGATGAGTCCGGCGGCCGCTACGTGCATGTCATCGCCGACGGCGGCATGCGTACCGGCGGCGACGTTGCGAAGGCGATCGCCTGCGGCGCCGACTCGGTCATGCTCGGCAGTCCGCTCGCCCGGGCCTACGAGGCGCCCGGCGGCGGCTGGCACTGGGGTCACGGCAGCTACCACCCGGCGCTGCCGCGCGGTCGGCGGGTGCAGGTCGAGCAGGTCGGCACCCTGGAGCAGGTGCTGCTCGGTCCGGCCCGCAACGACGACGGCACGACGAACCTGTTCGGCGGCCTGCGCCGGGCGATGGCGATGACCGGCTACTCGACCATCAAGGAGTTCCAGAAGGTCGAGGTCATGGTGTCGCCGGCGGGGTAGGCCGGCAGACCTCTGTTGCGCAGAGTAACGGACTGCCCTAGGGTTCGATTCACTCATCGAGGGGTCGATGGGACGTCACCCAAGGGGAAATCATGAATCGCGCCAAAGCTTTTCGTCGTGTCTTCATTGCCGCGCCCGTCCTGTTGCTCGCGCTCTCTGCCAGCACCGGGACCGCGACCGCGCACGAAGACCATGAGGAAGGTGGCGGCGGCCCGCCTGAGCCGTTC
>JBBSKF010000015.1:0-34904 GCA_038256525.1 Mycobacteriales bacterium | reverse complement strand
GGAGCCGGCCAGCACCGTGACTCCCTCGCGCAGCAGCCGCCGTCGGATGTCCGCCGACTGGGCCAGGGCCAGCGCCTTGACGCGTGCGTGCACCTCCTCGACCGCCGTCGTGACCTGACCCGTCACATGCACACCCAGCCGGTCGGCCGAGGCGAGCGAGGTCATCGCCTCGCTCGTCGCGATGAAGGTCTTGGAGGGCACGCAGTCCGACAGCACGCACTGCCCGCCCATGCCGTCGCGATCGACGAGGCTCACCTGCGCGCCGAGCTCGACGGCGACCAGTGCGGCCTCGTAGCCCGCGGGTCCTGCTCCGACGATGGCGATGCGCGTCACCGAACCAGTGTCCCGCACCGCCCGGGTGCTGCGCCCGGAGCGAGTCCTGGATAATGCGTCACATGCCCCGCCTGCGCACCGCCGCCCTGACCGTTCTGTCCGCCGCCACGCTCGTGGCCTGCGGGGGCAACGACCCCGAGGCAGCCGGGAAAGGGATGAGCGCACCGCTCGTCGATGCGACAGGGACCGAGAAGGGCACCGTCACGATCGCCTTCGACGAGGAGGCCGCGACGTTGACAGTGAGCGCGACCGGGCTGGCCCCCGGGCTGCACGGCCTCCACGTGCACAAGACCGGGGTGTGTGAGCCGGACAGCGCGGACCCGGCCAAGCCCGAGACGAAGGGCGCATTCCTCTCAGCAGCCGGCCATCTGGCGAAGGAAGGCCAGTCGCACGGCGACCACGACGGTGACCTGCCCAGCCTGCTCGTCCAGGAGGACGGCAAGGCCGAGCTGGAGGTGATCAGCGACCGGCTGACCCGGGCGAACGTGCTCGACGCCGACGGCAGCGCGATCATGATCCACCAGATGCCGGACAACTTCGGCAACGTGCCGGACCGCTACACGACGACCCCTGACGAGACCACGACGAAGACCGGTGATGCCGGGAGCCGTGTCGCCTGCGCCGTGATCGAAGGGTGAGCATGCCGCGTCGGTAGGGTTCGCGACATGGCGCTCTACGCGGCGTACGGCAGCAACCTGGATCCCGCCCAGATGCACATGCGTTGTCCGCACTCCCCCGTTGCCGGCACCGGCTGGCTCGAGGGCTGGCGGCTGACCTTCGGCGGCGAGGACCTCGGCTGGGAGGGCTCGCTGTCGACGCTGGTCCAGGCGCCCGGCGAGCACGTGTTCGTCGGCATCTACGACATGACCGATGCCGACGCCGCGGAGCTCGACGCCTGGGAGGGCGCCGACCGTGACATCTACCGCAAGCTACGGGTTCGGGTGCACACCCTCGAGGGCGAGAAGCTCTGCTGGGTCTACGTCCTCGACGGCTACGAAGGGGGGCTGCCCTCCGCGCGCTACCTCGGCCTGCTCGCCGATGCGGCGGAGGCGGCGGGCGCGCCGGACGACTACGTCACGGAGCTGCGGAACCGTCCCTGCCGCTCGACCGGACCGTAGGCGCATCCGCCGGCACCGAAAGCGGTGTCACGCGGCGCCGGCGCCCCTCCTCCGACACGACGACCGCGACGGCCAGGACGGTGACCGCGCCGCCCAGCACGGTCACCCCCTCGACCGCTTCGCCCGCGATGACAGCGCCCAGCAGGACGGCGACGACCGGGTTCACATAGGCGTAGGTGGAGACCTGCGACACAGGCGCGACGCCCAGCAGCCAGCTGTAGGCCGTGAAGGCCACCAGCGAACCGAACACCACGAGGTACGCCAGCGCGAGCACCGACGTCGCGCTGACCTCTGCGGGCGCCGGGGACTCACCTCGCAGCAGCCCGGCCGCGGCGAGAGCGACGCTGCCGCCGAGCATCTGGACGACCGTCGTCAGCAGCGGGTCGGCCGGCAGGTCCAACCGGGTGGCGGCATAGGAGCCGATCGACCACAGGACACCCGCACCGACGACGAGCACTGCGGGCAGCAGCGGCACACCTTGCGGCCGGGCGCCCGGCAGCAGCAGCAGGGCGACGCCGGCGAAGCCGATGGCGACGCCGAGCAGGGTGCGACCGGCGGGGCGGTCGCCGCCGCCGGCCCGCAGCAGGACCACCCAGAGCGGCACCGCCGCGATGAGCAGAGCCGCAAGGCCGGAGGGCAGCTCGCGCTGCTCGGCGAGCGTGACGAGGCCGTTGCCTCCGAGCAGCAACAGCACCCCCACCGCCGCGGCGCCGAGCAGCTGCTGCCGGGTTGCCCGAAAGCTGCTGCGGCCACGGCGAACGGCGAGGTAGGCCGCCAGCAGCGCCCCCGCGACGGCGAAGCGCAGGCCTGCCGACAGCAGCGGCGGCAGCGTCTCCACGGCGTAGCTGATCGCCAGGTAGGTGGAGCCCCAGAACACGTAGACCAGGCCGAGAGCAGTCCACACCTTCCAGGCGGGGGGCGGCACCGGCTCAGGCGGCAGACAGAGCGGCCAGCGCCACCCCGGCCAGCACCCGCACCGCGACCGGCAGCGCGGACTCGTCGACGTCGAAGGCGCCCTGGTGCAGGTCGGGCGAGATCGGCTGTCCGGGCGGCCGTACGCCGAGCCGCGCCATCGCGCCCGGGACCCGGTCGAGGTACCACGCGAAGTCCTCGCCGCCGAGCGACTGCCGCGTCGGCACGGCAGCGCCCGATCCGAGCGCCAACCGTACGGCTGCCGTCATCAACGCCGTGGCCGGGCCGTCGTTGACGACCGGCGGGACCCCGCGCGTGTAGTTGACCTGCGCGGTGGCGCCGTACGGGGCAACCAGCTCACCGACGAGGCGCTGGACCAGCTCCGGTGCGCGCCCCCAGGCGTCCTTGTCGAGCACCCGCAGGGTGCCCTTCAGCCGGCCGGAGCGGGGGATGGCGTTGCCGGCGACGCCCGCCGCCACATGTCCCCACACCAGGCACAGGCCGGCGCGCGGATCGACCAGCCGGGACAGCGCCTGCGGCAGGCCGGTCGCGACGCTCGCCAGCACGTGGACGAGGTCGACGGTGTTCTGCGGCCGGGAGGTGTGACCGCCAGGACCGGTCAGCACGACCTCGAGGGCGTCGGAGGCGGCCGTGATGGCGCCGGCCTTGAGCCCGACCAGGCCGGCATCCAGGGCCGGGTCGCAGTGCAGCGCGAAGGCGGTGGACACCCCCTCGAGCCAGCCGTCCCCGATCACGACGAGCGCGCCGCCGGGCATCAGCTCCTCGGCCGGCTGGAAGACCAGGCGCACGGTCCCCTCGAAAGCGCCTTGCGCCAGGGCCAACCCGGCGCCGAGCACTGCGGCCGTGTGCACGTCGTGACCACAGGCATGACAGCAACCCGGCACCGTCGACCGGTAGGGCACCGCCTTCTCGTCGTCGAGCGGCAGGGCGTCGATGTCGGCCCGCAGCATCACGATCGGCCCGTCGCCGGACCCGACGTCGCAGACCAGACCCGTGCCGGTGCTGAGCACCTTCGGCGTCAGGCCCGCGGCGGTCAGCCGGTCGACGAGCAGGGCGGTGGTGCGCTGTTCGTGGTGGCCGAGCTCGGGGTGGGCGTGCAGGTCCCGACGCACGGCGACGAGGTCGGCGCCGTGCTCAGCCAGCCAGGCGTCGGCGAGCGGGCTGCTCGGGCGTGCGGTCATGCCGACGTGGTCGGACGTGCCGGCAGGCAGATCGGCCGGCCGACCTCGAACTCCTCGAGCAAGCTGTCGACGACGGCGCTCAGGTCCCCGCCGCTCGCAGCGGCGACCGCCCGCTGGCGCTGGTAGGAGGCGCCACCGTCGAGCACCGCGCCGACCATCGCCAGCTCGTCGGTGCAGCCGAGCCGCTCCGCGGCCGGGCCCAGGTCCTGGGCGAGCTCGCGCAGGGCCTCGCGCACCGGGCGTACACCGTCCTCACCCACGATGATGTCGGCGGACAGGCCGTAGCGCGCGGCCCGCCACTTGTTCTCCTGCAGCACCCAGCGCTTCGGGACCGGCAGCGTGTAGCCCTTGTCGATCTCACGGTCGAAGGTGTCGACCAGGCACTGCGACAGCGCGGCGACCATGCCGACCTCGGCCATCGTGGGCAACCCGTCGGCGATCCGCAGCTCCACCGTGCCGTAGGTCGGGTGCGGCCGGATGTCCCACCACACCTCCTTGATGGACTCGATCGTGCCGGTACGGATCAGGGTGGCCATGTAGCCCTCGAACTGCCCCCAGTCGGTCAGCTGCTGCGGCAGGCCCGCGGTGGGCAGCCCCTCGAAGACCTTCGAGCGGGCCGACGCGAGCCCGGTGTCGCTGCCCTTCCAGTACGGCGAGGAGGCCGACAGGGCGAGAAAGTGCGGGATGTAGGCCGACAGCGCGTTGACCATCGCGATCGCCTTGTCCGGCGACCGGACCCCGACATGCACGTGGACACCGAAGATCTGCAACCGCCGGGCGAGCCACTGCATGTCCTCGACGAGCTTGGCGTAGCGGGGGTTGTTGCTGATCTGCTGCGTCTGCCAGTCGGTGACCGGGTGGGTGCCCGCGCACATCAGGCCGAGCCCACGGGCGGCGGCGAGCGGCTGCACCAGCGCGATGGTGGAGGCCAGGTCGGCGGTGGCCTCGCTCACCGTGGAGCACACCCCGGTGATGACCTCGATGGTCGACTGCAGCAGCTCGTGCTTGGCGGTGGCGTGCTCGCCGTCCGGAGCGAGCTCGCGCAGGATCTCGGCGGCGCCGCTCGTGAGCTGGCGGGACTCCCGGTCGACCAGCTGGAGCTCCCACTCGATGCCGAGGCTCGAGCTCGGCGAGGACCGGAACGGGATCTGCACTAGAAGAACTCCTGTGGCGTGTAGCGGCCCCAGACCTCGCGCAGCGCGCCGCACACCTCACCGACCGTGGCCAGCTCCGCCAGCGCCGTCCGCATCGGGTAGAGCAGGTTGTCGGTGCCGGCCGCTGCTGCCTTCAGCTCGGCCAGCGCCTTGTCCACCGCCGCGGAGTCCCGCCGGTCGCGCAGCACCCGCAGCCGCTCCCGCTGGTCGGCCTCGATCGAGGGATCGACACGCAGCGGCTCGTAGCGCTCCTCGCTCTCGCTGCGGTAGCGGTTGAGCCCGACCACCACCCGTTCCCCCGAGTCGATGCCCAGCGCGACGGCATAGGCGGCCTGCTCGATCTCGCTCTTCTGGAAGCCCTTCTCGATGGCGGCGACGGCGCCACCCAGCTGCTCGACCCGCTCCATCAGCGCCAGCGCGCCGGCCTCGACCTCGTCGGTCATCGCCTCCATGACGTAGGACCCGGCGAAGGGGTCGACCGTCGCCGTCACATCGGTCTCGTACGCCAAGACCTGCTGGGTGCGCAGCGCCAGCGTCGCCGCCTTCACCGTCGGCAGCGCGATCGCCTCGTCGTAGGAGTTGGTGTGCAGGGACTGGGTGCCGCCGAGGACCGCCGCGAGCCCCTGAACCGCGACCCGCACGAGGTTGACCTCCGGCTGCTGGGCGGTGAGCTGCACGCCGGCCGTCTGGGTGTGGAAGCGCAGCATCAACGACTTCGGGTCCTTCGCCCCGAACTCCTCCCGCATCACCCGGGCCCAGATCCGGCGCGCGGCCCGGAACTTCGCGACCTCCTCGAGGATCGTCGTGCGGGAGACGAAGAAGAAGGCCAGCCGCGGCCCGAACTCGTCGACGTCCTGGCCGCTCGCAATGGCCGCCCGGACGTACTCGATCCCGTCCGCCAGGGTGAACGCGATCTCCTGCACGGGCGTCGCCCCGGCCTCGGCCATGTGGTAGCCCGAGATCGAGATGGTGTTCCAGCGCGGGATCTCCTTGCGGCAGTAGCCGAACAGGTCGGTGATGAGCCGCAACGACTGCGGCGGCGGATAGATGTAGGTGCCGCGCGCGATGTACTCCTTGAGCACGTCGTTCTGGATGGTGCCGGTGAGCTGCTCCCCGCCGATGCCCTGCTCCTTCGCGACCAGCGCGTAGAGCAGGAGCAGGACGGCCGCGGGTGCGTTGATCGTCATCGAGGTGGACACGGTGTCCAGCGGGATCGCGTCGAACAGGATCCGCATGTCCTCCAGCGAGTCGATCGCGACCCCGACCTTGCCGACCTCGCCCGCGGCCATCGGGTCGTCGGAGTCGTAGCCCATCTGGGTCGGCAGGTCGAAGGCGACCGACAGCCCGCCGGTGCCCTGGGCCACGAGGTGGCGGTAGCGCTCGTTGCTCTCCTTCGCCGTGCCGAAGCCGGCGTACTGCCGCATGGTCCACGGCCGCCCGGTGTACATCGAGGCGTAGACGCCGCGGGTGTAGGGGAAGGCGCCCGGCTCGCCCAGCCGCTCGGTCAAGCCGTCCGCGACGTCGCCCGGGCCGTACACGGGTGCGATCGGAAATCCGGACTCCGACCTGCGCACCATGGCTTGCAGACTAGGCCGTTCCGAGGCGCAGGCCCGCTGCGCACGGTTCATGGGGTAGGCATGACTCTCGACCAGGAAGGGGTAAGGGACGTCCGTGGAGGACCTTGCGCAGCCGCGGCTGGTGGCCGGCCGCTACCGCCTGCTCTCCCCTCTCGGCTCGGGTGGGATGGGTACGGTCTGGCGCGCCGAGGACGTGGTGCTCGGCCGCGAGGTGGCCGTCAAGGAGGTCACCTTTCCGCACGGCCTCACCGACGAGGAGCGCGAGGTGCTGCGCGAGCGCACCCGGCGGGAGGCGCGTGCCGCCGCCCGGCTGGACCATCCGAGCGCGGTGACCGTCTTCGACGTCGTAGAGGAGGGCGACTCGCCGTACCTCGTCATGGAGCTGGTGGAGGCCCGCACCCTGTCGCAGGTGGTCCGGTCCGAGGGGCCGCTGTCGCCCCAGCGGACCGCTCAGGTGGGGTTGGCGCTGCTCGGAGCGCTCGAGACCGCGCACGCGCAGGGAATCGTGCACCGCGACGTCAAGCCCGGCAACGTCCTGCTGTGCCCCGATGAGGGCGGCCGGCCGGGGCGGGTCGTCCTGACCGACTTCGGCATCGCCTCCTCACCCGGTGATCCGAGCATCACCAGCACCGGCCTGCTGCTCGGCTCGCCGTCCTACATCGCGCCGGAGCGGGCCAAGGGGCTGCCGCCGGGACCGGCCTCGGACCTGTGGTCGCTCGGCGCGACGCTGTTCACCGCTGTCGAGGGACGACCGCCGTACGACGGTGGCGAGCCGCTGCTCACCGTCACGGCCGTCGTGACCGGCGAGCACGCGCCCTTCGTCGGGGCGGGGCCGCTCGCTCCCGTGCTGGAGGGGCTGCTCGCCCGCGAGCCCGAGGACCGGCTCGACGTCCCTGCCGCGCGCGCGGCGCTGCAGCCGCTGGCCGACGACCCCCCGAGCACGGCGCCGCCGACCGCCGCTGCGCCACCGTCGGAGCACGTGGTCGCGCCGGGCAGCGACCGCACCACAGCCCTGCCGATGCGCGAGGTGCGCGAGGCCGCTGCCGCGGCGGCGCTCCCGCCTCGACCGCTCGCCCGGCCCCGGCCGCCGCTGGTCCTGCGCCCGGCGCCCCCCGACCCGGGAAGTCCCGGCCAGACCGGTCAGCAGAAGCGGTTCTTGGTGCTCGCCCTCGCGGCGGTTTTGTTCGTCGGCGCAGCAGCCGTTCTCGGCTCCGCCCTGTCCGGAGATCCCGAGAACTCCCCCGGCGTCCCGCCGGTGGCGTCCGGACCCAGCGCGACACCGGCCGTACCCAGTGCCGCCCCATCGGAGCCGACGTCAGAGTCGTCCAGCCCGCGGGCAGGGCTGGCCGCCCTGCCCGCGGGCTGGACGTCCTACACCGACGAGGCGGAGGGCTGGAGCATCGGTGTGCCGCCGGGATACGACCGCGGCTCCCGCGAGGACCAGGTGCAGTTCCGCGACCCGGGAGCGCGGCGCACGCTGCGGGTCGACTACTCCGACAAGCCGAAGGCGAGCGCCCTGGCGGCGTGGCAGGCCGCCTCACCGCAGTTCGCCGGCTCGTTGGCCTCCTATCAGCAGCTGCGCCTCGAGAACGTGGACTACAAGGGGCTGGACGCCGCGGATCTCGAGTTCACCTACTTCGACCAGACCACCCTGCGCGTGCTCGACCGCACGTTCATCGCCGCCTCGGGACAGGAGGCGTTCGCGCTCTACTGGCAGGTGCGGGCCGAGGACTGGGACGCCGCGCTGCCGGTGTTCGAGCAGATCGCGGGGACCTTCCAGCCGGCAGACTGACCCCCGTACGCAGGAGTGTGAAAGGGCTCACGGACGTCCAGACGGCCGTGCGCCACGCCCGCCGATATCATCTGTACAGGCGACCCGAAGGAGCGACATGCAGGCACCCGCCGGCACGCTCTACCGGGGTCGCGAGGGCATGTGGAGCTGGGTGGCGCACCGCGTGACGGGCGTGCTGATCTTCTTCTTCCTGTTCGCGCACGTCCTGGACACCGCGCTCGTCCGCGTCTCGCCGGACTCCTACAACCGGATCATGGACACCTACAAGACCCCGCTGGTGAACCTCATGGAGGTGGGCCTGGTGGGCGCGGTGCTGTTCCACGCGCTCAACGGTCTGCGGGTCATGGCCATCGACTTCTGGGAGAAGGGCACCCGCTACCAGAAGCAGATGACCTGGGCGGTGCTGACCGTGTTCGTCGCCGTGATGGTGCCGGCGACCTATCGGATGGTCTCCCACACGTTCGCCGAGCTGTTCGGCAGCACCACGTGACCGCCGTCGCCGCCACGGACCTGCCGGTCATCGAGGCACCACGCTCTCGCCGCAGCGGAGGCGGGAACGGCACCAACTTCGAGATGTACGCCTGGATCTTCATGCGCATGTCCGGCCTGCTGCTGGTGTTCCTCGTGCTCGGGCACCTGTTCATCATGCTGCTGCTCGACGGCGGTGTGCAGCGCATCAACTTCGGCTTCGTGGCCGGGCGCTGGGCCTCTCCGTTCTGGCGCACCTGGGATCTCGCCCAGCTGTGGCTCGCCCAGTTGCACGGCACCAATGGCCTGCGGGTCATCATCAACGACTACGCGGAGCGAGATGGCACTCGGTTCTGGCTCAAGATGCTGCTCTACACCTCCTCCTTCCTGGTCCTGCTGCTCGGCACGCTCGTGATCTTCACCTTCGACCCCGACATCTCCGCCTGATGTCCGCCACCGTGCACCACCACCGCTACGACACGATCATCGTCGGGGCCGGTGGCGCCGGCATGCGGGCGGCGCTCGAGGCCGGTCAGCGCACGCGTACAGCCGTGCTCACCAAGCTCTACCCGACCCGGTCGCACACCGGCGCGGCGCAGGGCGGCATGTGCGCGGCCCTGGCCAACGTCGAGGACGACAACTGGGAGTGGCACACCTTCGACACGGTCAAGGGCGGTGACTACCTCGTCGACCAGGACGCGGCCGAGGTGATGTGCAAGGAGGCCATCGACGCGGTCCTCGACCTCGAGAAGATGGGCCTGCCGTTCAACCGCACCCCCGAGGGCCGCATCGACCAGCGCCGCTTCGGCGGCCACACCCGCAACCACGGCGAGGCCGCCGTACGCCGCTCGTGCTTTGCCGCGGACCGCACCGGTCACATGATCCTGCAGACGCTCTACCAGCAGTGCGTGAAGCACGAGATCGACTTCTTCAACGAGTTCTACGTGCTGGACCTGGTGCTCAGCGACGTCGCCGGGAAGCAGGTGACGAGCGGGGTCGTGGCGTACGAGCTGGCGACCGGACACACGCACGTCTTCCACGCCAAGGCCGTCCTGTTCGCGACCGGCGGGTTCGGCAAGGTGTTCAAGGTCACCTCGAACGCCCACACGCTGACCGGCGACGGGATGGGTATCGTCTACCGCAAGGGCCTGCCGCTCGAGGACATGGAGTTCTACCAGTTCCATCCCACCGGGATCTGGAAGATGGGGATCCTGCTCACCGAGGGCGCGCGCGGTGAGGGCGGGATCCTGCGCAACTCCGATGGCGAGCGCTTCATGGAGCGCTACGCGCCGACCATCAAGGACCTCGCGCCCCGCGACATGGTCGCCCGCGCGATCTACACCGAGATCCGCCAGGGCCGGGGTTGCGGGCCGGCAGGCGACCACGTGCTGCTGGACCTGACCCACCTGCCGCCGGAGCAGCTGGACGCCAAGCTGCCCGACATCACCGAGTTCGCCCGCACCTACCTGGGGATCGAGCCGTACACCGACCCCATCCCGATCCAGCCGACGGCCCACTACGCGATGGGCGGGGTGCCGACCGACATCGACGGTCAGGTGCTGCGCACCGGTGGCGAGATCGTCCCGGGCCTGTTCGCCGCCGGTGAGGTTGCCTGCGTCTCGGTGCACGGCGCGAACCGGCTCGGGACCAACTCGCTGCTCGACATCAACGTCTTCGGCCGGCGCGGCGGTCTGGCGGCCGCGGCCTACGCGAAGGCGGCGGAGTTCGTGCCGCTGCCGGAGGCGCCGGAGCGGGACACCCTCGCGCTGCTGCAGCGGCTGCGCGACGGCGGGGGCACCGAGCTGGTCGCGTCCATCCGGTCCGCCTTGCAGGAGACGATGGATGCGCACGCCTCGGTCTACCGCACCGAGGCAACGCTGAAGCAGGCCGAGATCGACATCGCCGCCCTGAAGGAGCGCTACCTGCGGGTGGGTGTCTCCGACCGCGGCCTGCGCTTCAACACCGAGCTGCTCGAGGCGGTCGAGCTGGGGTTCCTGCTCGACCTCGCCGAGTGCCTGGTGGTGTCGGCGAAGGCCCGCAACGAGTCGCGCGGCGGGCACTTCCGCGAGGACTACCCGACCCGGGACGACGTGCACTTCCTGCGGCACACGCTGGCGTACAAGGTCCCGGATGCCACCGGTCGGCCGGGCTGGCAGTCCGAGGTGCACCTGTCGTACAAGCCGGTCGTGCAGACCCGCTACCAGCCGATGGAGCGCAAGTACTGATGACGGTCACCGAGGCTTCGCCGCCGGTCCAGAACTCCCCTGTCGCGGGTCACCTGCGGATGGTCACCGTCAAGGTCCGCCGCTACGACCCCGAGGTCGACCCGGAGGCCAACTGGCAGAGCTTTTCGGTGCCGGTCGAGAAGGGCGACCGGCTGCTCGACGCACTGCACCAGATCAAGTGGTTCCAGGACGGCTCGCTGACCTTCCGGCGGTCCTGCGCACACGGCGTCTGCGGCTCCGACGCGATGCGCATCAACGGGGTGAACCGGCTTGCGTGCAAGGTCCTCGTCAAGGACCTCGGCGACGAGATCCTCGTCGAGCCGATCAAGGGCCTGACGGTGCTCAAGGACCTCGTCGTCGACATGGAGCCGTTCTTCGAGGCGTTCCGCGCGGTCAAGCCGTTCCTCATCACCGCCGGCCGCGAGCCGACCCGGGAACGGCTGCAGAGCGTTGCGGAACGAGCCCGCTTCGACGACACCACCAAGTGCATCATGTGCGCGGCCTGCACCACCTCGTGCCCGGTCTTCTGGAACGACGACGCCTACTTCGGGCCACAGGCCATCGTCGCGGCCCACCGGTTCATCTTCGACAGCCGCGACGCCGGCGCCCGGGAGCGCCTCGAGATCCTCAACGACAAGGAAGGCGTGTGGCGCTGCCGGACGACCTTCAACTGCACCGACGCCTGCCCGCGGGGCATCGAGGTCACCAAGGCGATACAGGAGGTCAAGCGCGCGCTGATCTTCCGGCGGCGCTAGACACCGGCAGCCCTGCACCGCCGAGGTCAGCGGCCCGAGCGCCGCCAGGCGCGAACGCCCAGCCCGACCAGGAGCAGCCCGAGCGACATGGAGACCACCGCAAGGGTGACGTGCACGACGAGGTAGGCCGTCGGCCCGTCGTCGAAGGCGCGCTCGTCGCTGGCGACGACCCTGACGAAGTTGGGCCATACGAGCAGCGGCCACAGGCCGGCGAGGACGAGGAACACCGCGACGCGGCGGGTCAGCAGCACGAAGCAAGTGTCGTTGACCGATCGACGGCCGGCCTGCCGGTACGGTCCGACGCACCATGCCTCTGACTACCTGCCTCGCCGCGGTGCTGGTCACCGCGGCGCTCGTCCTGACCGGCGCCCTGCCCGCGGCCGCCGACGGGCCGGTCGGGGGGGAGCGGCTCGGCGAGGTCGGCATCGTCGTTGCGCCCGACTCTCCCGTGCTGCCTGAGATCGCCGCCGAGAGCTGGCTGGTTGCCGACCTCGACACCGGAAAGGTGCTCGCGGCGAAGGACCCGCACGGTCGCTACGCACCGGCCAGCACCCTGAAGATCCTGACTGCCGTGGCGCTGCTACCGCTGATCGGTCGCGACCGGCTGGTCACCCCGACCTTCGACGACGTCAATGTCGAGGGCAGCAAGGTGGGCCTGGTCGAGCGGGTGAGCTATCCCGCCGAGGAGCTGTTCGCCGCGCTGCTCATGGTGTCCGGCAACGACGCGGCCAACGCCCTCGCCTCTGCGGCCGGCGGCCAGCAGGTGGCGGCCGAGGCGATGAACGACAAGGCCCGTGAGCTCGGCGCGCTCGACACCCGGGCGGTGAATCCGCACGGACTCGACGCTGAAGGACAGCTCAGCTCGGCGTACGACCTGGCGGTGCTCAGCCGCGCAGGACTCGCCGACGCCGACTTCACGCGCTACGTGGGCACCCGCCGCAGCAGCGTGAGCGCACCGCCGGACAAGGCACGGATCGAGATCGTGAACAAGAACAAGCTGCTGCGCGACTACGCGGGGGCGCTCGGGGTCAAGAACGGCTACACGACGCGCGCCCGGGCGAGCTTCGTGGGCGCGGCCGAACGCGACGGGCGGCGCCTGGTCGTGACCATGATGCAGTCGGACCCGAAGATCTTCGACGAGGCCGTCAAGCTGCTCGACTGGGGCTTCGCCAACGCCGGTGTCGAACCGGTCGGGAGCCTGAACGCGACCTCGACCAGGGCCGTCACGCAGCTGGTCGAGAACCTCGGTCTGGCGGTGCCGTCGGATGGGTCCAGCCCCGTCCAACCGGGCAGCCTGCCCGTCACGCTGGCCGGCATGGGCCTGGCCGCCGCCGCCATTCTCGTGGTCAGGCAGCCCCCACCCCCGCCGCGCCGGCGCTCGAGCCGCACAGTCCGCCGCTGACGCCAAGGGCCGGGTTGCGTCATGGGTAGGGCACTACGGCGCACCGCGACAACAGCACCCGTGCGGGGAGAGGTTCCTGAGGCCGGCTCGGGGCGCTACCCGCCACCCTTCCACCACCGGCCAGCCGATCAGCCTGCCCGCCAGCTGTTCCCCGCTGATCATGGAGTTGTTGCCCGCCTGCTGAGCGTGAGGGGTGTGCAGTAAGTCCATGATCAGCGCGGAAGGGGCGAGATCAGCGGCGCACGAGACCGCGCAAGGTCCGGAGCACGTGGATCAGGACGGCCATGACCACCATCCCCAGTGCTCCGGCAGTGAACTGCGCGGCCTGCCGGACCACCACCTGGATCTTGTCGGCCGCAGGCGGCGCAGGTGAGACCCGCCCGACGTGGGCGGCCGGCCCGGCGGGTGCGGACAAGGGGGTGGCGCGCTCCGCACACTCCGATTCCGGCGCCGTGCCCTGCACCGCTGCGGCCAGCGGGCTCGGTGCCCCGTCCTGCTGGATCGCAGGCGGGCTGTCCGGGTCCTCGCTGACGAACTCGGTCGGGATCCCCGCTTCCTCGGCAGCCGCCACGCTGGCGGTGCCCGACGGCTCGACGTCGGAGTCATAGGGCTCGGTCACCGTCCAGGCCGCGCAGAACAGCAGCATCCGGGACACGATGTTGATCCAGACGAGGAGCCCGACGATGACCGCGAACGCGCCGTACACCGGGTTCTCGGTGGTCCGCTCGATGTAGACGGCGCCGACCCGCTTGAGCACCTCGAACAACACGGCGGCGAGCAGCGCACCCTTGACGATCCGGCGAAAGGGTGACTGCACCTTCGGCAGGCGCCAGAACAGGTAGACGAACAACCCGGTGCTGGTGGCGAGGCCGAGCGCCACCCCGACGACCTTCGCGATGGCGGTGGCGACACCGGTCTCCTCCAGGCCGACGAGGTCGAGCGCGAAGCCGGTGAAGGCGCCGGTCGCCGCCGAGATGCCGACCGATAGGACCACCGTCACGCCGAGACCGGCCAGGACGACCACGTCCTTGACCTTCTTGACGACGAGGTTGCCCTCCTTGACGTTGTGGTGCCACACGGTACGGATCGCCTCGCGCAGCGCATCCACCCAGCCGAGGCCGGCGTAGAGCAGTCCGGCGAGGCCGAGCAAACCGGTCGCCCCTGCCTTGCTGTTGTCGGTGAGGGTCTTCTGAAGGTCCAGCTGGTCGGCGAGGCCCGGCGCGTAGGAGTTGACCTCGCGTACGACCGTCCCGATCGCCTCGTCGCCGAGGAAGTAGGACAGCAGCGCCGTCGCGAGGGCAATCAGCGGGAAGAAGGACAGGAAACCGAAGAAGGTGACCGCCGCCGCCTGCCGGTCGCCGGCGTCGGCCTGATAGCGGCCGAAGGCGCGGATCAGGTGGTCGAGGAAGGGCCGCTTGTTCCGTGCGGAGGTGAAGGCAGCACCGGGAGAGACCATGACGCGCCTCTACCCGGGCCTGCTCCCGCGCACGCCCTCTAGATCATCCCGGCGCCTCGGCCGGCCCGGGCAGCCCGGCTCCGCCGAACGGGAAGTCCCGTTGGGGACGCCAGACGCCGTGCGGGTCCTGCTCGAACAGCGTGAAGCCCCACACCGTGAAGCGGGCCTCGTAGTCCGACAGCGCAGCGAAGGCATCGTCGAGCGCGGGCTCGGGCAGGTCGTGGGCCACCGTGACGTGCGGATGGTAGGGAAAGCTCAGCTCGCCGGCCAGCGGGCCGGTCCGCACCTTGGTCTGCACCCGCGCGCAGTCCGCGCTCCCGCGCGTGAGCGGCACGAAGACGACCGGGGAGACCGGGCGGAACGTCGCCGATCCGTGCAGGTGCAGCTCGAACGGCCGCTCCCCCGCCGCCACCGCCCGCAGATGCTCCTCGACCTCGTGCAGCATGTCCGCGGCAAGCGAGGTCGGCGGCAGCAGCGTGATGTGGGGGGGGATACCCGCGGCGTTCGGGTCGCCGAGACGCTCCCGCCAGCCCTGCAGCTCGCTGGTCCAGGGCTCGGGAATCCCGACCGCCACACCGAACTCGCGCCGTGCCATCAGCCGGCCCGACCCGTCGGGGGCAGCAGCCCGACCCGGTGACGGACCTCGGACATCGTACGGTCGGCCACCTCCCGGGCGACGGCGGCGCCCTGCGCGAGGACCGCGTCGAGGTGGCCGGGATCGGCCATCAGCGCGGCGTAGCGCTCGCGCACCGGTGTGAACAGCTCGACCACCGCGGCAGCCACGTCGGCCTTGAAGTCGCCGTAACCTCGACCTTCGTAGCGCCCCTCGAGCTCGGACACCGCGACGCCGGTCACCACCGACAGGACCGTCAACAGGTTGGTGATGCCGGGCTTGTCATCGCCCGCGCGCACCTCGCGGCCGGTGTCGGTGACGGCGCTCTTGATCTTCTTGCGCACCGCCCCTGGCTCATCGAGCACCCACACGGTGCCCGAACCCCCGATGCTCTTGCTCATCTTGCGGCGAGGGTCCTGCAGATCCTTGATCCGCTCACCCGGGCGGCCGGCGTACGCGGCCGGCAGGACGAAGGTGTCGCCGTAGCGGCGGTTGAAGCGCTGCGCGAGGTCGCGCGTCAGCTCGAGGTGCTGGCGCTGGTCCTCCCCGATCGGGACGGCGTCCGCGGAGTACATCAGGATGTCGGCGGCCTGCAGGACCGGGTAGGTGAACAGGCCGACGCTGCCCTCGCCCTTGTCGTGGAGCTGGGCCTCCTTGAACTGGGTCATCCGGCTGGCCTCGCCGAAGGCAGTGAGACAGCCGAGCACCCAGGCGAGCTCGGCGTGGTGCGGCAGGTGGCTCTGCACGAAGACCGTGCTGCGGGAGGGGTCGACACCCATGGCCAGCAGCTCGGCGACCGACTGCCGGGTGCGCGCGCGCAGCTGGTCCGGCTCGGGGCCGGCCGTCAACGCGTGCAGGTCGGCGAGGAAGAAGAAGCACTCGTTGTCGTCCTGCATGCCCGCCCAGTGCCGGACGGCACCGAGGTAGTTCCCGAGCTGAAAGCTCTGCCCGGTGGGACGGATGCCGCTCAGGACCCGTGGACGGCGCATGATGACCATCCTGTCACCGGAGCGGAACGTTCCGGCACGCGGGAGGCTGTGCACTCGACCAGGAATATCTCTACCAGGATGGGACGCGCCTGCGTGTGGGACGTCGTTGTCGTCGGGGCCGGCCCGGCGGGCTCGGCCGCGGCCCTGTCGGCGCTCCAGCAGCGCCCGAACGCGCGCGTCCTGCTCTTGGACCGGCACGACTTCCCGCGGGACAAGTCGTGTGGCGACGGCATCGCGCCGCACGCCTCCGACGAGCTCGTCCGGCTCGGCGTCGAGCAGGTCCTGGCCGATCAGGTGCCGATCTGGCAGCTCACCCTGGACTCGCCCGGCGGGGTGCGCGTCTCGCGTCGGATGCGCCGGCCGGACCACGTCGTGCCGCGGGAGGTCTTCGACGCCCGGCTGGTGGACGAGGCCGTACGCCGTGGCGCCGTGCTCACCAGGCACACCGTCCGCCGGCTGACCGTCCACCCGGACCACGTGCGGCTCGACGGCGAGATCGCCGGCCGCGTCGTGATCGGCGCCGACGGGGCGAACGGCGTGACCCGCCGGCTGATCGGCCAGCCCAGACAGCCCGCTGCCTGCACGGCGGTCGCGGTCCGCGGCTACGCGGCGGCGCCGCCGGGCGAACCCGAGCAGCGCATCGTGCTCGCGGGCGAGGACTGGCCGGCCTACGCATGGTCCTTCGCCGACGGGCTCGGCGGGGCGAATGTCGGCTTCGGCATGCTCCTGCCGTCGCTGCGGGCCTCGCCGGCCGGCGGGCGGGCGGTGCTGCACGGGCGGCTGGCTGCGCTCCTGCCGGGCGTCCGGCCGGACCGGCTGGTGAGTCACCACCTGCCCCTGTCGACCTCACGCCCCCGGCAGCCGGGTGGCCGGGTGCTGCTCACGGGTGATGCGATGTCGCTGATCAACCCGTTGACCGGGGAGGGCATCTACTACGCGCTGGCCTCGGGGCGGCTGGCCGGACGGGCCGCCGTCGGTGCCGCGGACCCGGGTTCGGCCTACCGGGCCGCGCTGCGGCGCGAGCTGGGCCGGCACCTGCGGCACACCACGACGCTGGCCCGGGTCACGAGCCACCCCGGCGTCGTCGACGCCGGGGTAGCGGCCGCTGCCCGGTCCCACCCCGTCTTCGACGCCCTCGTCGAGGTCGGGCTCGGTCGCGGGCTGATCACCCGGCCGCTGGCGCTCGCGATGGCCCGCGAGGTCGTGCGGCGTTCGGCGACCTTCGGACGGTGACGCTCAGGCCATGGCCTTCTCGAGGTTCGCCCGGATCGAGGCAAGGAACTCCTGCGTGCTCTGGTAGGGCTGGTCGCCGCCGACCAGCACCGCCAGGTCCTTGGTCATCGCCCCGCCCTCGACGGTCTCTACGCAGACCCGTTGCAACGTCTCGGCGAAGGCCGTGACCTCCGGCGTCCCGTCCAGCTTGCCCCGGTAGGACAGCCCCTGCGTCCAGGCGAAGATCGACGCGATCGGGTTGGTGGAGGTCGGATTGCCCTTCTGGTGCTCGCGGAAGTGCCGGGTGACCGTGCCGTGCGCGGCCTCGGCCTCCACCGTCTTGCCGTCAGGCGTCATCAGCACCGAGGTCATCAGCCCGAGCGAGCCGAAGCCCTGTGCGACGGTGTCGGACTGCACGTCGCCGTCGTAGTTCTTGCAGGCCCAGACGTAGCCGCCCTCCCACTTCATCGCGGCCGCCACCATGTCGTCGATCAGCCGGTGCTCGTAGGTCAGCCCGGCGGAGGTGAAGTCGGCGGCGAACTCGGCGGCGTAGACCTCGGCGAACAGGTCCTTGAAGCGCCCGTCGTACGCCTTCATGATCGTGTTCTTGGTCGACAGGTAGACCGGCAGGCCCCGGTCGAGGCCGTAGCGCAGGCTGGCCCGCGCGAAGTCGCGGATCGAGGCGTCGAGGTTGTACATCGCCATCGCGATGCCCCCGCCCGGGAAGTCGAAGACGTTCAGCTCGGTCGGCGCGCTACCGTCCTTGGGCTGGAAGGTCAGCGTCAGGGTGCCCTCACCCGGGATGACCAGGTCGGTCGCGCGGTACTGGTCGCCGAAGGCGTGGCGGCCGATGATGATCGGCTTGGTCCAGCCCGGCACCAGGCGCGGGATGTTGGAGATGACGATCGGCTCGCGGAAGATGACACCGCCGAGCACGTTGCGGATCGTGCCGTTGGGCGACTTCCACATCTGCTTCAGGCCGAACTCCTCGACCCGGGCCTCGTCCGGCGTGATCGTCGCGCACTTGACGGCGACGCCGTGGGTCTTGGTGGCCTCCGCCGCGTCGAGCGTCACCTGGTCGTCGGTCGCGTCCCGGTTCTCGATCGACAGGTCGTAGTACTTCAGGTCGACATCGAGGTAGGGCAGGATCAGCTGCTCCTTGATGAACGCCCAGATGATGCGCGTCATCTCGTCGCCGTCCATCTCGACGATGGGGTTCTTCACCGCGATCTTGGCCATGGAGTTGCTCCCTCGGTCGCAGTCGTCAGATCAGGCCGAGCGCACGCACGGCGTCGCGCTCCTCGACGAGCTCGGCCACCGAGGCGTCGATCCGCTCCCGGGAGAAGGGGCTGATGTCGAGGTCCTGGACGATCTCCCAGCGCCCGTCGCGGGAGACAACCGGGAACGACGAGACCAGACCCTCCGGGACACCGTAGGTGCCGTCCGACACGATCCCGGCCGAGACCCAGTCGCCCTCCGGTGTGCCGCTGATCCAGTCGGAGACGTGGTCGATCGCCGCGTTGGCGGCCGAGGCGGCCGAGGACGAACCGCGGGCCTCGATCACCGCTGCGCCGCGCTTGGCGACGGTCGGGATGAAGGTGTTCCGCAGCCAGCCCTCGTCGCCGACGACCTCGGCGACCGGCTTGCCGCCGACCGTCGCCTGGGACCAGTCGGGGTACTGCGTGGCGGAGTGGTTGCCCCAGATGGTCAGCCGGGCGATGTCCGCGACGGTCGATCCGGTCTTGTTGGCCAGCTGGGACAGAGCCCGGTTGTGGTCCAGCCGGGTCATCGCCGTGAAGCGGTCGGCCGGGATGTCGGGCGCGTGAGAGGCCGCGATCAGGGCGTTGGTGTTGGCCGGGTTGCCGACCACCAGGACCCGGATGTCGTCGGCGGCCCCGGAGTTGAGGGCCTGACCCTGGGGGGCGAAGATGCCGCCGTTGGCGGTGAGCAGGTCGCCGCGTTCCATTCCGGCCGTACGCGGTCGCGCGCCCACGAGCAGGGCGACGTTGGTCCCGTCGAAGGCGGCGCGCGGGTCCGTGGTGATGTCGATCCCGGCCAGCAGCGGGAAGGCACAGTCCTCGAGCTCCATCGCCGTGCCCTCGGCGGCCTTCAGCGCCGGTTCGACCTCGAGCAGGCGCAGGCGCACCGGCGTCTTCGCGCCGAGCAGCTGGCCGGAGGCGATCCGGAAGAGAAGGGCATAGCCGATCTGGCCGGCCGCGCCGGTGACGGTGACGTGGACTGGCATGGGACGGGGCGCTCCGGGAGGTCGGCGGTTGGTGACCTGATCAGCCTACGAGGGGCGCCGACGCGCACTGGCGGCGGGCAGAGCTCCGCCTGCTCACCCGACGTCGGGAATCGTATTGCCCAGCAGGACGACTGAAACGCCGACGGTGATGAGGAAGGCAGCGTCGAGGCTGCGGGTGCGCACGACGAGCCATCCGGCGCGGCGGGGGGGCAGGGCGAGCCGCAGACCCGCGGCGAGCAGCAACGCGAGACCGACGACAACCAGGCCCGGTCGGGGCTGGATCGCGATCGTCACGGCCAGGCCACAGCCGAGAACGGCCATGACGACGAGGGCCGGCAGCTGACGTGACCTCACCGCAGCCCGGCGCGCCGCTCGGCCGCCTCCACGCAGTTGCGGAAGAGCATGGCGACCGTGGTCGGTCCGACCCCCCCGATCCGCGGGGTGATGGCGCCCGCCACCTCGTTGCAGGACTCATCGACGTCGGGCAGCAGGCGCCTGCCCTCGTAGCGGACGCCGCCGCCGACGACCGTCGCGCCGGCCGAGAGGTGCTCCGGCCGAAGGATGCCGGGCACGCCCGCAGCCGCCACCACGATGGCTGCCCGGCGGGTGTAGGCCGCCCAGTCCGGGACACCGGTGTGCACGACGGTGACAGCGGCATTGGCGGTCGGTCGCTTCTGGGTGAGCAGCATCGCCAGCGGGCGGCCCAGCGTGGTGCCCCTGCCGAGGATGCACACCTCCCGGCCAGCGACCGGGATCTCGTGGTGGGCCAGCAGCGCCTCGATGCCGGCCGGGGTGCAGGGCACCGGTCCGGGCATCCCGAGAGCCAGCCGCCCCAGATTGACCGGATGCAGCCCGTCGACGTCCTTGTCCGGATCCATCTCGAGCAGGGCCGCCTCGAAGTCGACCTGCGGCGGCGTCGGGTGCTGCAGCAGCATCGCGTCGACCGTCGGGTCGTCGTTCATCTCCCGGACCGCCCGCACGAGGTCGGCCTGGGTCGCGCCCTCGGGCAGGTGGCGGTGCGGGCTGGTCAGCCCGAGCTCGGCGGCCTTGGCCATCTTCATCTGGACGTAGCCGCCGCTCGCGCTGTCACCCCCCACGAGGATCGTGCCGAGTCCCGGCCGGTGGCCGGCCCGGACGAGGGTGGCGATCCGCGGCGCGAGAGCGGCGAAGACGGCGTCAGCGACCGGCGCTCCGGGCAGCAGGCGGGCGGTCACGGCCAGCACGCTAGTGGTCAAAGTCGCCCAGTGGGCTTGCTCAGCCGTCCACGACGGCCCCCCGGGCACGGGCCAGCAGGACCGCCTGCGCCAGGTCGATCCGCACGTCCCGCCAGTCGACGCCGTCCACGTCGCAGCCGTCCAGCCGCGCACCCCGCAGGTCAGCTCCCCGCAGCTTCACCCCGCGCAGGCGCGCCCGGGACAGGTCAGCGCCCGACAGGTCACCACCGGAGAGGTCGGCGTCGGACAGGTCGGCCTCGGTCAGGCGCAGACCTGCGAGACCGACCCCGCGCAGGTCTGCCCCCCGCAGCGAGACGTAGGACCAGTCGCCACCGTCGACGACGAGCGGCCGCAGCTGGGCGCGTACGAACGTCGAACCCGTCAGCTTGCAGCCCCGCAGCGTCGAACCGAACAGCCTCGACCCTTCGAACGTGCAGCCGAGAAAGGCGCAGCTCTCGAACACCGCCGCGGTCAGCTCGGCGCCGGACAGCTCGCACCGCTCGAAGACGACCCCGGACAGCTCGGCCTCGCTGAAGTCGGCGCCCACGAGCCGTGCCTCGAGAAAGTGCCTGCCCCGCAGCACCTCCCGGGAGAAGTCCGCCCGGGTCAGGTCCTCCACGGGGATCAGTGCGCGAAGTGCCGGGTGCCCGTGACGTAGAGCGTCACGCCCGCCGCCTCTGCTGCGGCAACCACCTCGTCGTCCCGCACCGACCCTCCCGGCTGGACGACCGCGCGCACGCCCGCATCGAGCAGCACCGACAGGCCGTCGGGGAAGGGGAAGAAGGCGTCAGAGGCAGCCACCGCGCCCGCTGCTCGCGCTCCCGCCCGGGCCACGGCCAGCTTGGCGGCGTCGACCCGGTTCACCTGCCCCATGCCGACCCCGACGGTCGCTCCACCCCGAGCAAGCAGGATCGCATTGCTCTTCACCGAACGCACCGCCCGCCAGGCGAACTCGAGATCCGCCAGCAGCTCCGGCGAGGCCGGCGAGCCGGCCCGCAGGGTCCACGCCGACGGGTCGTCACCCGGTGCGCTCAGGTCGTCGGCCTGCTGCAGCAGCAGACCTCCGCAGACCTGACGCAGCTCGATCCCCCGGCCACCGAAGCCGGACGTCTCGAGCACCCGGATCGAGGGCTTGCGGGACAGCACCTCGACCGCTCCGTCCTCGTAGGACGGCGCGACGATCACCTCGGTGAAGACCTCGGCCACCTGCTGGGCCATGGCGACCGAGACCGGTCGGTTCGCCGCGATCACGCCACCGAACGCCGACACCGGGTCGCACGCGTGGGCTTTGCGGTGCGCGTCGGCGACGTGCTCGCCGATCGCGATCCCACAGGGATTCGCGTGCTTGATGATGGCGACGCAGGGCGCGTCCATGTCGTTGGCCGCCCGCAGCGCCGCGTCCGTGTCGACGTAGTTGTTGTACGACATCGCCTTGCCGTGCAGCTGCCGGGCCGCGGCCAGGCTGTCCCCGCCCCGCGCGGCCGACACGTAGAGCGCCGCCGCCTGGTGCGGGTTCTCGCCGTACCGCAGCACCGACGAGCGCGCGAAGGTGGCACCGAGGAAGGTCGGGAACGGCTCGGCATCCGCGGGGGCATGGACCGATGAGAACCAGGAGGCGACATCCACGTCGTACGCCGCGGTGTGCGCGAAGGCCAGCGCGGCGAAGCGTCTGCGTTGCTCGACCGTGGTGCCCCCGGCGCGAACCGCCGAAAGCAGGTCGGGATAGGCGGCCGGGTCCACGACCACCGCCACGGACGGGCAGTTCTTCGCCGCGGCTCGCACCATGGTCGGCCCACCGATGTCGATCTGCTCGACGCACTCGTCATCGCCCGCGCCGGAGGCGACCGTCGCGGCGAAGGGGTAGAGGTTGACGACCACGAGCTGGAACGGCTCGATCCCGAGAGCGGCCAACTGCCTCTGGTGATCGGGCAGCCGCAGATCCGCGAGGATCCCGGCGTGCACCATGGGGTGCAGCGTCTTGACCCGCCCGTCGAGGCACTCCGGGAAGCCGGTCAGCTCCTCGACGGCGGTGACCGCCACACCGGCCTCCCGCAACCTGGCTGCGGTCGAGCCGGTCGAGACGATCTGGACACCGGCGGCGACCAGCGCCTCGCCCAGCTCCACCAGACCGCTCTTGTCGTAGACGCTCACGAGCGCCCGTCGCACCGCGGTGCGCCCCGCCGGCTCGGTCATCGCAGTGTCACGGTCCTTCCCTCGACGGCGAAGCCCTGTCGGGCCAGCCGTCCCACGGTGGCGACGTAGAGCGGCCGCTCCACGTCCTGGATCCTGCGCTGCAGGCGAGTCTCGTCGTCCCCGGGCAGGACATCCACCGCTGCCTGCGCCACGACCGGTCCGGTGTCCACGCCTTCGTCGACCAGGTGCACGGTCACCCCTGAGACCTTCACGCCGTACGCCAGCGCCTCCGCCACGGCGTGCGCGCCGGGAAAGGCAGGCAGCAGCGCGGGATGGGTGTTGACCACTCGGTGCGGGAATCGGGCGAGGAAGCCGGCGCCGAGCAGGCGCATGAAACCCGCACAGACCACGAGATCAGGTCGGGCGGCGGCGACAGCGTCGGCGAGCGCGGTGTCCCAGCAGGCCCGGTCGGGGTGGTCGACCGGACGGACGGTGAACGTCGCGACCCCGGCGTCCTGCGCCCGGCCGAGCGCGGCGGCCTCCGGCCTGTCACTTCCCACGGCGACGACCTGCGCGCCGTACGCCGGATCCGAGGCGGCCTCGAGAAGCGCCGTCAAGGTGCTGCCGGTGCCGGAGGCGAGCACGACCAGCCGCGCTGGGAGGGCTGCTCCGCTGACTCGGGCCACGACATCCCAGACCCTACCGGGGGCCGGTCGCGTCACCGGACGCGCTCCGACATGCCCGCGATGCTTGCGATCGACCGGCTCTGGGGTGGAGGGTGCAACCCGACGGCGTGCGCCGTCGTCGCGCGGCCCGCTCGGACCGCCGTACAGGGAGGCGCCCGGTGACCGCTCCGCAGGACCCGTTCGGCACACCCCCCCAAGGGTCGCAGCCCGCAGGTACGCCTGGTTACGGCCAAGCCGGCCAGCCGCCTGGCCAGCCCGGCTACGGGGCGCCACCGGGCAGCGGCTACGGCGCCCCGCCTCCGGGGGCGGGCGCGCCGCCCCGCAACGGACTCGGCATCGCGGCGCTCGTCCTCGGCCTGCTTGCCCTGCTCACCTGTTGGACTCTGGTCGGCGGCATCGTGTTCGGGTTGCTCGCGATCATCCTGGGCATCGTCGGCCGCGGGCGCGCCAAGCGCGGCGAGGCCAACAACGGCGGCCTTGCGCTCGCCGGGATCATCCTCGGCGTACTGGGGCTGCTGCTGTCCATTGCCATCATCGCCGGAATCGCGAGCCTCATCGGGTCCGACACGGTGCAGGACCTTCAGGACTGCATCGACCGGGCCAGCACCGACGCGGAGATCCAGCAGTGCCAGCGCGACCTGCAGACCGACCTCGGAGGCTGAGCATGACCGGACCACAGGACCCTTTCGCGAAACCTCCGAGCGGTGCGCCCGAACCAGGCGGAGCCCCGCCGCCCGGGTACGGCGCACCGCCCCAGCCCGGGTACGGCGCACCCACCGGCTACGGCGCGCCTGGCCGTCCGCCGCTGGCCGAGTGGGGAACCCGCGTCGCCGCCTTCCTGATCGACCTCGCCATCGTCTTCGGCATCATCATCGTGGCGGTCATCCTCGCGGCGATTCTCGGTTCCGTGAGCAGCACGCTCGGCGTGCTGGTCGGCATCGCGGGCTACCTCGGCGCCTTTGGCTTCTTCTTCTGGCAGCTGGTGGTGCAGGGCCAGACCGGCCAGACCATCGGCAAGAAGCAGATGAAGATCAAGCTGCTGCGCGAGCAGGACGGCCAGGTGGTCGGTGCCGGCCTGTCGATCGGCCGCTACTTCGTCCACATCGTCGACTCGTTGCCGCTTTACCTCGGCTACCTGTGGCCGCTGTGGGACGCCAAGAAGCAGACCTTCGCCGACAAGATCCTGCAGACGGTCGTTGTCAGGGTGTGACATTCCACTAGGTGTGACGCACATATATGTTCGGCTTGACCCTGCTTGACACGTCGGATTCGGCTGGGCAAGGTCTCCCACCATGAGCAAACACCTGTGGCGTCCTGTCCTGTCCGTTTTCCTCGCTTTGGCGGTGGTCGTCCCCGCCGGGCTGGCCTTCGCCTGCGTCGGTGTCATGTCGTTGACGACCGAGGTCTCGCGCGTCGAGCCGGGCGGCACCGTGCCGGTGACCGGGCGAGGGTTCGCCCAGGGCGCCCCGATCGAGATCCGCCTCGACTCCCTGACCGGACCGCTGCTCGCCACGGCTCCAGCCCCGATGTCCACGATGACCAGCCAGTTCACCGTCCCGGTGGTCATCCCGGCCGACGTGTCCCGAGGGCAGCACCTGCTGGTCGCCGTCCAGAACTACCACCACATGAACGCCGGGGCTCCGGCCCGGGCCACGATCCAGGTCGGCGCCGAAGCTCCGGTCCTCGGAGCAGGCGAGGCTGCGCGCCCGACGGCGCTGACGGAGGGCTCGGGACCCGGTGGGCTCCTGCTGCTGTTCATCGCGTTGGGGGTCACCGCGGGAGGTCTGCTGGTCGCCGGCTTCGCCAGTCTGCTCGCCGCCAAGCGGCAGACGCGGCCCCAGGCCGAGAAGGCGACAGCATGAGCGCCGCGAGGATGCACAAGGTGGCACTGACGGCCGCGGTGATCGGTCTGTCGGTTCTGGTTCCCACGACGGTGTCGGCGCAGACCGTCCCCTCGCCCACGGCGAGCACCGGCCCACAGGTCCCGGTCACGCCGGCTCCGGTCGCGCCGCTCCCGTCGGGAAGTGCGGTCCCGCAGGCTCCAGGCGCGCCGGCTCCGGGCGCGGCTGCCTCGCCCTCACCCTCGGTCAGGCTGCTGCCGCCGCCGGGCCCGGACGACCCTTCCGACCGCGCCTTCCCGCAGGTGGAGTTCGTCCAGCAGGGCGTCAGCATCAACCGCCAGACGGCCGCGGTCCAGATGACCAAGGCTGATCTGAACCCCGCGCGCGGCTACAGCGGGCCGACCTACATGCTCCCCGACCCGAACAACTCCCGGGTGATCGTCGCGGCCACTGCGGACCTTCGCAGCAAGGTCTGCAAGCTCACCCGGTCCACCGACGCGGGGCTCACGTGGAGCATCCTGGACGCTCTTCCCGCTCCCGCGGGCTACCCGTTCTGCACCTCCGGGGTCGCCGGGATTGCCCAGTCCCCGATCGCCTTCGGCAGCGACGGCACGCTCTACTACGCGCTGCTCGCCTACGGCGAGAACGAGGGCGGCCGCAACGGCAAGGTCAGCGTCGCGTTGGCCCGATCCACCGACCTCGGTGACTCCTGGTCGACGACGCTGGTCAGCAACAACCGGGACGACCCCGCCGGGACGGCGTCGGCGCCGGCGCCGACGGCCTCCGGAGTGAGCGGCCTGGCCGTCGACACCTCGGGCGACAACGATGTCGTCCACGTCGGCTACAACACCAACTTCCTCCCTGCGCCACCCGAGGACTCACCGCTGAACAACAGCCGGATCCTCATCGCGACATCGACGGACGCAGGTGCGAGCTTCGGAGAACCCGTCGACGTCAACTCGTTCGTGAAGCTCACCGAGACGGTCGACGGGAAGGAGTACCCGTTGATCATGACCAGCTCCTTCGGCCGGCCGCTGATGCTCGCTCAGGACGGCGTGCTCCTGGCAGTCGCTGACGCCCGGACACCTTTCGACGTTGACATCCCGAACGACAACAACAACTACCCGGCCCTGCCGCTGCTGGTGGGCAGGTCCACCGACCAGGGCAAGACCTGGACGGTGGAGAAGCTCGGTCCGCCGGTCTACACCGGCACCGGCGCGATGACCGGCCTGAAGTTCACCCCGGAGGGTGGCGGAACCATCGTCGCCGCCTACGCCGCGACGCCCGGGACCGCGACGACCTCCGGCACGGCAGACATCGTGGTGCAGCGCTCCACCGACCTCGGCCTGACCTGGAGCGAGCCGCTCGCCATCGACGACGACAAGCCGGCGGACAACTCGACCAGCTTCTATCCGCAGATGGGCGTGGCGCCCAACGGCCGGATCGATGTCGTCTGGCAGGACAACCGCGGGCTGGCCGACTTCCGCATCAACGTGCGCTACACCTACTCGAGCGACGGCGGAGTGACCTGGGCGCCGAATGTGCTGGTCACGGATCAGCCCGTCGACTTCAACCTCGGGATCAGCTTCAACTCCGACATCCGGCAGCCGCCCGGGGTCGCCTCGACCGATGCGTACGCCGCGATCGGATGGGCCGACGGCCGGCTGGGTGACCAGACGACCCGGACGCAGGACGGCTTCAGCTCGGTCGCCCAGTTCGCCCCGCTGCCGGCGGAGAACACGTTGCTGCCCAAGCTGGCCGCCGCCTTCGGCGGGCTGCTCCTGGCCGGCCTGATCATCGTGCTGTTCGTCCTGCTGCGGCGTCGGCAGGACCCGCCCGGCACGCCTGCCGGCGCCCAGCGCAAGCAGCCGGTGGCCGCCGGCTAGCCGGTCACCAACCGATCACCCGCGCCGGCGCTCGAGCAGCACCGCGACAAGAGCGCCGCACGACACCAGTGCGGCAACCGCAAGACCGACCGACCCCGGGGCGGGGCCCACCTGGATCAGGCGGGCCCCGCCCACGGGCCCGCCTGACAGCCAGGCCAACACCAGCCAGATCAGCCCGCAGAGCGGTCCGACCGCGAGCGCCGAAGCCATCGCCCTCGGCCGGCTGCGCAGGACCAGGCGTCCGGCCAGCAGACCGGCGGCCAGCGGGACGAGCAGGGCCAGCAGACCGTACGGGGAGGGAACGCCAGCACCTGGCAGCGCCGCCAGCAACGGCAGGTCCGGGACCGGGCCGAGCTGGTGGCCGAACGGTCCGACACGGGTGCCGACCCCGACAGCGAAGCCCGGGCCGGCGAGCCAGGACGCCCCCCACAACGCCGCGTTGGGGGCAAGCGACAGCCCGGTGAGGAGCAGACCGGCGCCGGCCGCCGGTCCGGGACTCCCGGCCTCAGCGAGCTGCGCGGCCGAACCGAGATGCACTGCCAGCGAGATCCCGACCAGCAGGGCGCCGCCGGCGACCAGCACCCCCGAGGCGACTCCGGCGGCCCGGGCCAGCAGGCCGAACCGGCCCGGGAGGACCTTGTCGACACCCCGGCCCCGTACGGCGCCTGCCGCCCCGCCGAGCAGACCCACGACCAGCGCACCCACCAGCGCCGGTAGCAGGCCCGCTCGCACCGCGCCGGTCGCGCTGAACGCGGCGACGCCGGTAGCGAGCAGCGCATAGGGCACGGCCACCGCCATGGCGACGCGGGCGGCCCCGCGCGCGGTCCGGACGAGGCACTGCTCGGCCGCCTGCGCACCCGCCCGCAGGAGCAGCAGGAGCACCACGGCGCTGAGCCCCAGGGGGGTGAGCCCGAGCCGCCCGTCCGGGACGTCGAGGGTGACGCCGTGGGCGAGCAGCCACAGCTGGCCGGCTGCCCGCACGGCATCCGCCGGTGCGGACGTCCGGTCGCCGGTGGCCCAGGCGAGAACGACGGCCACGCCGAGCAGAAGCAGCCCGAGACTGCCGGCCCGCAGGGCGGCGAGCGCGCCCGCCGTGGCCACCTGTCGGGTGGACGGCTCGGTCACCCGGGCCGGGTCGAACGGGTCGGCGGGGTGCGGCAGGGTCTCAGTCATGACCTGCACCACTGTGGCAGCCCGACCGCCCCGCAGCGTGGCGGCTCGCCGGACCTATCCGCCGGAGCTGACCATCCCGAGCATGATCTCTCGCATCAGCCCGGCCGTCGCCGACGGGGTCCGGCCGACCTGGACGCCCGCGGCCTCCAGTGCCTCCTGCTTGGCCTGGGCCGTGCCCGAAGACCCGGAGACGATCGCGCCCGCATGACCCATCGTCTTGCCCTCGGGCGCGGTGAAGCCCGCGACGTAGCCGACCACCGGCTTGGCGACCGACGAAGCGATGTAATCGGCCGCGCGCTCCTCCGCGTCGCCGCCGATCTCCCCGATCATGACAATCGCGTCGGTGCCGGGATCGGCCTCGAAGGCCTGCAGCGCGTCGATGTGGGTGGTGCCGATGACCGGGTCGCCGCCGATGCCGATCGCGGTCGAGAAACCGAATTCGCGCAGCTCGTACATCATCTGGTAGGTCAGCGTCCCACTCTTGCTGACCAGGCCGATCCGACCCGGTTCGGGCGCGATGCTGGCCGGGATGATGCCGGCATTCGACGCACCGGGGCTGATCAGACCTGGGCAGTTCGGTCCGAGGATGCGGGTGGCGTTGCCCTGCTCGCAGGAGTGGGCCCAGAACCAGGCGCTGTCCTGCACCGGGATGCCCTCGGTGATCACCACGGCCAGGCCGATCGCGGCGTCGATCGCCTCCACGACAGCCGCTCTGGCAAAGGCCGGCGGGACGAACACGACGGTGACGTCGGCGCCGGTGGCCTCCATCGCCTCGGCCACCGAGGCGAAGACCGGGATGCCGTCACCATCGCCGGCGTCAACTGTCTCGCCGGCCTTGCGGGGGTTCACCCCTCCCACGACGTTCGTGCCGGAGGCGACCATCCGGCGGGTGTGCTTGGTGCCCTCCGAGCCGGTGATGCCCTGGACGATGATCTTGCTGCTCGCGGTCAGGAAGATGGCCATCAGGCGGCACCCGCAGCCAGCTCGGCCGCCTTCGCGGCGGCACCGTCCATGGTGTCGACCACGGTGACCAGCGGGTGATCGGCGTCGGCGAGGATGCGCCGGCCCTCCTCGACGTTGTTGCCGTCCAACCGGACGACGAGCGGCTTGGTGGCGGTCGAGCCCAGGATGGCAAGCGCCTGCACGATGCCGTTGGCCACCGCGTCGCAGGAGGTGATCCCGCCGAAGACGTTGACGAACACCGAGCGGACGTCGGGGTCGGACAGGATGATCTCGAGGCCGGCCGCCATGACCTGCGCCGAGGCGCCGCCACCGATGTCGAGGAAGTTGGCCGGCTGAACGCCACCGTGCGCCTCACCGGCGTAGGCGACGACGTCGAGCGTGGACATGACCAGACCGGCGCCGTTGCCGATGATCCCGACCTGGCCGTCGAGCTTGACGTAGTTCAGGCCCTTCGCCTTCGCCCGGCCCTCGAGGTCGTCGGCCACGACCACGTCGGCGTAGGTCGCGAAGACGTCCCGGTGGCGGAACTCGGCATTGTCGTCGAGGGTCACCTTGCCGTCGAGGGCGACGATGCGGCCGTCAGGCGTACGGCACAGCGGGTTGATCTCGACGAGCGTCGCCTCCTCCTGGACGAAGACCTGCCACATCGCCAGCAGGATGCGGGTGACCTCGTCGGCGGCGTCGGCCGGGATCCTCGCCGCCCCCACGATCTCGCGCGCCTTCGCCTCGTCGCAGCCGACGACCGGGTCCACCGCGATCCGCGCGAGCGCCTCTGGACGCTCGACGGCGAGCTGTTCGATCTCCATGCCGCCCTCGGCACTGGCCATGGCGAGGTAGCGGCGGTTCGAGCGGTCGAGTAGGAACGAGACGTAGTACTCCACGTCGATGTCGCTGGCCTCGGTGACGAGCACCTTGTGGACGACATGGCCCTTGATGTCGAGGCCGAGGATGTCGTTCGCCCTCGCGGCGGCCTCGTCCGGGGTGTCCGCGAGCTTCACGCCCCCGGCCTTGCCCCGCCCGCCCGTCTTGACCTGCGCCTTGACGACGACCGGCTTGCCGATGCGCTCGGCGACGTCGCGGGCGGCTTCGGCGCTGTCGGCCGTCTCGCCCGGCAGCACGGGCACGCCATGCCGGGCGAAGAGCTCCTTCGCCTGGTACTCCATGAGGTCCACGAAAGGTCCTGTCCTCGTCCGGTGACGGTCAGCCCGGCGAGGGTAGCCCGACGTGTGCACGAACCCATTCGACGATCGACTGCGTCGTCGCCCCCGGTGTGAAGACCATTGCCACGCCGAGCTCGGACAGCAGCGGAATGTCGTCCTCGGGGATGATCCCACCGCCGAACACCACGACGTCGTCAGCGCCCCGCTCGCGCAGCAGCCCCATCACCTTGGTGAACAGCGTCATGTGCGCGCCGGACAGGACCGACAGGCCGACGCAGTCCGCGTCCTCCTGGATCGTCGTCTCGACGATCTGCTCGGGAGTCTGGTGCAGGCCCGTGTAGATCACCTCCATGCCCGCGTCCCGCAACGCCCGCGCGACGACCTTGGCGCCACGGTCGTGGCCGTCCAGGCCGGGCTTCGCAACGACGACACGGATGCGCCCGGAACTGGTCACGGGTGGGAGAGTACGCGTCTGCGAGCGACGCCGGACTGTGATGTGTTCGTCATCCAAGCGCGGTCCCGTCGGAGGATACGGCGAATACGGTCCGCATCTGTCTCGTCGCCACCGTTGCCAACCGTCGCCAGCCCGGAGGAACGCGTGCAGGATCCGCGCCTTGTCCTGCGGCGCGCTGGCCGGGCCACCCGACTCGGCGTGCGCACCCTGTGCAGCCCGGCCGGGCTGCGCGGCGCCGGCACCGAGGTCGCGTGGGTGGCGGCGCACACAGCGCTCTACCCGCTGGGCGTGCTGGCCGAGCGCGAGGGCGGCGGCGGACGGGAGCAGGCCCGGCGCTTCAGCCTGGCCGACCTGCCGCCTGCGCAGCGGGGCCTGCTCATGGGAGACATCGTCGCGGCTGGCACACCCATCCTGCTGGTGCACGGGCTGGTCGACAACCGGTCCATCTTCACGCTGTTGCGCCGGGCGCTGCGCCGACGGGGCTTCGGTCAGGTGCTCACCCTCAACTACAGCCCGTTCACCCAGGACGTCGAGACGGCGGCGGGCAGGCTTGCAGAGTTGGTGGAGAAGACCTGTGAGACAACGGGTTACGAGCGCGTACACATCGTGGGGCACTCGCTCGGTGGTCTCGTCGGCCGCTACTACGTCCAGCGGATGGGCGGTGACCGGCGCATCCACACCCTCGTCACCATGGGCAGCCCCCACAACGGCACGGTCGCGGCACACCTGTTGCCCTCGACCTTGGCCCGCCAGCTCCGGCCGGGCTCGGCGCTGCTCGCGAAGCTGGCCGAACCGGCCCCTGGCTGCCGTACCCGCTTCGTATCGTTCTGGAGCGACCTCGACCAGCTGGTGGTCCCCAAGCGGTCGGCACGCCTCGACCATCCCGACCTGTCAGTTCGCAATGTCCTGCTGCGCGGCGTCGGACATCTGTCCCTGCCCATCCATGGACGGGTGGTTCACGACATCGCGACACTGCTCGCCCACCTGGACGAGGCGGGCGCCACGGTGACCGCCGGGGTGACCCCGATCCGCGCGGCCGGGCCGATCTCGGCGCGTCTCACCGCACGGTCATCGCCGGCGGGTCGGCCCCGTGTCGGCATCCACAGATAACAGGACCTTTGCCCTCAACCCCGAATGACGATAACGTCGCGGTAACGACCCGACTTCGTCATGATCGCCTCGTTCATGAGGGCGTCGGGAGCACGATCCGACTTTCGGGCCCCCGGTAGGGGGCTTGTTTCGGCTGTCCTGCCCCCGACGACGGAGTCCTCTCTCTTGCCTTCGCAGCAGACCCGGCCGCGCCATGCCGCCCCGCGGGACCCCGGTCGTCACCTGCTGCCCGGTGTGCTGCTCGCCGCCGCCGGTGCCGCGTTCGCCGGTCTGGCCGTGATGCCGGCGTCGGCGGCTGGGATCACACCGCGCGTGAGCGCCGCCCAGGCGCTGGGTCCGGTGGAACTGGCGCCGCTCGAGCAGCTGGCTGCTCCGGCGAACGCCGAGCTGGCGGGCGCCCTTGCTCAGGGACTCGCGGTCGCAAACCCGCCCCCTGCCCCGCCGCCCGCTTTCGTCATCCCGCCCGAGCTGCTCATCCCGCCTCCGCCCCCGCCGCGGGAACCCGCACGCGCCACGCGCGACCGCGAGCCGGCCGTCGAGACCAAGACGGTCGACGGCGTCACCTTCGTACGCCCGGGCAGCGGGAGGCTCACTTCCGGCTACGGCCGCCGCTGGGGCCGCCTGCACGCGGGGGTCGACCTTGCCGCCGGCATGGGCGCGCCCATCCGCGCCGTCACGGACGGCACCGTGC
Source organism: Mycobacteriales bacterium (assembly GCA_038256525.1). GTDB lineage: Bacteria > Actinomycetota > Actinomycetes > Mycobacteriales > SCTD01 > SCTD01. The sequence goes on along the minus strand of JBBSKF010000015.1, from coordinate 2,140 downwards.
TGTCCTCCGGCACCGAGGGCGGCTACGGTCGCGCGATCCGCCTGCTGCACTCCGACGGCACCGTGACGCTCTACGGCCACATGAGCTCCCTGCTGGTCAATCAGGGCGACAAGGTGAAGGCCGGCCAGCAGATCGGTCGCGAGGGCAACACCGGCCAGTCGACCGGTCCCCACCTGCACTTCGAGGTCCACATCAACGGAGCTCCGGTCAACCCGGCCAGCTGGCTGGCCAAGCGGGGCATCTCGATCTAGTCGAGACACTCAGCCCGCAGGAGTACCGGCCGGTGCTCGGTCAGTGCAAGCAGGGCGCCGCCAGGAGATCGGAGCACGAACGCGCCCTCATCGGTGTCAGATGCCGTCAGCAGCGAGACGGCTCGACACCCCGGATGGACGAGCACGCCAGCGCCGTTGCTGATGGCCAGCGCCGATGCTCCCGGCCAGTGCGCCAGGTGCCGGCGCAGTTCGGCCTCCCGTGCTGGCGAGTAGTGGTTGAAGACCACCGCGGGCACCCACCCCAGCAGAGGGAACACCTCATCGTCCCCGTCGGACGCGTAGTCGCTCAACGTCCCGATCCCCCAGACGCGCGAGCCGGCGGAGAATCCTGCGATGACCGCCCCACCTGCGCTGGCCCGCTGGATCGCCTCGAGCGCCGCGGTCCCCCACAGGACGTCGTACGCCCGTTCCGCGAAACCGCCCGGCAGGAAGACGACGTCGGCCCCCTCCAGGCGCCCGCAGACCTCGCGGCTGAACGCATCGGCGCGGTCGTACATCCCTGCGTCTTCGGCCGACGCGGCCCCCGATCGCAACCAGTCCTGCAGAGCTGCGCTCACATACGCGTCGTCCCCACGATCGTCGTCCGCGGTCACGAAGACCTGAACCACGCGGGGGGGCCTTCCGAGCCGAGTCGCGGTCCAGTCGAGCAGCCGAGCTTCGGCGGCCCGGGTTCCCGGTCCCCCGCCGAGCAACACGAGCGGTCCGGACGGCAGCGGCGCTGACCCATCGGGAGGCGGAAGCCCGCCGGCAACAACGCGCGGTCTAGGGAGCAGGCCTGCCACGCGCCGCACGTGACCCACCCGCACGCCCAGATCGTGCAACGTGGCACCCGCGATGCCGCTGCCCTCACGGAGCAGGGCCACGACGAGATGCCGCAGCTCGATCTCGTCATGACCATTGGCGACCGCCTCCTCGACGGCAAGGTCGAAGGCGAGTTGTACGCGGCGGTTGACGCCGACCTGTTCGATCGCCAAGACCGACAGACCCTCGGCGCGGTAGCCACCCGAACACTGCAGACCCCAGACCACGTGGATGTTCTTGTACCAGGCCGTTGCGTCGACCCCGAGCGGCGCCAGGTCATGCGCGAGCAGCCCGAGCGCGACATGCTCGGTGTCCACCTCGAGATGCCCTCGAGCAGCCGCTATCCCCTGCGCCGCGTGCAGAACCGCCTCCAGCAAGGCGTCGGATCGTCGGGATGGCGGACTTGCCACGCAGGCATCCTGTCATCGGGTCGTGCCTGCTTGCGAGAGGTCGGCCTTACGGAGTCGGTAACGTCCTGGGATGCGCGCCCACCAACTCAGGTGTGGCACCACAACACCCATCACCACACCAGGCTGTTGCGGCTGCTCCGGCGCACCCTCGGCGCCTGCTGGATGTCTTCGATCGGCGGCAGAAGAGATGCTTCCAGGAGCGACCGTCGACCGGCGAATGCTGTGGCGTTACACGCTCGCTTGGGACAAGCCAGCCAGCAGCTGAGCCGGCTATCCGCTGTCGTCGATGGGCGGCAGGGTGGTGCCGTCTGCGATCTGTGGTGGTGGGTTGCGCTTGGGGCGGCGGTGGTAGACGCCGCCGCTGGGGCTGGTCCAGCGGATGGTGCCGTCGGTGAGCAGGTTGGTGTGCCAGCCGGTGTGCTTGGCGCGGTGCCAGCGGCGGCGCAGGTTCTGCAGGTTCTGCTCGCTGGTCGCCCCGAGTGGCCAGGGCAGGCGGTGGTCGCGGTCGCAGGCTTTGGCGGGGGTGCTGTCACCGGGGAAGGTGCTGGTCACATCACGTAGGTCAACCAGGCGCCCGAGGGCTTCGGAGGGTACGTAGCCATCGCAGGTCAGGTCGGTGGTGAGGCCGCCGCTGGTCGCCATCTGCAGCAGGATGTC
>JBBSKF010000014.1:0-35516 GCA_038256525.1 Mycobacteriales bacterium | reverse complement strand
TGTGCGGGACGCGACTAGACCTGGCCGGTGGCCTTCTCCGCCTGACGGCTGGCCTTCTCGGCGTCGGCCAGCTTCGCCAGTCGCTCGGCGTCGCGGCGCTGCTGCTGCGCGGCCTCGGTGTCCTCGACAGCCTTGTCCAGCTGGGCCTTCGGCGCCGCGGTCGCCGCCTTCTCCTTGGCCTCGATCGTGGCCCGCTGCTGCTCGGCCCGGGCACGCTCCGCCTTCAGGGCTGCCTCCGCTCTTGCCGCAGCGGCCTGCTGGTCGGCCGTCTGGCGAGCCTGCGCCTTCTGCTCAGCCGCCTGCTTGGCGGCCGACTTCTCGGCCTGGACCTGCTGCTGCTTGCGCGCGAGCTCCTGCTGCGCCTGCGCCTTCTTGGCCGCTGCCTGCTCGGTCTCGGCGCGCAGCTGCGCATCCGCCTGCTCCTTGCGCTGTTGCGCCTTGGCCTCGAGGGCGGCGGCGGTCTCGACGATCTCGGCGCGACGGGTGAGCAACCGGCCCCTGTCCTTCAGCCCCTGGTCGGCGAACAACGAGCCGGCGGTGGAGTCGAGGCTGCCGAGAACACGCTCGAAGGTGAGCCGGACGCTGGACTGCTCAGACAGCAGGACGGCAACCACTCTGGTCTCGAGCAGCTGGGAGGGGTAGCGCAGCACCTTGTACTCGAACGCAGCCGCCGTTCGCGGGATGGTGAGGACATTCATGAGTTCTCCTTGTCGGTAGCGGGTCAGGACTGGGGCGGAAGGCCGGACTCAGCGGACAGGCGGTCGGCTTCCTGGCGTGCACGCGCCGCCGCGCGCTCAGCCGCCTCGGCGCTGTCCTGCTGCCGCTCGTGCCGGTCCAGCGCCTCCTGCGCGTCCCGGTCTGCCTGCTCGCGGCTTGCGCGGGCCTGCTCGACAGCGGCCGACTGCTCCTGCTGGGCGGATCGATCCGCGGCGGCCTTGTCCAGCGACTCCTGCCGCTTCGCAGCGACAGCCGCGTCGGCCTGCTCCACGCCGGCCTGCTGCAGGACCACGCCTTCGCGTGCCTCGGCCACCGCAGCGACCGAGTCCTTCTGGCGATCGGCCACGGCGGTCTGTTCCGCGATGACCTCTGCGGCCTGCTCCGCCTCGGCGTCCGCGACGGCCTGGGTCGCACTGGCGTCCTTGCGTGCGGCGGCCTCGGCCTGCTGCAGCTGTCCCTCAGCGGCCAGCGAGTCGTTGCCCAGCACGGCGCCGGCAACCTCTTTGGCCTTGCCTGTCACGGAGGTGATCAGTCCCTTGCGTGCTTCGTCGGCGGGGTGTGCCTCTGTCACGAGATCTCCTTCGGTGGTCGGTTGCCTCTGCCCCTTCCCCTCCTGGCCGGCGCCATCGGGGCGGGTGGAGAGGTCTTTGTCACAAACCCAGGCAACCCGCCGGCCCAGATCGGCGTCTCACCCGCCAGAACCCACTCTGGAGGACATCGTGCGCGTCTCACTCATCCTGGCCGGAGCCGTCGCCGGGGCCGCCCTGCTCACCGGCTGCGCGCAGGAGGGGGCCCTGCGCCCGGCCTCCTCGCCCGAGACGCCGGTGGCGACCGAGCCGAGCGCATCGGGGACGCCGGCCGCGCCGGGCACCCCGGCACAACCCGCAACGACAGATTCGGGCACCGTCGCCGGCAAGCCACCCGCGGTCGAGCCGCCTCCGGCAGGCGCGGCGGTGCCCGCCCGTACCGGCCGTCCCGCGAACGCCCTCGACTGGAAGAGCCCGGCGATGTCCGACGAGGACCTCGACCGGGCGGTGCGCACCGCCTGGGCCGCCGACCACGACGCCGCACCCGCACAGGTGGTCGGTGAGCAGATCTTCGTGGGCCTCGCCGACCGTGGCCGGTTGATGGTCGGCATCTACCAGCTCTGGGTGCCGGGCGGCGCAGCGCACGTGGTCGTGGCCCAGGGCGAGCCCAACAGCGAAGCGGTCCTGGTGCGCGACTCGGTGGCCCGCCGCGACCTCGGCGTCGTCGACGGCACCGTGTCCAGATTCGAGTCCTACGTCGTGGCGGCGCTGGCCCCCAGGACCGAGCGCGTTGAATACCGCTCGGGGGCGGGGTCTGCGTGGAAGCTCGTCGACCAGGACAGCCGGGATCTGGTCTTCCCGCGCGCAGCCGACCCGCAGGCCGGCGAGGCACTCCGGATCACCCGGGCCGGCCGGACGACGGTGTCCCCCCTGTGGCAGAGCCAGCCCGACACCGCCAAGCCCGACACCCGACCGGACAGCGGCGTGCCCGCGAACGTGCTGTTGTGGCCGGGCCGTGGTCCGGTGTCGGCCGGCCCCCCAGTCGCCGACGTCGCGCGGGCCTACGCCGCGGAGATGAAGGCGCCCAAGGCAGAGGTGCGACGGCTGTTCTCGGGTAACACCGACGCCGGCGTCCGATTCGTCATCGCGCAGGCCTGGATCCCGGGCTCGCCGGCCCGGACCGTCGGCTATGTCGTCCGGCCCGGAGGGGAACCCGAGTTGCTGATCCAGCCGGTGACACCGCGCGGCAGCCGCGTCGTCGCGCTGCTCCTCACCGAGCAGCCCGGCAGCACGGTCGACACCCTGGTGGTCGTCCCCGAGCCGCGCACAACGCAGCTCTCCTACCGCCCGTCCGCCGCGTCGGCCTGGCAGACGCCGGAGGCCCTGTCGACGCTCGGTGGGGTCGTGTTTCTCGACCGGAGCAGGACGCCGGGGGACCACGCCCTCCGGCTGATGACCGGGACCACCTCCTCCACCCTCGTCGTCCCGGTCGCGAAGGTGCTCTGCGACGGGGCCGAGTGCGCCTGACCGACTGTCGTACGCCTCTTGCAGTGTTCCGCCGCGCGGCGCCGGTCTGGCTGCCACAGTGGTGCCTGCGGGCCGCAGGCCTCGAAGCGGGGGACGATGAGGGGCTTGGCAGGTGGCGTGCTCCTGCTCGCCGGCCTGGTCATCTTTCTGGTCGGCGTCGTCGGGCTGGTCCGCGGTCGAGTTCCGCTTGCCGGGTTGGCCGACCGCCGGCAGGCCGCCCTCGCCGTCGGGAGCGCCCTCGCGATCCTGGTCGTCGGCAGCGCGGTCGCACCGACCCCTCCGAGCGACAGCCTTGCCGCGGCGCAGGTCGGCGCACTGCAACCGGTCCCTCCGGCACCGATCCGGTCGCCGGAAGCCGCGGCCCCGCTGACGCCTGACGCGTCACCGACGCCGAGGGCGAGTCCTGCCCCGGCCGATCCACCACTCGATGCCGACCCCGATCTGCCGCTGCCCGCCGGGGCGCAGGAGGCCGTCGTCGACCGTCACATCGACGGTGACACCCTCGCGCTGCGGGGGTTGGCCGTCGGTCCGGTCCTGACCTCGACCAGCTCGATCACCGTGCGACTGCTGGAGATCGACACTCCCGAGACGAAGCAGCCGGGCACGTCGGTGCAGTGCTACGGCCCGGAGGCGAGCGCCCGGCTGGCCGTGCTCGCGCCGGTCGGCTCGCGGGTCCACGTCGTGGCCGACCGGGAACGCACCGACCGGTTCGGCCGGGATCTGCTCTACCTCTGGGACGCGCAGGGACGCAGCATCAACCTCAGCCTGGTCGACGGCGGTTTCGCAAGAGCCGTGCTGTACGCGCCGAACGACCGCTACATCACCGTCCTGCGCGCGGCTGAGGCTGAGGCCAAGACGGCCGGGCGAGGACTGTGGGGGGCATGCGCAGCGCCGGCTGCTGCACCTGCACCCGCAGCCGCCGTGGTGAGCCGGGCGCCCGCGCCGGTCGAACCAGCGCCTGCGGCGGCCGGCGGCAACTGCGATCCGGCCTACCCGACGGTGTGCATCCCGCCGCCGCTACCGGACCGGGACTGCGGCGAGATCCCGCACCGCCGGTTCACGGTCCTTGCCCCGGACCCGCACGGCTTCGACGGCGACAAGGACGGCGTCGGATGCGAAAGCGGCTGACCCGCAGTGACTGCCGCACATGGGGGCCGGGCCGCAGCCATCCGCCGCTCGGCCAGGAGCTCCTCCACGAGCGAGCGGCTGCGAGGGACGCGTGCCGCGAGGCCCCGCAGTCCGCCGCGGCGTCCTGCGGTCGCTCCAGCACAAGCCGCTGGCCGGACACGTGCAGGTGCAGACGATCACCAGGAGCCAGGCCCTGGGCGGCGCGCACCTCCGCCGGGATCACCAGGCGGCCCTGCTGACCAAAGATTCACCCGTTCCCGGACGGCAACGGCCACGCCGGACGGGCGCTCATCCACGTCATCCTGCGTCGACGCGGCCTCACCCCTCGTGCTGCCCCGGATCAGCCTCGCCTTTGCGATCGCGACACGCCCAGCGACCCGCCCGTACGGTCGATGCCTGCTCGGCGGTGAGGCGCCTCGGATCCAGCGATGGCGGCGGCGGCGCTTCTCGGTGCCAGCGTTCGCCGGAGCCGGGCGCTGGTGGCACCGAGAACGAGCCGGGGTGACGCCTGCCCACTCGGCAGCGCCATGATCTGCTCTGATCGGGTCCCGTCGACGTCCTCCCCCGAGGCGATGCGGGGGAAGGAGTCAGATGCTGCACGAAGCAGAGCTGTTCGTGATGTCCGAAACCGTGCTGGTGGAGGTGGTCGGCCGGGTCTGCGCCGGACACTGGGACATCGTGCTGCCGCCCCTGTTCGAGATCCCCGGCTTCGACGAGCCGCCCACCGTGCGACAGGCCGTCGACCGGTACGCCCTCGAACAGGCCTGGGTGCCAGACCTGCTGGCAGGTCGGCGGATGGAAGAGGTCGGGCCCGACAGGTTCGACGGCGATCTCATCGGCGACGACGCCCACGGCCAGGTCAAGCGCCTCAGTGGCGTGGCGTGCGATGCGGCCGCCGCGGCGGCCGACGGGAACGCCATCGTGCACGCGCCGTACGGCGACGTCACCACTCGCGACTACCTGTGGCGCCTCACCTTCGCCCGCACCTTCACCGCGCACGACATCGCGTTCGGGCTCGGGACCACCGCCTGCCCGCTGACCGAGGAGTTCGCCCGAGCAGCCCTCGCCGCCGTCGAACCCGAGGCGTCGCGGTGGCGGACCCTCGGGATCTTCCGCGAGCCCCTGCCGCTGCCCGAATGTCACGTGTCGTGGCGTGACCAGTTCCTGCGGCTGGCCGGGCGCGACCCACACCCCGGCCATCACTGACAGCACGACGACCCTGAACACCTACGCACCTGAACCGCTTCTTATCTGCGCGAGAATGGCTGCTTCATCGGTGCATCTGGTGTGCGGCAGCCGGCCGCCGGTCGCCGCCCGACCCGCCCCAGGACCCGTCCGGCCGGGAGGTCCACGAACGGCGCGGGTTCTGCGGGCTGCGACCGGCGTCGAGCAGGTCCTGCACGCGCCACAGGAGGGTCCGGGGGCGGTACAGGAACGGGCAGCCGCTGCCCCGGCTCGCCAGATGCTCCAGCCCTTCGGTCAAGCCGGCGGCCTGCAGGAGACCGTCCTGGAACGATCGGCAAGTGTCGTGCTCGGCCTGGCGGGTCCAGGCCCACCGCCACCGGCCGGAGTAGCCGTGGGCGTAGCCGCGGAGCCGGGCCGCGACCTCGCCGTCGGGGACCGCCTCGACCAGGACCGGGTGGAAGGCATGAGCGGCCGGCTGGCCGTGCAGCGCGTCGCGAGACCACGTTCCCGTCCTGCCGACGAGTCCGGCACCGTTCAGGACGCCGACGGTGCCGCGGGCGAGTTGCCGAACGCCGACGGGGACGGCGCGGGGCCACCATCCCCAGCTCTCGTCGCCGGCCTCGACCCACCAGTGACCGTACAGGTCGCGCAAGGTCGGGTTGTCCCGCTTCACGGTGACCCAGAGCAGGGTCCGCGGCGCTCCCCAGACCGTGTCGACGCCAGCCGTCGCGGTGACGGGCAGGTCGACGGCGGGCACCGAAGCGTCGGCGCGCCGTCCCAGCGCCACCCCTGTTCGGCGCAGGTTCGCCGCGCGCAGGCGGGACCGGGCGCGCAGCCTGCGGGCCCGGCGGCGCACCTCCCGGGGGACGCCGGGACGGCCGGTCACGGCTTGCGGCCGCCCTTGCCCATCTTGCCCTTCTTGTCGCCGCCCTTGTCGGACTTGCTCTGCGTCTGCGCTTGATGGGCCTGGCGTCGGGCGTCCCGCAACTGCTTGCTCGTCGGCGACTTCGAGAGGGGCTCGGGCTGGTCCTCGCTCACGTTGCTCCTCCTGCTGTGGGGGCGGGCCGGGTTGCCCGCTCATGTTGAGGGGACGTGCCCACGGCCAAGGCCGGGGGGTGGGCGCCGCCGGCCGCCGGCCAGGCAGGGCGGGCGGGGCCACGAGCGTTGTCGGCGGCGATGCGACGGACCGCCACTCGGGCGTCCCGGTCGACGCCGTCGATGATCCCGCTGTTCAGACGGGTCTGCCAGGCAAGCCCGACCCAGTGCAGCCCCGGCGCGGAGGAGCGCCCGGCGTCGTGGTCGGGCCGGCCCTGGTCGTCGAGGGCGCCGGGCACGCGGAGCCAGCTGTAGTCAGGCAGGTAACCGGTGCACCACAGCACCGCGTCCGAACGGACCGCGGTGCCGTCGGCCAGGATGAGGTCTCGGTCTTGAGCGCCGACGATGCGCTGCTCGATCATCCGCACCTTCCCTGCGGCGACGAGCTCCTGCAGCTCTCGGCCGATGATCCCGTCACCGCGGGCCCGGACCATCCGGGAGGCCCGGGTGCCGCTGCGGCCGTTGAGGACACCGGTCAGCCAGAGCCACCAGTAAAGGCTCACCCCAAGGACCCGGGCGGGCAGGAACCACATCCCGCCGGGCGCGGCGACGGTCACCCGGCGGGTCGCGGCGAGCTCGACGGCGAGCTGGGCGGCGCTGTTGCCCGCGCCGACGACCAGGACCTGCTCGCCGGGCAGGTCCTCGGGGCTGCGGTAGGCCGACGCGTGGAGCTGGCGAACCGACCGGCTGAGGCCCGCAGCGGCATCCGGGATGTAGGGCCCGGTGTAGGGGCCGGTCGCGACGACGACGTGTCGCGCCCGGATCCGCCCTGTCGTCGTCTCGGCGACGAACCCGCCGTTCTCATGGGTGAGGCTGAGGACACCGGTCCGCAGCCGCACCGGCAGGCGCTCGCGGGCGGCGTAGGAAGCGAGGTAGTCGGCGGTCTGGTCCTTGCTCGCGTAGTCGCCCTGGCCGCGGGGCATCGGCGTGCCGGGCAGGGAACTGAACCGGCGGGGCGTGAACAGCACCAGACTGTCCCACCGGAGCCGCCAACTGTTGCCGAGCCGCTCTGACCCGTCGACGATCAGGTACGACAGCGATGTCCGCCGGGCGAGCCAGAAGCCGGTCCCGAGACCGGCCTGGCCCGCACCGACGACCAGGACGTCCACGTCCACATCTGCGTCCATGTCGGCGCGGACGGTCATCGCCGGCCCGCCGCCGCGGGCTGCCGGGCAGCGACGACACTCGCGGCAGCCAGCACGGGCGGGCTGAACCGGTTCAGGCGCGCACTGTTCAGCACGACGCTGATGCTGGAGATCGCCATCGCGGCGGCCGCGATCAGCGGGGACAGCAGCGCGCCGGTGACCGGGTAGAGCAGCCCGGCGGCGACCGGGATCGCCGCGACGTTGTAGCCGAACGCCAAAACCAGGTTCTGCTTGATGTTGCGCATCGTCGCCTTCGACAGCGAGATCGCGGTGACCAGGCCGCGCAGCTCCCCGGACATCAAGGTGATGTCGGCGGCCTCGATCGCCACGTCGGTGCCGGTGCCGATCGCGACCCCGACGTCGGCCTGGGCGAGGGCGGGGCTGTCGTTGATGCCGTCGCCGACCATCGCGACGAGCTTGCCCTTGTCTTGGAGCCGGCGGACCTCGGCGGCCTTCTGGTCAGGCAGGACGTCGGCCAGGACCCGGTCGATTCCGACCTGGCGGGCGACAGCCCGAGCGGTCCGTTCGTTGTCGCCCGTCATCATCGCGACCTCCAGGCCGAGACGCTGGAGCGCAGCGACGGCAGCGGCGCTGTCAGGCTTGACGGTGTCGGCGACGGCGACCAGACCGGCAGCCCGACCGTCGATGGCGACGTACATCGGGGTCCTGCCCTGGTCGGCCAGCGCGTCGGCCTGCTGCTCGAGCTCGCCGGTCTCGATGTCGGCGTCGCGCAGCAGCCGGGCATTGCCGATGAGGAGCTCACGCCCGTCGACCGTGGCGCGAACGCCCTTGCCGGTGATCGAGTCGAACGTCGTGACCCGGGACAGCTCCAGGCCGCGGTCGCGGGCGCCGGTCACGATCGCGCCGGCGAGGGGGTGCTCGCTGTCGGCCTCGGCGGACGCGACCAGGCGCAGCAGTTCGGTCTCGTCCTGGCCGCCGACCGGCACGACGTCGGTGAGCTCGGGCTTGCCCCGGGTGATCGTGCCGGTCTTGTCGAGCACGACCGTGTCCAGCTTGTGCGCGGTCTCCAGCGACTCGGCGCTCTTCACCAGGACACCGTGCTGCGCGCCCTTCCCGGACGCCACCATGATCGACAGCGGCGTGGCGAGCCCGAGCGCGCACGGGCAGGCGATGATCAGGACGCTGACCGCGGCGACGACCGCGAGCGTGAGCGCCGGCCCGAGGACGAACCAGAGCACGAACGTGATGATCGCCAGGAAGATGACGGCGGGCACGAAGTAGGACGCGATGAGATCGGCGAGCCGCTGGATCGGGGCCTTGCTGTTGGACGCCTCCTGGACGAGCTTGATGATCTGCGCGAGCGTGGTCTCCGATCCGACGCGGGTCGCGCGCATGGTGAACGCGCCGGTCGTGTTGACGGTCGCGCCGATCACGGGGTCGCCAGCGGTCTTGGTGACCGGCAGGCTCTCGCCGGTCACCATCGACTCGTCGATGGTGGAGGTGCCGTCGGTGACCTCGCCGTCGACCGGGACCTTCTCGCCGGGCCGGACCCGGAGCAGGTCGTCGAGCTGCACCTGCTCGGCCGGGATCTCGGTCTCCGTGCCGTCGCGGACGACCCTGGCCGTCGCTGGGGCGAGCGAGACCAGCGCGCGGATCGCGTCGCCCGTCCCGGCGCGCGCCCTGGCCTCGATGAGCCGGCCGAGCAGGATGACGGTCAGGATGAAGCTGACGACCTCGTAGTAGACCTCGCGGACGCCTTCGGGCAGGACCTGCGGGAGGAACGTCGCCACGAGGCTGTAGGTGAACGCCGCGATCGTGCCGAGGGTGATCAGGCTGTTCATCTCGGCGCTGCGGTTCGCGAGCGCGCGCCAGCCGATGCTGTGGATCGGCCAACCGACGTACAGCATCACCGGCAGGGTCAGCAGCAACTGGACGTAGCGGTTCTCCAGCACGTCCGGGACGTACTGCTCGCCGATGAAGTGCGCGACCATCGCGGCGTAGAGCACCGGCAGGGTCAGCGCCGCGCCGAGCCCGACGCGGCGCTTCAGGTCACGGACCTCCTGCTTGCGGGCGGCGGCCTCGGCGTCCTCCGTGTCGTCGCTGCCTGGGTCGGGTCGCAGCCGGGCCGGGAACCCGGTCGCCTCGGTGATGTGGGTGACTGCGCGGGCGGCCTCGGCGACATGTGCGCCGCCGGACTCCGGGGACGCGAGCGCGGTCTGAGCCGTGTCGGCCGACGCCTGCCCACCCGAAGCCTCGGCGACAAGCGTGCCGTGGAGCATGTTCATCCCGCAAGCCCAGGCGTACTCGCCGGGTTCGGGGATGTCGAGGTCGAGGGTGGTCGTGCCGAACGCCGCCAGCGACGCGCTCTTGCGCAGGTCCGGGAAGACCACCCGGGACGTGCAGTCGCTGTTCTCTTGCCGGTGGAACCGGAGCCGGACGGGGGTGCCGGCCTCAACCCGGACCAGGCTGGGGGAGTAGCCGCCCTTCACGGTGACGTCGATGACCTGCCGACCCCCCTCCACCGTTGCCCGGGTCGCGGTTCGCGGCGCGAAGAAATACCAGGCGAGGACGGCGATCAGGACCAGGCCGGTCAGGACGACGGCGATGTCAGCGGCGGTCACGGTTGCTCCAGGTCAGGGTCCGGTCGTGCAGGGCGGGCGGAGGGCCGCAGGCTCAGCGCGGGCCGTCGGTCATGAGCTCGTGCATCCGGGCCATGCCGGGGTTCTGCTCGACATGGAGCTGGTGCATCCGGGCCATGCCGGGGTTCTGCTCGGTCATCTGCTGGTGCATCCGGGCCATGCCGGGGACGTGCGCGGAGGCGCGGTCCGGTCGGTCCAGCGCGGAGGCGGTCCCGACCGACACGAGGAGCACGCTGCCTGCAGCGAGCGCAGCGAGAGCCGTGGCGGTAATGGTGCGTTGGCCGTTCATGATGCCTCCATCGTGTAGGGGTACTCCTAGGGAGTACCTATGCCAACGTGGTTGACGCCCGTGTGTTCCCCCCGCGCAGGATCGCTCCCGCAACGTCAGCGGGTCTTTCCATCGGCAGGCCGTGTGTACCGGGCAATCGGACTCCCTCGACCTGGGGACCGAGCAGTGCGTCCAGGTCGCCGGCAAGCACGGTCTGGTCGTGCTCGGCGATCACCACGCTCGTCGGCAGCGGGGGGTCCGCGAGCCAAGCCCGGAGCGGGCTGTCCTCCAACAGGCTGGTCAGGGCGTCGCGGTAGGCCGGCCAGACGTAGCGGACGGCGTCCCGGGCGACGTCGGAGGGGATGTCGGGCGAGACCCTGGCGGCCATCCGGGGGGCCAGCGACGTCAGGGGCCGTCGGAGCAGGCACATCGTCCCGCAGGCCACGTCCGCGACCGGAGAGCCGCTGATCGTCTTGCGGGCGATCCAGGACCGGCCGCCAATCCTCGCGCGGGCCTGCGCGGCGTCGGCGAATACGGCAGGGGAAACAAGGACGAGCCGCCGGACCAGATCGGGGCGGTCCGCCGCGACCGTGACGGCGATCGCCGCGCCGTAGGAGTGCGCGGCGAGCACGACCGGACCGTGGCCGTGGGCTTCGATCAGCCGGACGACGGCGGCGGTCTGATCGTCCAGGTGGAAGTGCGTCCCGAGCCGGATCGATGCGCCGAACCCGAGCAGGTCAGGAATCACCGTGCGGGCCTTGCCCGACAGCTCGGCGGCGACGGGACGCCAGAACGCCGACGAGGCCCCGAGGCCGTGCAGCAGGACGACCGTCGGGCCGTCGCCCGGTCTGCCGTTCTCGTCGTGGACCAGCGTCGTGCGACGAGGGTCGTCCTGCGGGCGCAGGACCGCCATGCCGGTCAGGCCGATACCGGGCGGCATCCCGGCGTCGGTCTCGGCGTGCCGGGCCCGCAGCCACGCCGTGAGGGCTCCGACGAACAACCCAAGGCTGGTCAGGGCGATGACGAGCCAGCTGCCGTCGCCACCGGGCAGGTAGTGCACGGCGACATGCCCGAGGAACACATCCATCCACCGGTAGTGCGGAACGCCGCCCCGGAAAAGCAGGTCCGGCGCCATCGCGAACAGGTGGAAGCCCAGCACCGCCGGCAGCAGCAGACGCGGGCCCGGGACGCCGGTGACGAGCAGCCGCAGGAGCAGGACCAGCGAGGCGTAGGCGAGTGCGACCAGGAAGTGCGTCGCCCAGTGGAACCGGGCATCGTGGGCGTCGTAGCTCGCGTACAGCGCGATCTCCGCGACGACGAGCAGGACGAGCTGCGCGGCTAGGGACCGAGGCCGCAGCGGACGATAGGCCTTGCCCCAGCCGCCGGGCTCGGTGCTCATGCGACGGCGCCGGTGATGACGTCGACCTCGAAGGCGTTCTTCTCATAGACCGGGTCGAGAGTGGCGTAGCGCACCGTCCGGGACGCGTCCACCACGGCGTACCCGACGGGGTGCATCCCGTCGACCGGGGTCGGCATCCCGACCCGACGGGCCAGCTCGTCGCCGGCGGCGCCGACCCGGACGACGAGCTCGACGCCGTCGTCGGCGACGGTCGCCTTCCACTGCTCGAACGGTTGTCCGGCCGGCTCGTCCCGGTCGAACAGCACGACGACCGTACGGCCCCCGAACGCGACGCCGCCCGCGTCCGGCGGCAGAACGGGGCCGTCGCGCAGCAGCCCGTCACGCTGGTCAGCCGGGTCCGGGTCGTCGAGCGGACCGGGCGGGCGGACCACCAGGACCACGACGAGCGTCAGGACGAGCGCGACGACCGCGGCGACCGCCGCCGGAACCCACCACCGCAGAGGCGGTTCCGCACCCGGCAGTCGTCCCCAGTCCGCGTCCTGCAGGTCGTCACAGCACGACGCCCGGTCCGCCCGGGCGACTGCCGTCGTCATCTCCCGCCTACCGGTAGCGGTTGAGGACCGTCATCAGCTCGTCATAGATCATCGGGTCGCCACCTTCGATCGCGGTCGTGACGCAACGCTCCAGGTAGTTGCGCAGAACGATGTTCCCGACCGCGTCCAGGGCTTTCTGGACGGCGGCGATCTGCTGGAGCACGTCGGTGCAGTGCCGTCCGTCCTCGACCATCCGGCTGATCCCGGCGACCTGACCGGACGCGCGGGCAAGGCGCTTGATCGCCTCGTCGCGCTTGTCCGCCGCCATCATCTCGCGGTCGTCCCCGCACCCTGCCGGGGCCTGCCCGCTCTGGCCGGTCGTGCTCTTGGCCTTCGTCGCCATCGTGGTCTCCCGGTCGCCGTGGTCACCCACAAGGTACTCCCCTAGTGTATCAAGGGCAGGTCACTCCCCCTGAGTACCTCTTCCCATGACCCGAAGGAGCTTCACCAAACATGGAAACCCAAGCACTACCCGGGTGGGTCGCACCGGTCGCGGCGATCGTTGTCGCACTGTCGATCCTGACGGCGCTGGCCGTCGCCTACGACATCTACGGCCGCGGCTACCGCCAGCGCGTCGGTTCGATGGAAGGCGTGTGGGTCATCAGCGCGCTGTGGCTCGGGCCGTTCGCCCTCCCGCTGTACGCCCGTGCCGGCCGGCCGCGCACGAAGAGGTGGCAGGCCGAGCACGAGACCGAAGCCGAGCTGGGGCTGGCCACCGAGACCGCTTCAGGAAGTCTGGCAGGCGCCGCCGCCTCCTCGATCAGCCACCTCATCGCCGTCCCGTTCGTGATCGCGACCGGGCTGAGCCTGTTCGGCGTGGGCGTGTTCGCCATGATCGCGATCATCCTCGGGTTGGCCATCGTCATGCTGTTCGTCTTCGAGTACACCACCGCAGCCCGCCGCAAGGTGGGCGGCAAAAGCCTTCTCGTGGCGCTCGCGGTGGCCACCGTCTCGGTGGTCGCTTTCGACGTAGGCATGGTCGGCTGGATGTTGGTGCTGCACTTCAACGAACTCATCCCGGCCGTGACCAGCGCCAGCTTCCTGTTCCTCATGCAGATCGGCAACGTCCTCGGCTTCGTCGTCGCCTTGCCGATCGTCGCACTGCTTCTCAAGCGTGGCGCCAAGGTCCCTGCCTGAGCGGCCTCACACCGGCGCACAGCGCCCCTTGCCATGAGCAGGGGGCGCTGTCGCGCTCCACGGTTAGCGGTAGACCACACGACCGGATACCCGGAGACGACAGTTTGCCTGGTCAGGGGTAGCGGTAGTCGCGGGTGAGCAGGTGGTTCGGCGTCACGATGCGTTCGGAGAGGATCCGGTCCGTCGCGTCGAGTCGCAGCGCGAAGTGGTAGCCCAGCGCGGGGAGCGCGAACAGCAGCGTCCGGCCGCCGTCCTGCTCCGCGACGGTGGCGTCGGCGGCGCCGCCCTCGGCCCACGGCTGCCCGGCAAGGAACTCCTGCCCGGTCCGCCGGGACTGGTGCGGAAGGCCAGTGCCGAACCCGGACGTCACCGTCTCGACCGTGTCGATGGCCGTCCGCGCGCCCATCGCGTCCTGCACCCGGCGGAGCAGGCCGGGCGCGGGAACGGCGGGCCACGGGACACCTATGGACACCCTGCCACCGTCGTAGCGGTCAGCGGCGACGTCGAGCGACAGCACGTTCGTCCCAGGACCCCAGTCGACCGGACCGGTCCAGCACGTCGCGCCGCAGCTGTCGAGCTCGAGTGCGCGCGTCGCGCCGGAGACGGCGATCTGGCCGTCGAGCTGGATCTGCGCGGGGGTCCCGTCGTCGGGGGCGTCGGCGCGGATCTCGACGCGGCCCAGCGACGCGACAACCGAGACGCTGACCTGCCGGGCGCGTTCGGCGACTCGCACCGTCGGGCCGACCGGTGCCGCGAGCAGCGCGGAGACCGGGACGAGCCGGGCAGGTGTGACGGTCGTGACAGCGGCGGCAGCGAGAACGACCGTAGCGAGAGCGGCGGTCTCCGCCGCGGCGATCCTGCCGAACGGCCGTCGGGGCGCCGGGACGGCGACCTGTTCGGTCGAAGGGACCGGCCTGGCCTGCTCGAGCCTGCGGCCGGCCGCGAAGGCCAGGGCGACGACGACCAGGAAGACGGCGATCTTGACGAGCAGGAGCCGGCCGTACGTCGTCCCGGTCCAGTCCTCGAGGTCGGGCAGCAGCAGCACCGCGCTGACGGTCCCGGTCGCGGAGACGACAACGAACAGCACCAGCGCGTTCCGGGCGTACGTCCGCGCGGCCACGCGGACCGCCTTCGGGCGGCCACGCCACCCGGCGGCGAGGCGCAGCAGGTGGACGAGCCCCCCGAGCCACAGCGCCCCCGCCAGGAAGTGCGTCACCGTCAGGACCGCGCCGAGCGGGCCACCGGCGTCGCCGGGGTGCGCCCGCGCGCCCTCCAGCCCGACGACCAGCACCAGCAACAGCGCGGCGACGGCCCCTTGCCCTGGCCGGCGGGCGGTGAGGACCGCGAGGGCGAGCAGCACCGCCTGAAGTCCGAGCAGCCGTCCGACTCCCTGACCGGTCGCTGCCTCGAGCAGGTCACCCGTGCCGCGAAGCTCGGTGAGCAGGCCGAGCGCGGCAAGAAGAGCGACGGCAGAGCCCGCGCGCAGCAGCGGCCGCGGGCCCGGCAGCCCGCCGGTCGCGTCGTCGACCCGCCAGGCGAGCCAGCCGCCGCCGAGCGCGACCGCCACGCCGAGGAACAGCAGCGCGCGCAGCGCCGTCGTCCCTACCGGGACCGACTCCGGCGCGCCGCCGCCGGACACTCCCGCGCGATCGGAGGCCTCTGCCGAGCCGACGGGCGTTGCGACGCCGAACGCAAACGTCCCCGAGATCAGGTCGCCGTCCTGGCCGACAACCCGGTAGGTCACCTCGTACGCGCCGACCAGAAGCGGTGTCTCGGGCGCCCCGACAAGGCCGGCGCCGCCCTCAGCCGACGTCACCCGCAGCCGGACCTGCCCGCCACGGTCGTCCACGACGACCAGGGGCCGGTCCGGCAGCGTCACCGGCTCGTTGAAGGCCAGCGCGATCTCGCGAGGCGGGTCGGTCACGGCATAGCCGGCCCCGGGCGCGCTGCTGACGAGCGCCGGGTGCGCCGAGGCGGGCCCGGCGACCCCGAGCAGCCACCCGAAGGCGAGGACCGCCAAGGCGACGAGGCGGCCCGTGGCGGCCTGCGATCTCACTCGGAGTAGCGGGTCGTGAACGTACGGCCCTGGTCGGTGCTGGCAACGATCCCCCGGCCGGTCGCGGCGACGTAGAGCGTCTGTCTGCCCTCGCGGACGTCGACGGTGATCGCCTCCGGCCGCCCGCCGACGGAGCCTTGCTCAGCCCAACTGACCCCGCCGTCCTCGGACCGCTGCACGGTCCCGTCCGGCGTGACGCCGTACAGCCGGCCCTGCGCGGCCCACGTCAGGACAACCAGCGTCGGGGCCCCGGCGACCCGCGACCACTGCCGGCCGCCGTCGGTGCTGCGAACCACGCCCTGCTGGGTGGTCGCCAGGATCGTGTCGGGGTCGGTGGGGCTGATGCCGAAGTCGGCCATCGGCAGCTTCGACCGGCGGTCCCAGTCCTTTCCGTTCTCGCTCACCATGAAGGTCTGCGACGTGGAGTCGTAGCCGTACACGTTGCCGTGGGCGGCGTGCAGAGCGTGGAAGTCGGCCTCGCCGTGCAGGCTGATCCGGTCCCACGTCTCGCCGCGGTCGACGGACTCGATCAGTCCGAGCAGCGGCGGGCGGACGGTGTCCTCGCGCAGGTCCGGGTGACCCGAGCCGATGAACTTCCCCGGCCCGACGATCGAGAAGCCCATCGTGTCCTGCGCTCGGTTCGCGACCCGAGCAGCCTTGCCCTGCTCCGGCACGCGGAACAGGCCGGAGTGCGTCGCCGCGTAGAGCACACCGTCGCCCGCGTCGACGCCGAGCCCGTGGACGTGGACCACCCCCGGCTCGACATCCAGGGGCTGCAGCGCCGACCCCGTTCCGGGACGTCCGCCGTCTCCGTCGTCTCCGGGCTGGGCCACGAGAACCGTTACCGCTACGACGACGGCGACCCCGGCCAGGGCGCCGGTCACGGCTAGCCTGCGCCGCCGCTCGGCGCGCTCTCGCTGCTGCGCGGCGGCGGCAGTGCGCTTCGACATGCTCCTGCTCCTCAGTCGGTGGTACTCCCAGGGAGTAGAATACTCCGACGGCGGGCGTCGGCCTGCCGGGACCGGTGGTCTCCAGCAGGCAACGTGCGAGGACATCGCTCTGCAACAGCGTGACGTCGGGCACCTCGATCGTGACGTCGGTTTCCCTGCCGCGGACCCTGGTGCCGTCGCTCAGCGCGTTGGCTGCCGGGTGACCCCGTCCGGCGCGTCCAGACGTGCCAGCGCTGCCCGCACCCTGGTGAGTTCACGCTCGTCGAGCGGACTGCGCACCGTGGGCTTCGCCGCCCGCCGCATCCCGCGCACCCACCACACGACCAGCGCGATGATGGCGAGCCAGTAGGCGTACCGAAGGATGTCTGCGAGGTCGATCATGTCGCCGTCACCTCAGCGACGCTCCACTCCTGCCGTTCGTGCACGCGGTGGGCGCGTACCCCCGCCTCGGCAAGGGCCCGCGCGACGCCGCCGGCTGTGACCGCCGAGCCTGCGTCGCTACGGACCTCCAGGTGACCCGTCTCGCCGGACACGTCCGCCCCGTGCGCCTGGAACCGTCGCTGCAGGAACAGCGCTGTGGTGCTGCTGATCTCACTGTCGCGGCTGAGCAGTTCGACGTGCACGACGTGGTCGACCCAGGTGTGCAGGGGCATCAGCGTCCTTCCTGTTGGTGGCAGAGCACCGTGGCGCGGCGCCGCCCGGTCTGCATCCTGACCAGGATGCCCCAGTCGGACCCGGTCGCGAACCCGACCACCGGATCGCGCATCGAAGCGGTGGCGGATCTGCACCGCTTCTTCACACGACGCGGACAGGCTCGTCAGCATCCGCACACCAGGAGGAACGATGCGCATCCACAGCCAGATGATCTCGCCCGGGCCGGCTCCGGTCCCGCGGTGAGCAACCTGCTGCTGACCTCGACGATCCTGACGGCCTTCCTCGGCGGGGTCGTGGCGCTGCTGGCGCCGTGCTGCATCTCGGTGATGCTCCCGGCGTACTTCGCGTCCACCTTCCAGCGCCGCACGCAGATCGCCAGTATGACGCTGGTGTTCGCCGCCGGCGTCGCCACGGTCATCCTGCCGATCGCGCTCGGCGCGCGGCTGATCGCGGGACTGCTCATCGAGCAGCACCAGGTCGTGTTCTCCGTCGGCGGGACACTGATGGTCCTGGGTGGTCTGGCGATGCTCGCCGGCAGGAGCTTCCGGATGCCACTGCTGATGAGCGGGCCGTCCGGCGGCGGGCACGGGGTGCGGGCGACCTACGGCCTCGGGGTGTTCTCCGGGGGCGCGAGCGCCTGCTGTGCACCGGTGCTCGCGGGGGCCGCGGCGCTGGCCGGAGCGACCGCGTCCTTCCCGGTCGCCCTGACCGTGGGCGTCGCCTACGTCTTCGGGATGGTCGCGCCACTCGTGGCGATCGCCTTGCTCTGGGACCGCCGCGACTGGGGCTCCTCGCGCCTGCTGTCGGCTCGTACGGTGACCTGGCGCGTCGGGCCGGTGCGCAGGACGCTGCCGCTGGGCTACGCCCTGTCGGGTGCACTGCTGGTGTTGATGGGCGGGCTCACCATCGCCTTGGCTCCGCGCGGCCCCGGGATGGCCAATGACGGCTGGCAGGTCGAGGTCAGTGCCTGGCTGCAGCACGCCGCCAGCGCCACCGCGCGAGCGCTGTTCGGCGTCCCTGGCTGGTTCACCGCCGTGCTGGTGTTCGGCGCCCTGGCCCTGTTCCTGCGAGCGGCCCTGCGCGGCACGACCGACGGGTCGAGCGAGGACGTCGTCCCTTCGGCCGCGATCTCGAGCAGCGCCCCGACATCCCCGACCACCCCGCCCACCGACCACAAGGAGCTGACGCTGCGATGAGCGCCCAGACCAACGCGCGCAAGCCCCCGACCCGGACCAGCCCGGGACGCCGGGCCGCCCCGACCGACAAGTCGGGCACGGCCCGCAACGCCGCCGTCGCAGGCGCCCTGGTCGCGGTGCTGCTCGGGCTCTACTTCGTCTACGCCAACGGGTCGAGTGGCGCCGGCAGCGCGCTCGGCACCACCCCGGCCGGCGACTTCCAGGTCGGCGAACCCGGCGTCGGCGCGAACGCTCCGGGCATCGCGTTGGCCTCCACGAACGGCGGACCAGTCCAGCTCGCCGACTACCGCGGCAAGAGCGTTCTGCTGTACTTCCAGGAGGGCCTGGGCTGCCAGCCGTGCTGGGACCAGCTCCGCGACCTCGAAGCGCGTACCGCTGACCTCGAGGCTGCGGGGATCGACGAGATCGTGACGATCACGACCGATCCGGTCGAGCTGCTGGCGCGCAAGGCCGCCGACGAGGGGCTGAGCACCCCGGTCCTGTCCGACCCCGACCTGACGGTCTCCCGGATGTATCAGACCAACAGCTTCGGGATGATGGGCGACTCGCGCAACGGGCACTCGTTCGTGCTCGTCGATCCCGACGGGAAGATCACCTGGCGGGCCGACTACGGCGGCGCCCCGAAGTACACGATGTTCGTCCCCGTGGATCGCGTCCTGGCCGATCTGACGGCCGCGACCGGATGACCGGTGCCAGCACCGCACATGCGGTCACGCTCCTGACGAGCTCGGACTGCCAGCTGTGCCGGCACGCCAAGCAGGTGCTCGCCGACGTCGGACGCGACCACGCCCTCGACATCGAAGAAGTCGACCTGGACACCGAGCGCGGACGCACCCTCGCGGCCGAGCACGGGGTGATGTTCGCCCCCGGCGTGCTGCTCGACGGCCGGGCGTTCGCCTACGGCCGGCTTTCCGAGCGCAAGCTGCGTAAGGCCCTGGCCGCAGCATGAGCCGAGCCGCGTCAGGTCCGCCGGGGAAGGACACTGCACTGTGCTGACCCCCGTGGAGCTGTTGACCGGTCAGATCGAGCAGGCGGGTGTGCTCGCCCCAGCGGTAGGGGTGTTGGTGGGTGTGGCGCTGACCCTCACCCCGATCGCCTGGCCGAGCCTGCCCGCCGTCGTCGCCCTGGTCGGTCCGGCCCGGGCGGCGGCCCGGGAGAACATGCCCGCGGCGGTCAGCGGTCCGCGTGGCTTCGCCGTCGTTCTCGGGTTCGTCATCGGCATGGACGGCGTCATCGCCTCCCTGTCCGCGGTGTTCGTCGGGGTGCTGATCGCCCTCACCCGCGCTGCAGTGGTCCTGACCGTCGTGGCGATCGTCGTACTGACCTACGCAGGGGTACGCCTGCTGCTGGCCAGAGGTCCGGCGTTGTGCCGCCGCCTGGACGCCCTGCCGCCCGACCCGTTTCGGGCGGTGAGTGCGGGTGTCGCGTTCTCCGTCAGCGGCTGCCCGGGCTGTGCCCCGATCGCCGCTGCCGTCGGGACCGCCGCGGCCGCCGCGGGACCGCTGGTGTCGATGCTCGTCATCGCCGGTTTCGTGCTCGGCCGGGCCGGCACGCTGTACGCCGCGGCGGCTGCCGGTGGCCGGTGGCTCGTGCCGGCGGACCCCCGTAGGGCCCGCCGCGTCGACGTGGTCGTGGCCATCGTGCTGCTGCTGTCCGCTGCCTACTACGCCTATCGGCTGCTCGATGGCCAGGTCTTCGACACGCTGCCCGGCGAAGGCGAACTGCTTCCCTGAAGTACTAGGGGGGAGTACCGTGGTTGCAGGTTCAACCGATGTCGAGGAGTTCAGCATGAACAGCGACCTGCAGCACGAGCCCGGCACCGGGACCGACGTCAGCGACTTCGTCGTGGAGGGGATGACCTGCGGCAGCTGCGCCAACCGCGTGCAGCGCGCGCTGCGCAAGCAGGACGGCGTCCAGGACGCGATGGTCAACTTCGCGACCGGCAAGGCCCATATCGTGTTCGACCCAGCCGCGACGGGCAGCGTCGCGCTGGCGGCAGCGGTCGACGCCGCCGGTTACACCCTGACCCCGCTGGTCTCCCCAGAACAGGAGCAGGCCCGCGCCGAGGCGGCCGAGGCGGCTGCCTCCCGCGCCTGGCTCCGCCGGACCGTCCTGGCCTGGCCGATCGGGCTGACTGTGATGGCTCTGTCGCTGTTCGGCCCGGGCACGACGACCTCCCGCATCACCGAGGCCCTGCTGACCACCCCGGTCCAGCTGTACGCCGGCTGGCCGTTCCTGGTCGGGGCGTACGAGCGGGCTCGACGCCGCACCGCCAACATGGACACCCTCGTCACGATCGGGACCTGGACGGCCTACCTCTACTCGCTGGTCGCCCTGGCGCTCGGACAGGATCTCTACTTCGAGACCGCCGCGCTGCTGCTGGCTTTTCTCACACTGGGCCGGTGGTTCGAGACCCGGGTGAAGCGCTCGGCGTCACGGGCGATCCGCGCCCTGCTCGAGCTCGGCGCGAAGGAGGCCACCGTCGTGGTCGACGGGGTCGAGCGGACCGTGCCGGTCGACCAGGTGCAGGTGGGTGACCTGGTGCGGATCCGACCGGGCGGCAAGGCACCGGTCGACGGTGTCGTGGTGAACGGGACGTCCGCGGTCGACGAGTCGATGCTGACCGGCGAGAGCCTGCCGGTGGACAAGCGACCTGGGGACAGCCTGGCCGGGGCGACCATCAACACGTTCGGTCTGCTGACCATCCGCGCCACCGCGGTCGGCTCCGACACCGCCCTGGCCCAGATCGTGCGCCTGGTCGAGGAGGCGCAGGGCACGAAAGCGCAGGTGCAGGCGATCGTCGACCGCGTCTCAGCCGTCTTCGTCCCGGTCGTGCTGGCCCTGGCGACCATCACCTTCGTGGGCTGGCTGCTCGCCGGTGACCCCACCAAGGGGCTGCTGTCGGCCATCGCCGTGCTGATCATTGCCTGCCCGTGCGCCCTGGGCCTGGCCACCCCTACCGCGATCATGGTCGGCACGGGCCGGGGCGCCGCGATGGGCATCCTCATCAAGGGCGGTGAGGTCCTGGAGCGCTCCAAGCGCATCGACACGGTCGTGTTCGACAAGACCGGCACCCTGACCAAGGGCGAGACCACGCTGACCGAGATCGTCGTCGCGGCCACGACCTCCCGCCAGGAGGTGCTGCGCCGGGCCGGCTCGGTCGAGGCCGGGTCGGAGCACCCGCTGGCCCAGGCGGTGTTCCAGGGCGCCCTGCTGCAGCACGTCGACGTCGTCGATCCGACCGACTTCCGCTCCGTCGCCGGTCACGGCGTGCAGGGCACCATCGATGGGGTGCTCGTCCACGTCGGCCGGCGCAAGCTGATGAACGAGACCGGTCTGGTCATGCCTGTGGAGCTCGAGCGCGCCGCCGTGGCGATGGAAGAAGCCGGTCGGACCGCAATCTTCACCGGTTGGCACGGTCACGTGCAGGGTGTGCTCGGCGTCTCCGACGTCCTCAAGCCGGACGCGGTCTCCGCCGTGGCTCAGTTGCACGCGATGGGCATCAGCGTTGTCATGATCACCGGTGACAACTCCCGGACGGCACACGCCATCGCGGCGCAGGTCGGGATCGAACGGGTGCTGGCCGAGGTCCTGCCCGAGGACAAGGTCGCCGAGGTCCGCCGGCTGCAAGGCGAGGGTCACCAGGTGGCGATGGTCGGCGACGGCGTCAACGACTCGCCGGCCCTCGTTCAGGCCGACCTCGGGGTCGCGATCGGCACCGGCACGGACGTGGCGATCGAGGCCTCCGACATCACCCTGCTGAGCAGTCGGCTCGACGGGGTGGCGACCTCGATCCGACTGTCGCGCCGGACCTTCCGCACGATCCTGCAGAACCTGGGGTGGGCGTTCGGCTACAACCTGGCGGCCCTGCCGCTGGCGGCACTGGGTCTGCTGAACCCGGTGATCGCGGCGGCGGCGATGGGCATCTCCAGCGTGTCAGTGGTCAGCAACAGTGTGCGGCTGTTCCGCTTCAAGGCGTGAGCGCGACGGTGCTGGTCGTCGACGACGAGCCGAAGTTGCGCCAGCTGGTCCGGGACTACCTCGAGCGCGAGGGCTACGTCGTGCTGGAAGCCGGTACCGGGCAGCGGGCGCTCGAGCTCGCCCGGACCGCCCACCCCGCCCTGGTCGTGCTGGACCTGGGTCTGCCCGACCTGCCCGGCGAGGACGTCGCCCGGCTGCTGCAAGACGACAGCGCGATCGCCGTCATCGTCCTGACCGCCAAGGCCGACGAGGGTTCCAGGGTGGCGGGCCTGCGGGCAGGGGCCGACGACTACGTCGTCAAGCCGTTCAGCCCGCGCGAGCTCGTCGCCCGCATCGAGGCCGTCCTACGCCGCACGCGCGGAGAGCAGACCACCCGCCGCTGCTTCGGTGAGGGCAGCCTGCACCTGGACGCCGAGGCCCGTGAGGTCAGCGTCGACGGTGAGCCGATCGAGCTGACCAGGACCGAGTTCGACCTGCTGTCCGCGCTCGCGGGGCGCCCCGGACGGGCGTGGAGCCGCCTGGAACTGGTGACGCGCATGCAGGGCTACGACTACGAGGGCTACGAGCGCACGGTCGACGCCCACGTCAAGAACCTGCGCAGAAAGCTCGGTGAGGACCCGCGCGCGCCACGCTTCGTCGCGACGGTCCCCGGGATCGGCTACAAGCTGTCCGCACGTCAGGACGGCTGAGGTGGGCACCCGCTTCGCCCGACGCCTGGCGGCGAGCTTCGCCCTCGTCGGCCTGGCCGGCGCCGTACTGACGGCCGTGCTGGTGAACGTGGCTTTCTCGTCCCGGTTCGACGCCTATCTCGCCCAGCAGCGCACGATCAGGGAGGACGCGCTCATCGCGGTGCTGGCCAGCGGCTACAGCCGCACCGGCGGTTGGGACGACGACCGGCTCACCGCTGTGACCCCCACCCTGGTCATGGCCGGTAGCCAGGTGAGCGTCCGGGACGCCGCCGGCCGCCAGGTGTGGTCCTTGGCTGATGAGCAGGTCGGGGACGACGAACTCGCCGTGCACCGCGCGATGATGGGCACCGGTCCGCTCGCCGGCACCCGTACCCGCCCTGTCGTGCTGGCCGGTCAGGCCGTCGGCAGTGCTGAGCTCAGCGTCCCGGTCGGCGCCCTGCCGGCGGCCGACCAGGCGCTGCGCGACAGCGTCAACCGGCTGCTGGCAGCCGGGAGCCTGGCCGCCGGCGTCGCCGCGCTGGTCGTCGGGGTCGCCGTCGCCCGCCGCACCGCAAGGCCCGTCGGCGACCTCACCGCGACCGCGACCGCCTGGACCGCCGGTGAGCGCAGCGCCCGCGCCCCCGTCAGACGCAGCGACGAGCTCGGGCAGCTCGCGACGACGTTCAACGCCCTCGCCGACACCGTCGCCCGCGAGGACGTCGTCCGCAGCCAGTTCACCGCGTCGATAGCGCACGAACTCCGTACGCCCCTGGCCGTCCTGCGCAGCCAGCTCGAAGGAGCGCAGGACGGAGTCGTCGCCACCGACGGCCGCCTGCTGGCGTCCCTGCACGACGAGAGCCTGCGGCTCACCCGCCTCGTGGAGGACCTCGAGACCCTCACCGCCGCCGACGCCGCCGCCTTCACCCTGCGACTCGAGCCCGTGCGGCTCGACCTGTTGATCGGGCGGGCGATGGACGCCGCGAACCCCCGCCTGCGGGACCACGGCCTACGGGTCGGCACCGCGCTGGAGGTCGCTGTCGTCCCCGGCGATGAGGCCCGACTGCGCCAGGTGCTGGACAACCTGCTCGGCAACGCCCTGAAGTACGTGCCCGTTGGCGGCACACTGGACGTGAGGCTGTCCACGAAGGGACGCGAAGCCGTGATCGAGATCGGTGACAACGGGCCCGGCTTCGACGCCGGGGGCGGGGACGAGGTGTTCATGCGCTTCGTGAGGGGGCGAGAGGTCACCGCCTCCGGCTCGGGCATCGGACTGGCCGTCGTCGCGGAGCTGGTACGAGCCCACGGCGGGACCTGCCAGGCCGGCACTTCACCGCTCGGCGGGGCCCTGGTGACGGTTCGCCTACCTGTACAGGCCGACGCGCCTTCACGCGGGTGCCAGGGTGCGCGGACCACCCACCTGCCGTGACCTCACGTCCGGGCGGTCAGGAGGCCTACGCCCAGAGCTGGCCTTCGAGCGCGGCCTCGGCCTCCTCGAGGGTGCCGGCGTAGGCGCCCGTCGACAAGTACTTCCAGCCCCCGTCGCACACCACGAACGCGATGTCGGCGCTCTGGCCCGCCTGCACGCTCTTCATCGCCTCGCCGAGCGCCGCGTGCAGGATCGCCCCGGTGGAGATCCCGGCGAAGATGCCTTCCTCCTCGACGAGCTGACGGGTACGCCGCAACGCCTCGCGCGGGCCGACCGAGAAGCGCGAGGTGAGCACCGAGGCGTCGTAGAGCTCCGGCACGAAGCCCTCGTCGATGTTGCGCAGGCCGTAGACGAGCTCGCCGTAGCGCGGCTCGGCGGCGATGATCCGCACCGCCGGCAGCTTCTCGCGCAGGTAGCGACCGGTGCCCATCAGCGTCCCCGTCGTCCCGAGGCCGGCGACGAAGTGGGTCAGCGACGGCAGGTCCTCGAGCAGCTCCGGCCCGGTGGTCTCGTAGTGGGCGAGCGCGTTCGCCGGGTTGCCGTACTGGTAGAGCATGACCCAGTCGGGGTTCTCGGCCGAGAGCTGCTTGGCGACGGCGACGGCCTGGTTCGAGCCGCCGGCGGCCGGCGAGGTGACGATCTCCGCGCCGTACATCGTCAGCAGCTGGCGCCGCTCGATCGAGGTGTTCTCCGGCATGACGCAGATGAGCCGGTAGCCGCGCATCCGGCAGACCATCGCGAGCGAGATGCCGGTGTTGCCCGAGGTCGGCTCGAGCACGGTGACGCCCGGCCGCAGCAGCCCCTCCTTCTCGGCCTGCGCGATCATGTACAGCGCTGCCCGGTCCTTCACCGACCCGGTGGGGTTGTCGGTCTCGAGCTTGGCCCACAGCCGCACGTCCGGCGACGGGGACAACCGCGGAAGCCCGACGAGCGGGGTGTGCCCGACGGACTCCAGCAACGAGTCGAAGCGGGTCACCCGCCCGCGACCGCCGGGAGCACGGTCACGCTGTCGCCGTCGGCAAGCTTGGTCTCGAGGCCGCCCAGGAAGCGGACGTCCTCGTCGTTGACGTAGACGTTGACGAAGCGGTGCAGGGCCCCGTCCTCGGTCACGAGACGACCGCGCAGGCCGCTGTGCCGGCTGTCGAGGTCGTCGAGCAGGGCGGTCAGCGTCGCACCGGAGCCCTGGACGGCCTTGTCGCCCCCGGTGTAGGAGCGCAGGATGGTCGGGATGCGGACCTCGATGGCCATGGTGCGACGGTCTCCTCTGGGGTGGGGGCAAGAACTGTTCAGTCCAACAGGGGCGTACGACACGCTTGTTCCGCGTTCAGCCGCCGGCGATGCGAAGCTCCTCCTCGGTGATCACCCCGTCCTCGATCCGGTAGGACCGCAGCTCGAGCTCGTCCGAGCGGGTGGACACGAGCAGCCACGAGGTCCCGGGCGTGTTGACCGCCCAGCGGACGTCGGTGCGCGAAGGGTAGGCCTCGGTCATCGTGTGCGAGTGGTAGACCACCAACAGGTCCTCGTCGGCGTCGTCGATGTCGCGGTAGACCGTCAGCCACTCGCCGCTGTCGAAGACGAAGCCGGTCGGTGACCGCTCGGCGTTCTGCATCTCGAACAGCCTGGTCGCATGGCCCGCCCGGCCCGCGACGACCCCGCAGCACTCGTCCGGATGGTCGCGCCGGGCGTGCTCGACCACCCGGTCGACCATCGACTGCGGCAGTTCGAGCATCCCCGCAGGCTACCGAGTGGGCTCAGCGGGCGCCGGCTTGCATGTGCGCCAGCAGCGACTCCTGCAACCGGCCGAGCCAACCGTAGATCTCGAGGCCCTGGAACTTCGGGTCGTCGGGCTCCGGGTAGAGGTCGGTCTCCTCCGAGACCTCCATGCGCGAACCAAGGATCAGCCGGAGGTCGTTCAGGCAGCCTAGCCAGGCGTCGGCCTGCGCCGGCTCCAGCGGGATCCGCCCCCCGGCGGGGACGGCGTCGAGACCGGCCAGCATCACCGTCGCCTGCGACCGCTTCGCGGCCCGCAGGTCGGACTCGGTGTAGCGGCGAAAGTCGGCCGCGTCCTGATCATCGGTGTAGGCATCGGGCAGCAGCCGGACCAGCGCAGGATCCGTCGGCCGCTCCACCGGACCCGTCGGCATGCCGACCAACGCCGCCAAAGGGTCCTGCTCACTGCCGTCGGTGTCATCCTCCAGCAGTTCCAGCAGATCGCCGGCCATCGATCGAAGCATGGTGGCCTCGACCCGGTTCAGCCGTGCCTCGATGCTGCTGCGGCGCTTGGTGAACCTCATGAGTCCTCCTGGACCGTGGCCCACAGCCCCTTGGCGTGCAGCCGTGTCACGTCCTGCTCCATCTTCTCCCTGGTGCCGCTGCTGACCGCCGCGCGCCCCTTGTTGTGCACGTCGAGCATCATCGCCTCGGCCTTCTCGCGTGTATAGCCGAACAGCTCCATGAGCACGTGCGTCACATAGCTCATCAGGTTGATCGGATCGTTCCAGACGATCGCCACCCACGGGTGCTGGGTGCTTGCCTGGTCGTCGGCAACCGGCTTGTCCAGCTGCGCAGGCGCCGTCACCTCAGCGCGTCCTGACGCGGCACCGGACCGAACACCTCCTGCACGCATCGGACGGGTTGCCGTGCATGGCGTGGGCTGGGCCGTGCCGACAGGACAAATCGTACGATCCGGCTCTGCCGCCCGTCAGCAGGGGTCGCCGGAGGCCGTCTCGCAGACCCCGGTGCGGCGTGCCCACGACCTATGGAGACGCTCGACGCGAAACTCCATAGGATGATCCGTCCCTGATCTCCCGCGACTAGTGGCCCTGCACGGCAGGGCACAAAGGTGAGGCGTGCTCCCTGTTCATGGTTGTGGCGGCACAGATGCTTCCTCCCCGGGCAGGCGACTCGTCGACGCCGGACCGCGTCGATCGGCTCCGCGCAGCCGGCACCTGCTGCTCATGGCCGCTGCGCTGCTGCTGTCCGGCTGCAACGCCGCGATCGACACGGTGCTCGAGCCGGTCGTCCCCGCCGAACAGGCCCGCGAACGCGTGCCTGAGCTGCTCGAGCGGGCCACCACCGGCTTCAACCTCGAGACGCCGCCCGCCGCGCTGGAGACCGACATCGAGGAGAAGCCCTGCGATGACACGACCGGCCAGCCCGACGGCGACTCCCTGATCCGCGTGTTCGGGGGACGGCAGATCGCTGCGCCGACGGGCGATGCCGAGGAGCAGGTGGCCAAGGTGTCCGCCAGCTTGGCCGCAGCCAACCGATGGACCCGCGAGAAGGCCCCGATCGGCAGCAGCTGGCGCCTTCGCACGCCGGAGGGCTACGGGCTCGTCCTTCGCCCCGTCAGCCCGGAGCTCATGACCATCTCGATCGTCAGTCCCTGCGCACGTCCGTGAAGGACAAAGACATATAGTGGAACAGGCTTGTCGTGCTCCACGAGAAGTGATCGGCCTCCGGCCGCCCCGCGACTACCGGCCCATCGGGCGCAAGGTGAGGCCCCTCCTTGATCACCGACATCACATCGACACCACCGGCCCGCTCTGCTTCGCGGGGTCCGCACCTTCTGCTGGCCACGATGGCCGTGCTGCTGATCTCCGGGTGCTCAGCGGACCCGGACGACCTCGAGCCGATCGTGCCCGCCGCCCAGGCCCGCGAGCAGGTTCCCGTGCTGCTCGACACGGCCACGGCTGCCTTCAACCTCCCGACACCGCCCGCCCCTGAGGCGACCACCGTCGAGGAGAAGGCGTGCGACGACCGGGCCGGCCAGCCCGACAACGAGGACCTGATCCGGGTGTTCGGCGGACGGCAGATCCCTGCACCTGCAGGGGATGCCGAGCAGCAGGTCGACAGGGTGTCGGCGTCGTTGGAGGCGGCGAACCGCTGGACCAGGGAGAAGGCGTCGGTCGGCAACAGCTGGCGCCTGCGCACGCAGGAGGGCTACATGCTCGTCCTTCGGCCGGTCAGCCCGCAGATCATGACCGTCTCCGTCGCCAGCCCTTGTGGACGTCCCTGACCCGCAGGCACCACCGGTGAGAGACCGGGTCGGGCCCAGGCCTTGCCATTCGAGCCGGATCGGTTCACCCTGACCCCATGGCCGTCGTCCCGCTGCCACCGCGCGGTGAGTGGTTCGCTGACGCGCGGAACGGGGAGCGGGCTCTGCGCGTGTCCTGGCACGCCGAGAAGGACTGCGTCGTCCTTTCGTCCTGGCGAGCCGAGGCGTGTGTCGGGACGGTCCGGCTGAGCGCCACGGACGCAGCACGGCTCATCGCAGTGCTGGCGGACGGGTTGGCCGCAACCCCGAAGGCGCGGGGCGAGACTGCCACCGCCTGAGCGCTCAGGCGCGGGTGGAAGTCCTCAGGTCGTCGGCCAGCAGACCCGTGGGCAACCGGGGTCGGACGAGCTGACCGGTCCGTGCGGTGGGAAATCCCGACATGGCTGTCACCGCAGCAACCAGGTGTCCGCCAGCCGACGCCCGACGTCGCGGGGCGACCCTGCCGAGCAGGGCCTGAGCCGCCCGTACCACGGCGTCCCGGTCGTAGGTCAGGGCGAATTCGAAGGTTCGCTCCCGGTCGGCGCCGACGTCCCCGAGGTCGCGGGCGAGCAGAGCGGCCGCGAAGTGCGGAGACAGCACCACGAGGTTCCACTCGCCCCGGAGCGGGTCATCGGCAGCGAGGCAAGCGCCCCGCACCCCGTGCACCGGCTCCAAGGCCATGCCCACCCCCAGAGCGGCAACGAAGCCGGCCTCGGCGGCAAGGGTCTGGTATCGACAGGCGGTCTGCGGGGTGAAGTGGCGAGCCTCCTGGAAGGCGCCGACGACGACGGTGGCGGCGCCGAGGCGCAGAGCCTGCCGCTCGAGGTGCTTGCTGACCTCGATGAGAAGAGGCTTGGCCGACCTGCGTAGCACGGTGGTCGGTGGCAGGCAGGAGAACGGGCTGGTCCCCGACCAGTCCTCGGCAGCAACCTCCGGCAGCTGCAGCTCGCCGTGTGGCACGTGTGCGGCCCGCGTCGAGGCCGGCCGGCCCAGCAGCCATCCCTGGCCGAGGCGGGCACCGAGCGCGCGGGCTACCGACAGGTGGCGCTCGGTCTCGATGCCCTCGGCGAGCACGAGGGCGCCACTGCGTTCGGCGTAGGCGTTGACCGCATTCATGATCTCGGCGATCGCCGGACCGGGGCGCTCCTGAACAAGGCGCAGGTCCAGCTTCACCACGTCGGGTTGCAGCAGCGGCATGAACGTCAACGACATGTCATCGGCGCCGACGTCGTCCAGGGCGACCTTCCAGCCCAGGGAGCGGACCCGCTCCACCGTGCGCAGCAACTCGGCAGGTCGCGTCGCCAGGGCGCGCTCGGTGATCTCCACGACGACCTGCACGTCGCCGGAGGCGTCCGCGGCGATCGCCACCAGATCGTCCAGCGGTGCGCCGTCGAGCACCTCCGGCTCGACGTTGACGAACAGCGTGAGCGGGGCCAGGACGCCCTGGTCGACGGCAGCGCGCAGGGCTGCCCGCCGGCACAGCTCGTCCAGGTCTGCCAACCGACCGATCCGGCGGGCCGCCGCGAACATCAGGTCTGGGCGTTCGAACTCCCCAGCCGGCCCACGGGCCAGCGCCTCGTAGGCGACCACCGCGCCACTGTCGAGGTCGACGATCGGCTGCAGCACCACGCGTACGTGGCCGCCGGCCAGAATGCCGTCGATCGTGGACACGGGGCTCCCAGCCAGACGAAGACGGTTCCTGTCTGACATGTCGACCGCGGCGCCGGCCGGCTGAAGCAGCAGGGGGACCCGACCACACACGGCCGGACCGCGTGAGGCAGTCCGGCCGCGCCTTCTCTCGTGGAGGTGGCGGGAATCGAACCCGCGTCCTCCGGAACCGACACAGGGCTTCTCCGGGCGCAGCTGGCTGTGCGTTTCTCGGCCCTCCCGGTCACGCCAGCAAGCCGGGAACGGGCTCAGCCACGGAAGTTCACCACCCGCCCCCGTGGCCAAGGCGGGTGGTGGTCCTCCTGTCGATGCCAGGTCCCGGGCCGGAGGCTCTCCCGGGCTGACAGCTGCTACCTAGGCCGCGAGGGCGTAGGAAGCGGCGCGCTGATTGGAATCGGCGCTTGTGTGTTGTGCGACATTGTTGGTTAACGAGATCATCGTCGCCTTCCTCGGCCCGCTTCACCTGCCTCGACAGCCGGAGTCGAGACCTGTCACCCCCTTCGTGGGTTGAACAGGACGATCCTACGCTCAGCGCCGGCCCTGCTTGAGCGCCCGGCCCATCGCGTTGCGGATCTCCTTGTGAGCGTCCCGCTCGGCCAGCACCTGACGCTTGTCGTAGGACTTGCGCCCGCGGCCGAGCGCGATCTCGACCTTGGCCCGGCCGTCCTTGAAGTACAACGACAGGGGTACGAGGGCGAGGCCACTCTCGCGGGTGCGCGCCTGCAGCTCGGCGATCTCCTTGCGGTGGAGCAGCAGCTTGCGCGCCCGCCGGGGGGTGTGGTTGTTCCAGGTGCCCTCGGTGTACTCCGGGATGTGCGCGCCGAGCAGGTAGGCCTCGCCGTCCTGCACGCTCGCGTAGGCGTCGGTCAAGGAGCAGCGGCCCTGCCGCAGCGACTTCACCTCGGTGCCGGTGAGCACCATGCCGGCCTCGAAGACGTCCTCGACGGTGTAGTCGTGGCGGGCCTTCTTGTTCTGCGCCACCACCTTGTTCCTGCCCCCGCGGGTGCCGTCCGGGGGGCCCTTCGGGTGGCGACTCGCGGCCGAGCCCTTGCTCATGCACCCCACTCTACGGCGGGGTGACCCTCACGGCGGGGTGACCCTCACGGCGGGGTGACGTAGTCGAGCGGGTCGACCGGATCGCCGTCGCGGCGTACCTCGAAGTGCAGGTGGGGACCGGTGGAGGCGCCGGTGCTGCCGATCCGGCCGATCTGCTGCCCTCGGTCCACGCTCTGGCCCTCGCGCACCAGCAGCGTCGACTGGTGGGCGTAGGCCGTGGTCAGGTTCTTGCCGTTGACCGTGCCGTGGCTGATCACGACGAGGTTGCCGTAACCGCCTGACGGGCCGGCGAGGATGACCGTGCCGCCGGCGGCCGCGCTGATCGGAGCCCCCTCGCCACCGCCGATGTCGATGCCGGCGTGGAAGCGCATGTCGCCGTAGATCGGGTGCTTGCGGTTGCCGAAGCGGCTGGTGAGTCGGCCGGGAGCCGGCCACAGCATCTGCCCGGCGCGCTGGCTGGTGCTCGCCGGCGGCGCTGCGGGGGCCGGCGGAGGGGGAGCCGGCCGGCCGGCGCGGGCAGCGCGTTCGACCTGCTGCCGGAAGGCGGCGGCGGCCGCGGCCTCCGCCGCCTTGCGGCGCGCCTCCTCCGCTGCCTTGCGCCGGGCCTCGGCTGCGGCGGCCTCGGCGGCGGCCCGCCGAATGCGCTCGGCGAGCTCACGAGAGGCCGCCTGCGCCGCCTGGTAGTCGCGCTGGTCCTGCGCGCGATTGCTCTCCGCGACCTGGAGCGCGGCCCGACGCTCGGCGACCAGCTGAGCCACCCTCGCGGCGGCGGCTTCGGCCTGGCCGGTGATCTGGCGGGCGCGTTCTTCACCTTGTGCCGCACCGGCCCGGGCGCGCTCGACCGCGCGGGCCTCGGCGCCGAGGTCGGCCTCGGTCCGGGACAGCGTCAGCCGGTCGCGGGTCAGCCGATCGAGCGTGCCGTCCTGATGGCGGAAGACCGAGCGCAGCATGCTGGCGCGCTCGAGGACGTCCTGCGGCTCTCCGGCCTCGATGACGTCCTGCAGGGCGCCCAGCCGCCCTCGCTGGTAGGAGCGGCGGGCCAGCTGGCCGACCTGCTCCCTGCCCTGCTGCACCCGCAGACCCGCCTCGCCCACCCGCTGCTCGGCCGCCGTGCGGGCCGCCTCGGCCCGCTCGACGGCGGCCCGGGCGGCAGCGAGCTTGGCCTGCGCGCCGGCCAGCTCGCCCTTGGCCTTCGCGACGTTCTGCTCGGCGATCGGCATCTCGGCGGCGATCGCCTGCAGTGCCACGCCGGCGGCGCGCACCTGCTCGCTGGACCCCTCGAGGGCGTCAGCCGCCTCGGCCTCGCGCAGGCGGGCCTCCTCCTGCGCCGCCGGTGACAACGGGGGCGGACTCGGGACGGCGGCTCTGACCCCGCCGGGCGCGGCGCTCGCCGCCGGATCGAGGACCAGGGGGACGGCCAGGGCAGCCAGCGCCACGACCAGTGACGATCGGTACCGCCGCACCTGACGCCGAGGCGCAGCAGTCACAGGGGTACCCACAGCACCATCTGTACCACGGACGGCCTCTATTCGGGGGTCACACGCGCAGGTGCCGACGCAAGGTGACGAACGATGACAACCCGGCCAGCAGCGCGCCGGTGAGGAACAGCCAGGGCAGGATCGCCAGGACGTCCTCCCAGCCCACGAAGGCGGTGAACGCGAAGGTCGGCTTGAGCTGGTCGTCGATGAGGAACTTCTTCAGCGCCACCAAGGCTCCAGCGGCGAAGCCGGCACCGACCAGGCCGGCGAGGACACCTTCGAGCAGGAAGGGCAGCTGGATGTAGAGGTTGCTGGCGCCGACCAGGCGCATGATCCCGGTCTCCCGACGCCGGCTGTAGGCAGCCACCCGGATGGTGTTGCTGATCAGCAGCAGCGCCGCCATGACCTGCACCCCGGCGATGATCAGCGCGAGCAGCTGCATCTTGTTGAGGACGTTGAAGAACCCCTCGAGCAGGGCCTTCTGGTCCTGCACCTCCTCGACGCCCGGCCGGCCCTGGAACGCCCCCGCGACGACCTCGAACTGCGTCGGGTCCCGGAGCTTGACCCGGAAGGACTCCGGCAGCGCCTCGGCAGTGACGTTCTCCACCAGGTCCGGGGAGTCCTGGAACTGCTCCCGGAAGTGGACGAAAGCCTCTTCCTGCGACTCGTAGAAGACCTCCTCCACCTGCGGGGTCGCCCTGAGATCGGCCAACAGCTGGTCCCGCTGCTCCTGCGTCACCGGCTGACCGGCGCAGCTGGGCTCCTGGCTGGCCTGGCCGCACAGGTAGACCGACACCTCGACCTTGTCGTACCAGAAGTCCTTCATGGTCTCGACCTGCTTGCGGATGAGCAGCCCGGAGCCGAACAGCGCCAGGCTGATCGCCACCGTCACGACGACGGCGATGGTCATCGTGAGGTTGCGGCGCAGGCCGATACCGATCTCGCTGAGCACGAACTGGGCGCGCACGGGGTTCCTTGCCGTCGGGGGGTGGTGCCGGTCTCTGCGGTGATGCCGCCGCGACGCCTCTCAGCCTGCGAAGCCGTAGACGCCGCGGGCCTGGTCGCGGATGACCTTTCCGTCCTCGAGCTCCACGACGCGGCGCCGCATGGAGTTGACGATCGCCGCGTCGTGTGTGGCCATGACGACGGTCGTGCCGGTGCGGTTGATGCGGTCGAGCAGCTTCATGATGCCTACCGAGGTGTTCGGGTCGAGGTTGCCCGTCGGTTCGTCCGCAATCAAGATCATCGGACGGTTGACGAAGGCCCGGGCCACAGCGACCCGCTGCTGCTCGCCACCGGACAGCTCGTTCGGCAGCCGCTTGCCCTTTCCGTCGAGCCCCACCAGCTCGAGAACCTCGGGCACCACCGCGTCGACGATGTGCCGGGGCTTGCCGATCACCTCGAGGGCGAACGCGACGTTCTGGAACACGGTCTTGTTGGGCAGCAGCCGGAAGTCCTGGAAGACGCAGCCGATCGAGCGGCGCAGCGCCGGCACCTTCCATCGCGACAGCCGGCTCAGGTCCTTGCCCGCCACGTGCACCTTGCCGGAGGTGGGGATCTCCTCCTTGAGCAGCAAGCGCAGGAAGGTCGACTTGCCCGAGCCGCTCGAGCCGACGAGAAAGGCGAACTCGCCCTTGTCGATGTCCACGTTGACCTGGTCGAGAGCCGGGCGCGTGCTCGTCGGGAAGCTCTTGGTCACGTTGTCGAGGCGGATCACGAAAACCCATGCTACGGGCGCATCGGCCATCCGGCGGCCGCAACGCGCTGGTCCATGCGGGGCTGGAGCTCAGGTCGGGTTGCCGTCCTCGTCCTCGCCGGTCCGCCGCCACCGGATCGCAGCCTCGATGAAGTCGTCGATCTCCCCGTCGAGCACCGGACCGGTCGCGCCGGACTCCATGCCGGTCCGCAGGTCCTTGACCATCTGGTAGGGCTGCAGCACGTAGTTGCGGATCTGCGAGCCGAACGCGACGTCGGCCTTGGTGCCCCGGATGGCGTCCATCTGCTCGGCCTCCTCCTGCCGCTTGCGCTCGAGCAGCTTGGTCTGCAGCACGATCATCGCCGCGGCCCGGTTCTGGATCTGCGAGCGCTCGTTCTGGCAGGACACGACGATGTTGGTGGGCAGGTGGGTGATGCGCACCGCCGAGTCGGTCGTGTTGACGCCCTGTCCGCCCGGCCCGCTCGAGCGGAAGACGTCGACCCGGATCTCCTTCTCGTCGACCTCGACGGCGTCGGCGACATCGACGACGGGCGTCACGTCGACCATCGCGAACGAGGTCTGCCGGCGCGCCTGGTTGTCGAACGGCGAGATGCGTACGAGGCGGTGCACGCCGTGCTCGCCGGCCAACGTGCCGTAGGCGTAGGGGACCTTCACCTGGAACACGACGCTCTTGACGCCGGCCTCCTCGGCCTCCTGCCACTCCAGCACGTCGAGCTCGTAGCCGTGCCGCTCGGCCCAGCGGTAGTACATCCGCCACAGCATCAGCGCCCAGTCCTGGCTGTCGACGCCGCCGGCGCCGGGGCTGATCTGGACGAGGGCGTGCCGCTGGTCGTACTCCCCTGACAGCAAGGTGCGGACCTCGAGGCTGCCGATCTCCCGCTGGAGGGTGGCCAGCTCGGTGGCGGCTTCGGCGGCGACGCCCTCGTCGGCCTCCTCCGCCGCCATCTGGAACAGCACGGCGAGGTCGTCGAGCCGGGCGCGGTAGGTCTCGACCCGCTCGATGTCACCCTGCACCGTCGACAGCCGGGTGGTCACCTGCTGGGCCTTCGCGGTGTCGTCCCACAGGTCGGGCTCGCCGGCCTGCGCCTCGAGATCGGACAGCTCGACGCGCAGGGCCGGCACGTCGAGCACCTTCTCGATGCTGGTGAGGGTGGCGTCGAGCGTGGCGAGGTCGGCGCTGCGGTCGGCGGACACGAGCAGTCACGGTAGTCGCGCGCGCGGTCAGGGCACCGCCGGTGCTCGGGCTCGGGCGACGGACTCGACCAGGACCGACCCGGTGCTGCCCGGGACGGGGAACGGCAGCCGCACCGTGCGGGTGGCAGTGACCACGGCGGTACGGCCGTCGAGC
>JBBSKF010000013.1:0-38436 GCA_038256525.1 Mycobacteriales bacterium | reverse complement strand
GGTCTGCACCCGACCCGCCGGGATCGTCGAGCTGCGGGTCTCGAGCAGTCCGTGCCGCAGGCGCAGGCCGTCCCCGGACTCGGCGACCGTGAAGCCGTACTCCGTGAGCATCCGGCGGACGGCGATCGACCCGACGCCGATCAGTAGCGGCACGGCGCCGAGCAGCACCCCACCGACCAGGCCCACGTCGATCGCGGCCGCCACGATCAGCGCCACGACCAGCCCGGTCCCGACGACCAGCGGTGGCCCGAGCAGCGTCGACCGAACCAGCGGACCGAGCGGGACGACGACCAGCACCTGTTCCTGCTCCGGCTCGGCCGGCGCGGTGCCTTCCTCCGACGACCGGCCTGCCGCGAGGTCGAGCAGGCGGATCCGCAGCCGGTGCGCCTCCTGCTCGCCCAGGTAGGAGAGCGGAGCTTCGGCGCCGCCGCCGCCGCCGACCACCTCGAGGCGCAGCTCGGCGAGCCCGAGGAAGCGCGCGAACAGCGGCCGTACGACGTCGACGGACTGCAAGCGGGCGAGCGGCACCCGCCGACTGCGCTTGGTCAGCACACCGCTCTCGACCTGAAGCTCGGTGTCGGTGAGTCGGTAGCGCATCGCCCGCCACAGCAGCCAGCCGACGAAGATCGCCACCGGGACCCCGACGCCCAGCACGGCAAGGAACACCTCGAGCGAGGCCTCGCGCAGGCCCTGCTGGCCAACGACCGCCAGGGCTACGAGCAGGAACCGCCCGCCGCGCAGCAGCGGCGTCAGCGGATGCAGGCGTACCCAACTCTCGGTCTCCGGGACGGCGACCTCCGCCGTGGTCACACCCCCGCCTGGCGGGCCTCACCCAGGGCCGCCAGGCGATCGCGCAGCCGGGCCGCCTCCGCCGCGAGTAGGCCCGGCACCGAGGCGTCGGTGGCCGCAGCGGCGGTGTGCAGCGTCACTGTCGCGAGCCCGAGCCGTCGCTGCAGGGGCCCGGCGGTGACGTCGACGAACTGCATCCGGCCGTAGGGGACGACCGAGGTGCGCCGCAGCAGGACCCCGCGCCGCACGAGCAGGTCGTCCTCGCGCTCGAGGTAGCCCCAGGCGGCCCAGCGCCGTGTCACAGCGCCCAGCATCAGCCAGGTGAGGACGGCGACCGCCGCCATGGCGGCCAGACCGGCGGCCGGTCCCGACAGCACCGTGAGCCCGACCGCCCCGACGAAACCGGGCAGGGTGAGCAGAACGACGGTCAGCTGCCGGCGAAGCCGCAGCAGAGCGCGGTCCGGTCCGCGCCAGGCGACCTCGGCCTCCGGCTGCTCGGTCACGGGTCCAGCGTAGGTGGGGCAGGCGAGACGGCGCGAAGACGCGATACTGGCGGGGTGCAGACGGATGCGGTGCAGCAGCCGTGGTGGCGTGACGCCCGGCGACGCAACCGCGTCGCACTCGTCACCTTCGCCGTGCTCGCGCTCGGCGGGATCCTGTTCCCGGCCTTCAGCAACTACCTGTTCGCCGGTGACCGACGAGTTTTGGTCGTGACCTTGGAGCAGGACGCCGGTCAGGTCAAGCGGGAAGGGCTCAAGGCCGCGTGCGGCGCGTTGCCCGGCATCTCCGTGGTGGCGGACAGGGGCAATCCTGATCCACGCATCCAGGGCAGGTTCCCGGTCCGGTTCGACATCGCTGACACCACGACCCAGCAGGAAGCGGCGCTGCTGCTGTGCCTGAACCAGAACCGGGAGCGCTTCGGCGTGGTCGGCTACCTGCCCGAGAACGACGGAAACTGACCTCGGGCCGGACTCGCCCGCAGCCGTTCGTCGCTCGTTTGGGGCCGTTCGGCGTCCGTTCCGCACGGCCGCCCCGACGCGTCACTCGGCTCAGGTTGGGTAGTGCGCGCAGCACACGGGTTCCCGTGTCACTGGCCGACGGCGGGAGCAAGCGTGCCACTCAGGAAGGCCTTGCTCGGCTGGCCCGTGCTTCGGCAACTCGCTGGCGAGGACCCCCTGGGACGCGGCGTGGCGGTGCAGTCCGCCCGGAGCGCGAGTCTGCGGCCGCGCACCGCCACTGCTGATCGCGTGGCGCAGAGCATCTGCCCGTACTGCGCTGTCGGCTGTGGCCAGAAGGTGTTCGTCAAAGACGACAAGGTGGTGCAGATCGAGGGTGACCCTGACTCCCCGGTATCCAGAGGTCGGCTGTGCCCGAAGGGCAGCGCGAGCGAGCAGTTCGTCAACGGCCCGCGGCGGGTCACCACGGTGCGCTACCGGCGCCCGCACGGCACCGAGTGGGAGGACCTGCCGCTCGAGCGCGCGATGGACATGATCGTCGACCGGATGCTCGACACCCGCGAGCGCACCTGGCAGGAGCGCGACGACGAGGGACGTCGGGTGAACCGCACGCTGGGGTTCGCCTCCCTCGGCGGGGCGACGCTCGACAACGAGGAGAACTACCTCATCAAGAAGCTGTTCACGGCGCTGGGCGCGATCCAGGTCGAGAACCAGGCCCGGATATGACACAGCGCCACCGTCCCCAGTCTGGGGGCCTCGTTCGGACGCGGCGGTGCCACGTCCTTCCTGCAGGACCTGGCCAACTCGGACTGCATCGTCATCCAGGGCTCGAACATGGCCGAGTGCCATCCGGTGGGCTTCCAGTGGGTGATGGAGGCCAAGCAGCGCGGGGCGAAGGTCATCCACATCGACCCGCGCTTCACCCGCACCTCGGCGGTTGCTGACCAGCACGTCCCGATCCGGGTGGGGTCCGACATCGCCTTCCTCGGCGGCGTCATCAACTACATCCTGAGCAACTTCAAGGACTTTCGGGAGTACGTCGTCGCCTACACCAACGCGGCCACCATCCTGCGCGAGGACTTCGTCGACACCGAGGACCTGGGCGGGCTGTTCTCCGGCTACGACGAGGCAAACGCGTCCTACGACGGCGAGTCCTGGGGCTATGCGGGACACAACCAGGAAGCCGGCGCCAGCGGTGAGGACGAGGAGCTCGCGGCCGACCGCAACAGCGGACACGAGCTCGGCGGTCGTGGTGCCACCCTCGAGCACTCGAGGGTCGAACGCGACGAGACGCTGCAGCACCCCCGCTGCGTCTACCAGGTCCTTCGGCGGCACTACGCCCGCTACACCCCCGAGATGGTGGAGCAGGTCTGCGGCGTCCCGCCAGAGCAGTTCCTCGCCGTCTGCGAGGCGGTGACCGCCAACAGCGGCCGCGAGCGCACCACCTGCTGGGTCTACTCGGTCGGCTGGACGCACCACTCGACCGGCGTGCAGTACATCCGCGGCGCGGCGATCATCCAGCTGCTGCTGGGCAACATGGGCCGGCCCGGCGGCGGCATCATGGCGCTGCGCGGGCACGCGAGCATCCAGGGCTCGACCGACATCCCGACGCTGTTCAACCTGCTGCCCGGCTACCTGCCGATGCCGGTCGCGGGGGAGCACGACACCCTCACGGACTACGTCGCGACCATCAGCAGCCCTGGCATGAAGGGCTTCTGGACGGCGGCCGATGCCTACACCGTCAGCCTGCTCAAGGCGTGGTACGGCGACGCGGCGCAACCCGAGAACGACTTCTGCTTCGACCGACTCCCGAAGCTGACCGGCGATCACGGCACCTACCAGACCGTTTTGGACCAGATCGACGGCAAGGGGGAGGGCTACTTCCTCGTCGGCCAGAACCCGGCCGTGGGGTCGGCGCAGGCCAAGCTGCAGCGACAGGGACTGGCCAGCCTGAAGTGGCTCGTCGTCCGGGACGTCAACCTCATCGAGTCGGCGACCTTCTGGAAGGACGGGCCGGAGATCGCCACCGGTGAGCTGGCGACCGAGGACATCGGCACCGAGGTGTTCTTCCTGCCGGCAGCGACCCATGTCGAGAAGGCCGGCTCCTTCACCCAGACCCAGCGGATGGTCCAGTGGCGCCACAAGGCGGTCGAACCGCCGGGGGACGCACGCAGCGAGCTGGACTTCTACTTCCAGCTCGGTCGGATGCTGCGCGAGCGGCTCGCCGGCTCGACCGACCCGAAGGACCGGGCGCTGCTCGACCTCACCTGGGACTACCCGGTCGACGACCACGGAGAGCCGGACCCGGTGTCGGTGCTGGCCGAGATCAACGGCTCGTTCCTGACCGGTGACCGGGCTGGAGAGCCGCTGCCCGGTTTCACCTCGATGCGCGCCGACGGCTCGACGGCTGGCGGCTGCTGGATCTACACGGGAATCTACAAGGACGGCGTGAACCAGGCGGCCCGCCGCAAGCCTGGACGCGAGCAGAACTGGGTCGCGGGCGAGTGGGGATGGGCCTGGCCGATGGATCGGCGCACGCTCTACAACCGCGCGTCCGCAGACCCCGAGGGCCGGCCGTGGAGCGAGCGCAAGGCCTACGTCTGGTGGGACGAGGAGGAGCAGCGGTGGACCGGTCATGACGTGCCGGACTTCGAGGTGACCAAGCCGCCGTCCTACCGGCCACCGGACGGCGCCAGTGGGCCGGAGGGTCTGGCCGGTGACGACCCGTTCATCATGCAGGCGGACGGAAAGGGCTGGCTGTACGCCCCGTCCGGCCTGCTCGACGGGCCGATGCCGGCGCACTACGAGCCGCACGAGTCGCCCGTGCGCAATCCGCTCTACCACCAGCAGGGCAACCCCACTCGCGAGGTCTACCGGCGCAAGGACAACCTGTCGAACCCCTCGGCCGGGGAGCCGGGGGTGGAGGTGTTCCCGTACGTGTTCACGACCTACCGGCTGACCGAGCACCACACCGCCGGTGGCATGAGCCGGTGGGTGCCCTACCTCGCCGAACTGCAGCCGGAGATGTTTTGTGAGGTCTCCCCGGAGCTGGCGAGCGAGCGTGGGCTCGAGCATCTGTCGTACGCCACGATCGTCACCGCACGCACGGCCATCGAGGCGCGGGTGCTCGTCACCGAGCGGATGACGCCGCTTTCGGTGGACGGGCGCGTCATCCACCAGGTGGGTCTGCCCTACCACTGGGGCGTCGGCAACGAGGCGTTCGTGAGCGGCGACTCGGCGAACGACCTGCTCGGCCTCGCGCTCGACCCGAACGTGCACATCCAGGAGAGCAAGGTCGGCAGCTGCGACATCCAACCCGGTCGGCGCCCGACCGGACCGGCGCTGCTGCGCTACGTCGAGGACTACCGCAGCCGAGCCGGGATCACGGTCGACACCGGCAACACCCAGTTCACCGCGCGCCCATGAGCAACAGCTTGTACGGACCGCTCGACCCGGCGCCGGACGCCG
Source organism: Mycobacteriales bacterium (assembly GCA_038256525.1). Classification (GTDB taxonomy): domain Bacteria; phylum Actinomycetota; class Actinomycetes; order Mycobacteriales; family SCTD01; genus SCTD01. Next base: position 33,223 of record JBBSKF010000013.1, on the reverse strand, counting down.
GCTGGACCGACGGCCAGCCGCGCAAGGGCTTCTTCACCGACACCTCCATCTGCATCGGCTGCAAGGCCTGTGAGGTCGCCTGCAAGGAGTGGAACGCCGTGCCCGAGGACGGGCTGCTGATGCTCGGCAGCTCCTACGACAACAGCGGGTCGCTGGGCGCGAGCACCTGGCGGCACGTGAAGTTCATCGAGCAGCCGGCCGCCGCCAGCGCACCGGTCGACCTCGGGATGCCGACCGCGACGCTGCCGGGTCTGTCCGACACGGGTCAGCGCACCGAGTTCCGCTGGCTGATGGAGTCCGACGTCTGCAAGCACTGCACCCACGCCGCCTGCCTGGACGTGTGCCCGACCGGGTCGCTGTTCCGGACCGAGTTCGGCACCGTGGTGGTGCAGGACGACATCTGCAACGGCTGCGGCTACTGCGTGCCGGCGTGTCCCTTCGGTGTCATCGACCGGCGGATCGGCGAGAAGGGCGTGGTCAAGAACGAGGGCATCGCGCAGAAGTGCACGCTGTGCTACGATCGGCTCGGGGACGGGCTCACCCCCGCCTGCGCGCAGGCCTGCCCGACCCAGTCGATCCAGTACGGCGACGTCGACGAGCTGCGCGAACGCGCCCAGGAGCGCGTCGACACGTTGCACGCGCAGGGGGTGCACGACGCCCGGCTCTACGGCGAGAACACGCACGACGGCGTCGGCGGGCTCGGCGCGTTCTTCCTGCTGCTCGACGAGCCGGAGGTCTACGGCCTGCCGCCGGACCCGGTCGTCACCACGAAGGACCTGCCGCAGATGTGGCGCAAGGCCGGGCTCGCGGCGCTGACCTTGCTGGCCGGCGCGGTGGCTGCCTTTGCCGGCGGGCGATCGTGAAGCGCGAGCGGGCGATGGTCCCGCCGGCCGAGTTCACGTCCTACTACGGGCGGCCGGTCGTCAAGGCGTCCCCGTGGGAGCTCGACATCCCGGCCTACCTGTTCCTCGGCGGGGTGGCGGCCGGTTCCTCGCTGCTCGCGGCCGGCGCCGATGTCACCGGCCGCCCGGCACTACGGCGCACCGGCCGGCTCGGCGCACTGGTCGGACTGAGCCTGAGCATGGTCGCGCTGGTGCACGACCTCGGCCGGCCGTCCCGGTTCCTGTCCATGCTGCGCGTCGTGAAGGTCACCTCGCCGATGTCGGTCGGCACCTGGCTGCTGACGGCGTACGGCCCGTTCGCCGGTCTCGCAGCCGTCGCCGAGCTCCGCCCGCACCTGCCCCAGGCACTGCGGGACGGCCGGCTCGGCCGAGTGCTCGGGGCGTCCGGTCGCCCGGCCGGGCTGGCGGCGGCGGTGATCGCACCGACCATCGCGTCCTACACCGCGGTGCTGCTGTCGGACACCGCGACGCCGACCTGGCACGACGCCCATCGACACCTGCCCTTCGTGTTCGCCGGGTCGGCGGCCGCCGCGTCCGGGGGGCTCGGGATGGTCGGTGCGCCGGTGTCGGAGGCAGCGCCGGCCCGCAGGCTCGCCGTGGGTGGCGCGTTGCTCGAGATCGCGATCGGGCACCGGATGGAGCAGGCCATGGGGCTCACCGCGGAGCCGCTGCACGACGGACACGCCGGCGCGCTGATGAAGGCCAGCAAGGTCCTCACGGTCGCCGGCGCCGCCGGGGCACTGCTGCTCGGGAGCCGCAGCCGCACCGCTGCAGCCCTGTCCGGGGCCGCTCTCATGGCCGGCTCGGCCTGCCTGCGCTTCGGGGTCTTCGAAGCGGGCCAGGCCTCAGCTCGCGACCCGAAATACACCGTCGTCCCGCAGCGCGAGCGACTGACTCGCCGCCTCACAGAAAGCAGGTAGCCATGTCCTCGCTGTCGTTCCTGGACCGGGAGCGCTCGGTCGCCGGACCGGGATACAGCCGCTGGCTGGTGCCGCCGGCCGCGCTCGCGATCCACCTGTGCATCGGCCAGGTCTATGCCCTGAGCGTGTTCAAGACGCCGCTGGTCGCCCGTTTCGAGACGAGCGAGACGGCGATCGCCATCGTCTTCAGCATCGCCATCGTGATGCTCGGGCTGTCCGCCGCGTTCGGCGGCAAGTGGATGGAGCGCAACGGCCCGCGCAAGGCGATGTTCGTCTCCGCGGTCTGCTTCTCCTCGGGTCTGCTGATCGGCTCGGTCGGGATCGCCACCGAGCAGATCTGGCTGCTCTACTTCGGCTACGGATTCGTCGGCGGGATCGGCCTCGGCATCGGCTACATCTCGCCCGTGTCGACGCTGATCAAGTGGTTCCCCGATCGGCCCGGGCTCGCCACCGGCATGGCCATCATGGGCTTCGGTGGCGGCGCGTTCATCGCCTCCGCTCTGTCGGCCCGGCTCCTGAGCAGCTATACGAGCCTGCCGGCCGACCAGCCGCCGACCGACGCGCTCGTGCCCGCCTTCGTGACCCTGGGCCTCGCCTATCTCGTCTTCATGATGTTCGGCGTCTTCACCGTGCGGGTGCCCCCCGAGGGTTGGAAGCCGGCTGGATGGACGCCTCAGGCGGCCGGGACCGACAAGATGATGACGACGGCGAACGTCTCGGCCGACAACGCGCTGCGCACCCGGCAGTTCTGGTTCCTGTGGGTGGTGCTGTTCTGCAACGTGACAGCGGGCATCGGCATCCTCGAGCAGGCCTCACCGATGATCCGGGACTTCTTCCCCGGCGAGGTGACCGCCGCGACCGCCGCTGGTTTCGTCGGCTTGCTCTCGCTGTTCAACATGGCGGGGCGCTTCGTGTGGTCCTCGACGTCCGACTACATCGGTCGCAAGCCGACGTACATGCTCTATCTCGGGGTCGGCGCGGTGCTGTTCTTCTTCCTTGCCACGGCCGGCAACACCTCGGTGCCGGTCTTCGTCCTGCTCGCCTGCGTGATCATCTCCTTCTACGGCGGCGGATTCGCCACCGTGCCCGCCTACCTCAAGGACATGTTCGGCACCTTCCAGGTCGGCGCCATCCACGGCCGCCTGCTCACCGCCTGGTCTGCGGCGGGCGTTGCCGGGCCGCTGATCGTCAACGTCATCACCGAGAACCAGCGCGAAAGCGGTGCCACCGGCGCTGCGGCGTACCGTCCGTCGCTGCTCGTCATGGTCGGCCTGCTCGGGATCGGCTTCCTCGCCAACCTGCTGGTGCGCCCGGTCGCGGACAAGCACCACGAGGCGCCACCGGAGGCCTATCCCGATCAGGGTCCGCGCGAACCGGCCACGGTCGGCAGCAGCAGCAGCGTCAGCGGCACCCCGACGACACCGGAAGGATCGCGATGAGCACCGAAACCTCGACCAAGGAGAACGCCGCGGATCAACCGATGAAGGGCGTGGGTGCGCGTCTTGCGTTCGCGTGGGCGTTCGTCGGGATCCCGCTGTCCTACGGCGTCTACGAGACGGCCAAGAAGGCGGCCGCCCTGTTCACCGGCTGATCGACGACCGGCCGCCTCCTACGGGGCGCCCGGCCGACGCGCTCGGCTGACGCCCGAGCTTGCGGTGATTCGGTGGGGGACACGCCGGGGCGTTTCGCCCAGCAGGTGACCGCAAGGCGCGGGTCGGCGGGCGCTGACGGGCTTACCGCGGGCTGGCGTGCGAATCCGGCATCGCACCGGTCGCCGGGCGTCCGTCGGGGTCGAGGCCGCGTACGGCGTAGTAGCCGTCGATCATCGAACGCAGTCGCTGCGGCGTCAGTGACGCGGTGCGTCCGGAGGCCATGGTGAGGTCCTGCGACAGGAACCGCTCCGGCAGCCAGTCGTCGGCGGGCTGCCAACCCTCGCGCAGGTTGTAGGCCCGCTTGGCCAGTACGATCCGCTGCGCCGTCGCGCGCAGCTCGGTGGCGTCGATGTCCCACCCGGTGACCGCCGCGAGCAGGGCGGCCCACTCCACGAACGGCTCGTCGAAGATGCCGCGCAGGAACGAGCACAGGATCATCGAGTCCATCACGGCGGCGCGGTCCTCGGACTCGACAGCGGCCCGCACATGGGCCTCGCCGCCCCGGAGCCGGTCCAGCTCGCCGGACAGATCCGCTTCGTACGCTCCGCTGCGGTTGTGGTCGGCGCCACGGGCATTGACGGCCATCCCGAGCGCCATGGCCTGCATGGTGCGCGGCTCGTAGCCGGGCAGTTCGAGCCCCTTGACCTGAGCCGCGAAGGCGAGCGAGCCCGCACCGACCACCGTCGCGGCGGCGCGCGACCCCAGCGCCAGCAGCGGGCCGATCCCGGTCCCCGCGCCGATCTCGTCGAGCGCTCGCAGCAGCGCGCTCCCGTCGCCGAAGCGGAGCCACGGCGCGTCGAGCAGTTTCCGCTCGGCGCACTCCATCGCCCAGGCGACCGTCCCGCCGGCGGAGATCGTGTCGATGCCCAGCTCGTCGCAGCGGGCGCTGGCGGCAAGAACGGCATCAGGGTCCGAGACCCCGCACATCGGTCCCAGCGCGGACACGTTCTGGTACTCCAGCCGGACGCCCTTGCCGCTGCCGCCCTTGCGGCGGTAGGCGTGCGCACAGCCGATCGAGCACGACGCGCACGAGCTCCTGACTACCGTGCGGGCCGCTGCCAGCTCTCCGGGCGCGAGCGGTGACACCGCCTCGAACGTCGCCTGCTGGAAGTTGCGGGTCGGCAGTGTCGACAGCGCGTTGTAGGCCAGGACGTTCGCCATCGTCCCGAGCTCGCGAACCTTCTCGGTCGCCCGGCCCAGGGAGCGGGCGCGCAAGTCGCGGGCAGCGGCAAGCACGGCGGTCGGATCGGCCGGGGCCACCTTCGTGCTGGCGTGCACCGCAAGGGCCTTGAGGTTCTTCGAGCCCATCACGGCCCCGAGACCGCCCCGGCCGGCGTGCCGTCCGTCGTGGGAGATCGTCGCGTAGCGCACGCCGCGCTCGCCGGCCGGGCCGATGGAGGCGACCTGCCAGCCCCCGCCTAGCCGGGCGCGCACGGCGGATTCGGCGTCGGCCGCAGACCGACCCCACTCGGTGTGGGCGTCGTGCAGCGCGACCGTGCTGCCATGCACCGACAGGACCGAGGGCTGCTCGGCGCGCCCGACCAGGACCAGCGCGTCGTGGCCGGTGAGCTTGCCGCTGATGGCGAAGTGGCTCGAGGCGAGCGCATCGGTGAGCATCCGGGTCAGTGGCGACTTCGCGACGACCGCGAACTTCGCGCTGGTCGTGAGCGGGGTCCCGACCAGCGGGGAGAAGACGAACGCGAGCGGTGACTCGGGAGCCAACGGATCGGCGCCGACCGGCCCGAGCTCGTGCAGCAGCCAGGTGCCCAGCCCGACGCCACCCAGGTGGTTGCGCAGCACGACCTCCGGCAGCGGCATCACCCGGCTCGACGCGTCGCGCACGTCGATCACGAGCGCCCGGCCGAAGTAGCCGCCCGGCGGGCTGTCAGCCACCGGCGTCGGCCGACAGGACGGTCACCACGTCCCCACCGACGAGCGGCAGTTCGTGGTCGCGGGAGGTCTGGTCGCCGTTGACGGCCGCGATCACGTACCGGTCGAGGGTCACACCGACCGCCGCGACAGCTGCCCCGAGGGTGGCGGCACGGACCGTACGATCGCCTGTCTCGCCGCCGCCGGCGAGCGCACCGAAGCGCCGGACGGTCACCTGCGGTGCCGGCCGGTTCCGGGCGGCGCGGTAGTCCGCGGGAGTGTTCACCCCGGCGACAGAGTCGAGGTGCGGGTCGGCCAGGCGCAGAGCAGGATCGCCGAGCAGCTCGCCCTCCTCGAGCTGCACCACGCGAGCGCCTTCGAACAGGTACGCCGGCCGGAGCCGGCCGGCGGCGACGAGCCGGCCAGCGGCGCCCGCGAGGCAGGTGCGGTAGCAGGCGGCGAGCGGCTGGCGGTGGCCGCCGACAACGGGCAGCACGACGTCCGCGGCATCGCTGGCACGGACCACCCGACGGACGAAGGCAGGGTGCAGCAGGGGCAGGTCGGCCGAGCAGACGAAGGCGGTGCCCGCCCGGTCGGCCAGCGCGGCCAGTGCGACCGCGATGCCCTGCAGCGGGCCGTTGCCCTCCGCCGGGTCGTCCAGGACCTCGACCGATGCAGGCAGCGGCGGCAGCGGCTGGCCGGGTGCGCGGACGACCAGCACCGGTCCTTCGAGACCGCGCGCGAGGATCCCGGTGACCCGGCGCAGCAGCGTCGAGCCGTGCCACTCCAGGGCCGCTTTGCTGGTGCCCATCCGCGACGACCGGCCCCCGGCGAGGACCACCCCGGCGGTCTCGGCCATGCCGTGAGGATACGGGGCGTCGCGGAAGGTCTTCGCGGGCGTCGGTAGCGTGGTGCCGATGCCGAACTCGTCGAACCCCGTCCCGCACCCGGCCGTCGAGGTCGACGTGCTCATCGTCGGTGCCGGCCCATGCGGGCTCTACGGCGCCTACTACGCGGGGTTTCGCGGGCTGAGCGTGGCCGTGGTCGATTCGCTGTCGGAGGCAGGCGGACAGATCACCGCCCTCTACCCCGAAAAGATGATCTTCGATATCGCCGGTTTCCCCGCCGTCCGCGGCAAGGACCTGGTGGACAACCTCGTCGCGCAGGCGGCGCCGTTCGACCCGATCTACCTGCTGGGTGAGCAGGCGGTCGCCTACGAGGAGCTTGCGGACGCAGCGCTCATCCGCTTGGCCTCCGGCCGGACCGTACGCGCCAAGGCCGTCGTCGTGACCGGGGGGATCGGCACGTTCACCCCGCGGCCGCTGCCGGGTGCAGCCGACTGGGTCACCCGCGGGCTGGCCTACATCGTGCCGAGCTACACGCCGTACGCCGGTAAGGACGTCGTGGTGGTGGGCGGTGGGGACAGCGCCGTCGACTGGGCGCTCGGGCTCGAACCGGTGGCGCGGTCGGTGACCGTGGTGCACCGCCGGGAGGACTTCCGGGCGCACGGACATTCGGTGAAGCTGTTGCGCGAGTCGTCGATCACCCTCGTCACGCCGGCGCAGGTCGTCGGCATGGCCGGTACCGATGTCGTCGAGTCGGTGGAGGTGCGCGACGTCAAGACCAAGGCTCAGACGGTGCTGTCGGCGCAGGCCGTCGTCGCCGCCCTCGGCTTCACCGCCGACATCACCCCGCTCGAGGCGTGGGGGCTGGACGTGCAGGACCGCCACATCGTCGTCGACACCTCCATGGCGACCAACCTGCCGCGGGTCTTCGCAGCCGGTGACATCACGGAATACCCCGGCAAGGTGCGGCTGATCTCGGTCGGCTTCGGCGAGGCAGCCACCGCCGTGAACAATGCCGCGACCGTGATCGACCCCGCTGCGGAGGTCTTCCCGGGGCACTCCACCGACCAGGTGGCAGGATCGCTCGCATGACTTTCGTGATCACCGCGACCTGTGTGGACGTCAAGGACCAGTCCTGCATCGAGGAGTGCCCGGTCGATTGCATCTACGTCGGCGGCCGCAAGCTCTACATCCAGCCGTCGGAGTGCATCGACTGCGGCGCCTGCGAGCCGGTCTGCCCCGTCGATGCCATCTACGCGGGCCGTCAACTGCCCGAGGACAAGGTCGTGGACAAGGACGACAACCGGGCCTTCTTCGAGCAGGTGCTTCCCGGTCGGGATGCCCCGCTGGGTCGGCCGGGAGGCTACGCCAAGGTCGGCGAGATCGAGGTCGACACCGAGCGGATCACCACCTTCGTCAAGCCGCCCGACGAGGACTGAGGTGCTCGACCTCGTCGGGACCTCGTCGGTGGTGACCGGCGGGGCCTCCGGACTCGGCGAGGCAACGGTCCGGGCGCTGGCCGCGCGGGGCGCATCGGTCGTCGTCGTCGACCTGCAGGACGACAAGGGCGAGGCGGTGGCGCGCTCGGTCGGCGGCGGCTACGTCCGCGCTGACGTGACCGACTCCGACCAGGTCGCGGCCGCTGTCGTGGCAGCCGAGGAACACGGACCACTTCGTACGCTGGTTGCTGCCGCCGGCATCGGCTGGGCAGCCCGCACGGTCGGCCGGGACGGGTCGTTCGCCTCCGCGCACGACCTGGCCGCCTTCACCCGGGTGATCTCGGTGAACCTCGTCGGCACCTTCAACTGCATCCGGCTGGCCGCCACCGCCATGGGCCGCACCGCGCCGGTCGACGCCGACGGGGCACGAGGCGCGATCGTCACGCTCGCCTCGATCGCCGCCTTCGACGGTCAGATCGGGCAGGCCGCCTACGCGGCGAGCAAGGGCGGCATCGTCGGCCTGACCGTGCCGGTCGCCCGTGATCTGGCCGCCATCGGGGTGCGGCTCAACTGCGTGGCACCCGGCCTTTTCGACACGCCGATCTACGGCGAGGGGGAAGCGGCCGAGGCGTTCAAGGACAAGCTGAAGCGGGACGTGCTGTTTCCTTCGCGGCTCGGCTACGCCGACGAGCTCGCCTCCATGGTGGTGGAGCTGCTGACCAACTCCTACGCCAACGCCGAGGTCGTCCGGGTCGACGCCGGCGCCCGACTCCAGCCGAAGTAGCCGCTCGAACCCGCGGGCCTCAGAGGCCGCGCAGGAAGGCCTCCGCCACCGGGACGGCCACCGCGCCACCGCTCGCGCCGTCCTCGACGAGCACGGCGAAGGCGATCCCGCCCTGGAAGCCGATGGTCCAGGCGTGCGTGCGCGGTGGCGACTCGGTGCCGTACTCCGCCGTGCCGGTCTTGGCGTGCACCGGCGCGCCGGGCACGTCGCCGAGCGCGCTCGCCGTGCCGTCCACGACGACCTGGCGCATCAGCTCGCGCACGGTGGCGAGCTGCGCCGGATCGGCGGCCGGTGGCGCCGGAGCAGCCGGAGTCGGGGCGGGCTCCACGACCAGTCGCGGCGCTGCCCACGAGCCACGGGCGATCGTGGCGGCAACCTGCGCCATCGCCGCTGGGCTGACCAGCACCTTCGACTGGCCGATCGACGCTGCGGCCTGCTCGACAGCGGACGTCGCTGCCGGCACGTCGCCGGGGAACACAGGGACGCCGACCTGCCATGGGACGCCGAGGCCGAGCATCGCTGCGGCAGCGGGCAGCGCGGGCGGCTCGATCCGGTCGGAGAGCCCGACGAACGCGGTGTTGCAGGACTTCGCAAAGGCGGTACGAAACGGGATCTCTCCCAACGCGCCACCCTCGAAGTTCTTGAACGACCGGCCGGTCACGGTGGCCGTCGGGGGACACGAGACCGACTCCTGCGGGGTGATTCCGGCGCCGAGCAACGCCAAGGTGCTGACCGTCTTGAAGGTCGAGCCCGGCGGGTAGCGACCGGACGTCGCCCGGTCCGTGCCGGTCGCTGGGGTGTTCGCCACGGCCAGCACATCCCCCGAGGCGATGTCGAGTGCCACGAGGGCGGCGTTGCCGTTGCCACCCGTGGCTCCGGCGAGTGCCCTGTCCGCGGCGTTCTGCACCCGCGCCTCGAGGGTGAGCCGCACCGGTTCGCCGGGCTCGGCGGGGGCGGCGAACAGCTCGGTGCGCTGCGTGTCGCGTACCTGCTCGACCCGTATGCCGGTTGTTCCCGCCAGCCGCTCGTCAAAGGTGCGCTGCAACCCGGACAACCCGCCGACGTCCCCAGCGGCCAGGCGCCCCGCCGAGCCCTCGACGAGCTCGGCGGTCACCGGACCGACCGTGCCCAGCAGCGCTCGGGCGAAGGACCGGGTCGGCGCCAGCGGCAGCGTCGATTCGCGAAAGACCGTGCCGCGCAGGGCTTGCAGTTGCGCGCGGAGCGGGTCGTAATCGCTGCGCCGCAGGGTGATCACGGACACGAACGCGTCCGGTCCGGCGGCCTTGATGCGCCCCTCGAGTGCCGCCGCGTCCACGTCGAGCAGTTCACCGAGAGTGCGGGCCAGGCCGGCCGGGTCGGGCGTCCTCGAGGGCTGGACGCCGACGTCGACGACCGGGCCGTTGGTGATCAGGGCCGTCCCGTCCCGACCGAGCACATCAGCTCGCGGCTCCGTCGTGCGGCGGGCCGCAAGGGTGTCGCCGGCAACCAGCATCGGGTGGATCGCGGCGGGGGAGAAGCGCCCACCCCAGGGCGCGTCGTCAGGACCGGTCGGCGCGAGCGGCAGCTGCGTGGTGTAGGTCCAGCCCTGCGGGCCGAACGGCCAGCGCCACGTCAGATCCGCTGTCCCGGTGCGTTCCTCTCGCCGGACCGCGGTGACCTCGACCACCGGCTGCACCGTTCCCAGCCCCCTCGTGAGGGCGGCGTACTGCTCCTGCGCGGCCGCTGGCGCGAGCTCGACCAGCCGGGCCGGACCGAGATCGCGGCTCTGCGCCGCCATGGCGAAAGCCTGAGCCGCGGACGTCGCAGCCGCGTCCAGCCGGCGTTCGGTCGCCCGTTGCTGCTGCACGAGGAACAGCCCGGCTCCGGCCGCCACCACGAGCACGAGCACGACCACGAGAAGCACGCCGCGCCGACCGAATCCTGACCGAGCCATCCGGGCACCCTAACCTTCCAATGACCCGTCGCTCGCACAGCCTCGGCGGCATTTGGGAGGGAACCAGGCATGGAGCAGGTCGCATCCCCGGAGCAGATGCGACGGGTGCTCGGCTCGTTCGCGAGCGGCGTCGTCGTCGTGACCGGCGACGACGACGGAGCTCCCGTCGGATTCACCTGCCAGTCGTTCGCGTCGGTGTCACTGGATCCACCGCTGGTGCTGTTCTGCCCCGCACACACCTCCTTGTCCTGGCCCCGGATCCGGACGTCCGGCCGATTTGCCGTCAACGTCCTCGCCGGCGACCAGCAGCACGTCAGCGCCCGGTTCGCCGTCAAGGGGACGGACAAGTTCACCGGTCTGGCGTGGTACCAGACGCCGTGGGGACCGGCGATCGAGGGCACGCTCGCGACCGTGCTGTGCACGGTGCAGGACGTGCACGTCGCCGGTGATCACGACATCGTGGTCGGACGGGTGCAGCAGCTCGTCACGCACCGTGAGGACGCGCCGCTGCTGTTCTTCCGCGGCGCGTTCGGGCTGGCCCCGATCCCCACCGGGCTCGACACGGCGTAGGTCGCGGCGTGCGGGCGCGGTGCCCGGACAGTCGCACCTATGCTGTTCTCCTCGGTCCGTGCTCGCACGGACGAGGGAGGCGTACGCGTTCCTGGTGGGCGTCCCGGTCTTCAACACCGGTGAGCGGCGGTATCCGTCGCTGGCGGGTTCGATTCCCGTCCGTCTCCGCTGCAGGTGTTGTCGAGGTCGTCGAAGGAGAGGATCGTCCGTGCGGCGGACCGGGGCGCGCGGGCGATGCCACCCAGGAGTGAGGCCCTGACGGGCACGACGGTCGACGAACGGACCTGGCGCGGCGCGGCCTTCGCACTGTTCGCCGTCGCCGCCGGCACCAACGTCCCGACGCCGCTGCTGCTGGTCTACCGCGACACCCTCGACCTGGGCCCGAACGTGCTCACGGCGGTCTTCGGCGTCTATGCCGCCGGGCTGATGCCGGCGCTGTTCCTCGCCGGACCGCTGTCCGACCGACTCGGTCGGCGCCGGGTCGTCCTGCCACTCATCGTGCTCGCGGCGATCACCTCGCTGCTGCTGATCGCCGCTGCCTCCTCGCTCCCGCTGCTGTTCGCCGGCCGCTTCCTGCAGGGCGCGGTCAGCGGCGCGGTCTTCACCGTCGGCAGCGCCTGGGTGGCCGAGCTGTCCGCCGCGGCGGGGGCGGGGGCGGCCGGCCGGCGCGCGGCAGTCGCCATGACGGCCGGCTTCTCGCTGGGACCGCTCACGGCCGGGATCCTCGCGGAATACGTGGCCTGGCCCACGACGCTGCCCTACCTCGTGCACATCGTCCTGGTCGCCGCCGGTCTCGTCGCGGCCCTGCGGCTGCCGGAGACGGTCCAGCTGGGCGCCGCGCAGCCGCACGCACGCGGCCCGCTGATCCTCGCGCAGGACAGGCGGATCCTGCTCACCGTGCTCGCTCCGCTCGCCGTCTGCGTCTACGCCTTCCCGTCGGTCGTCATCGCCGCCGTGCCACTGCTGGTGGAGACCTCCGCTCCGCCGGTGCTGCTCACCGGCGTCCTGGCCGGGATCACCCTCGGGGCCGGCGCTCTGGCGGCCCCGTTGCAACGCCGGATCGGGCCGTGGAGCGCGACTGTCGGCGTGGCGTCCGGCGCCGTCGGATACCTGCTGTCCACCATCGGGGCGGGTACGGGCTCGCCGCCGCTCCTGCTGCTGGCCGCTCTGCTGCTCGGCGCCGGTGGCGGGCTCGCCTTCGCCGCCGGCCTGGGTCTGACCGCACGCCTGGCGCAGCCGGCTCGACGTGGAGCCCTGTCAGCAGTGTTCCTCGCCTGCGCCTACCTCGGTTTCGCAGCGCCGTTCGTCACGGCGGTGGTCGCCGAGGCCACGTTCGTACAGCTGCCGCTGGCCGTCTTCACCGCACTCGCCGGGCTGCTCGCGCTGCGGCTCGTCGCGGCCACCCGATCCGGCCTGGCACATTGATGGGGCCCACTGACGGGAGCAGACCGATGGACGACCCACGCCGGCGGGTGCCCCGTACCGACGTCGCCCTCGCCGACCCGGCGCTGACAGCAGCCGTCGAACGGCTCGGCCCCGCGCTGGTCAAGGCTGCCGTCGTCGCCGCCCAGGCCTGCGCACGGGCCGGGGACATCCCGCCGGAGCAGGTCGTGGCGTACGCCGTCGCGTCCCTGCCCGAATCCGGCACGACGCTGCGGCGGGTGCTCAACGCCACCGGCGTCGTGCTCCACACCAACCTGGGTCGCGCGCCACTGTCGGCGGCTGCGGTCGAGGCGCTGCAGGTGGCGGCCGGCTACGTCGACGTCGAGTTCGACGTGGCGGACGGATCGAGGGCCCGCCGAGGCCGAGGCACCCTGGCCGCGCTCCGGGACGCGGTCCCGGACGCCGAGGACGTGCTCGCCGTGAACAACGGCGCCGCAGCGCTGGTGCTCGCGACCACTGCGCTGGCCGCCGGACGCGAGGTCGTCGTCAGCCGCGGTGAGATGGTCGAGATCGGCGACGGCTTCCGGCTGCCCGACCTGATCCTCAGCACCGGCGCCCGGATCCGGGAGGTGGGCACCACCAACCGCACGCATCTGCGCGACTACGCCGACGCGATCGGTCCGGACACCGGGTGCGTGCTGAAGGTGCACCCGAGCAACTTCCGCGTCGAGGGCTTTCACAGCGAGGTGGGAACCGCCGAGCTGGCGGGGCTCGGGGCGCCGCTCGTCGTCGACATCGGCAGTGGCCTGCTCGCCCCCCACCCGTTGCTGCCGGATGAGCCCGACGCGCGCACGGTCCTGCGCGCCGGAGCCGACCTCGTGACCGCCAGTGGCGACAAACTGCTCGGCGGGCCGCAGGCCGGGCTGCTGCTCGGTCGGGCCGACATCGTCGAGCGGCTGCGACGGCACCCGCTCGCCCGGGCGCTGCGCGTCGACAAGCTGACCCTTGCCGCCTTCGAGGCGACGCTGCGCGGACCGCAGACACCGACGTGGCGGGCTCTCACGGCAGACCCGGACGGGCTGCGGACCCGGTGCGAGGAGCTGGCCTCGGCACTGACCGCCGCCGGCGCTCCGGCCGAGGTCGTTCCCAGCGACGGAGCTGTCGGTGGTGGGGGCGCCCCAGGGCTCGGCCTGCCGGGCTGGGCCGTCGCGCTGCCGGCGTCGTACGCACCCCGGCTGCGGGCCGGACGGCCCTGCGTGGTCGGACGGGTGGAGCGCGGGCGGTGCCTGCTCGACCTGCGCTGCGTCCCCGAGACCGATGACGAGCGAGTGCTCGAAGCGGTCCGCGCATGCACGTCGTAGCCACCGCCGGTCACGTCGACCACGGCAAGAGCACGCTGGTGCGGGCGCTCACCGGGATGGAGCCCGACCGGTGGGCGGAGGAGCGCCGGCGGGGGATGACGATCGACCTGGGTTACGCCTGGGCGGCGCTACCGTCGGGGGAGGTTCTCGGCTTCGTCGACGTGCCAGGGCATCAGCGCTTCATCGGCAACATGCTGGCCGGGCTCGGGCCGGCGCCGGCGGTGCTCGTCGTGGTTGCGGCCGACGAGGGCTGGCGTCGGCAGTCCGGTGAGCATCTGGCCGCCGTCGACGCGCTCGGCCTCGGTCACGGACTGCTCGCCGTCACCCGCAGCGACCTCGCCGACCCGGCAGCCGCCATGGGTGAGGCCCTGGACCAGATCCGTGGCTCCAGCCTCGGGGAGGTCGAGGCGGTCGCCGTGTCGGGGTCGACCGGCGCCGGGCTTCCCGACCTGCAGGCGGCCCTGGACCGGCTGGTGGCCGGCTTGCCACCCGCGGTCGTCGACGGGCCGGTACGGCTGTGGCTCGACCGCTCGTTCAGCGTCAAGGGCAGCGGGACCGTCGTCACCGGCACGCTCGGAGCGGGCACGCTGCGGGTCGGCGACGAGCTGGAGCTGCGCGGCCGTACCGTCCGGGTCCGCGGTCTGCAGAGCCTGGGTCAGACCTACGCCGAGGTCGCTGGCGTCGCCCGGGTCGCGGTCAACCTGCGCGGCATCGAGCGGGACGATGTGGAGCGCGGTGACGCGCTGCTGACGCCCGGGGCATGGCGTGCGGTGAGCGCGGTGGATCTGCGCCTGTCGGCCGACCCGCGGGAGCTTCCCGCCGAGCTGCTGCTGCACGTCGGCTCCACCGCAGTGGCAGTTCGGCTGCGACCGCTCGGGCCGGACACCGCCCGGGCGCTGCTGCACCGGCCGCTGCCGTTGCGCGCCGGGGATCGGGCGTTGCTGCGCGACCCCGGGCGGCAGACCGTCGCGGCCGGCGTGCTGGTGCTGGACGCCGATCCGCCGGGACTGCGCCGCCGGGGCGCCGCCGCCGAGCGCGGGGACGCCCTCGTGACCGCTGGGGATGTGCCGAGCCTGGTGCAGGAGGTGCTGCGCCGTGGCGCGGTGCTGCGCTCACAGCTGCAGGCCCTGGGTGTCGCGACCGAGAGTGCCGACGGCGTCGTCGTGCACGGAGACTGGCTGGTGGCCCCGGAGCGTTGGACCGCGTGGACCGAGAGCCTGCGAGCCGCGGTGGACGCGCACGCCGCGAGTGCGCCGCTCGAGGGCGGACTGCCGCTCGCGGCCGCGAGCCACGCGGTCGGTCTGCCCGATCGGCGGCTGCTGGCCCCGCTGGCCGCCGTCGCCGGACTGGAGTCGGCGGCAGGACGGCTGCGCCGCCCCGGAGCGACCGCCACCCTCGGTGCGGCTGAGGACGGCATTGTCGCGCTGGAGAAGCGCCTTGCTGCTGAGCCGATGGACGCTCCGGATGCTCCCGATCTCGCCGCGCTCGGGCTGGGGATGCGTGAGCTCGCGGCGGCGGAGCGGGCCGGACGGCTGCTGCGACTGCGCGAGGACGTCGTGCTGCTGCCGGACGGTCCGGCCCGGGCGATGCGGGTGCTCGCCGGACTGCCCCAGCCGTTCACGCTCAGCCAGGCGAAGGTCGCGCTCGGGACGACGCGCCGCGTCGCCGTACCGCTGCTGGAGCACCTGGACTCCCGCGGCTGGACCCGGCGGGTGGACGGGTTGCTCCGCGAGGTCCGCCGGCCAGCGGGATAACGTCGGCTGCACGGCCGTGCCCCGTCGAAGAGAGGTCTCCACCATGTCGCAGGAAGTACGCGCAGTCGTCGCGCTCGCCAAGGGCGCACCGGTCACTGTCGAGACCATTGTCGTGCCCGATCCCGGTCCGGGCGAGGTGGTCGTGCGCGTGCAGGCGTGCGGCGTGTGCCACACCGACCTGCACTACCGCGAGGGCGGGATCAACGACGAGTTCCCCTTCCTGCTCGGGCATGAGGCGGCCGGCGTCGTCGACACGGTCGGGGCGGGCGTGACGCACGTCGCGGTCGGCGACTTCGTCGTCCTGAACTGGCGGGCGGTGTGCGGCCGGTGCCGGGCCTGCCGGCGTGGCCGACCGTGGTACTGCTTCGGCACCCACAACGCGACGCAGAAGATGACCCTGAAGGACGGGACCGAGCTGACTCCGGCCCTGGGTATCGGGGCGTTCGCCGAGAAGACGCTGGTCCACGAGGGCCAGTGCACCAAGGTCGACCCATCGGCCGATCCGGCCGCCGCAGGTCTGCTGGGCTGCGGCGTCATGGCCGGCTGGGGGGCCGCGGTCAACACCGCGCCGGTGCGCCAGGGCGACACGGTGGCGGTCATCGGCTGCGGCGGGGTGGGGAGCGCAGCCGTCGCCGGCGCGATCTACGCCGGCGCCCGCCAGGTGATCGCCGTCGACCTGGACGGTCGGAAGCTGCAGTGGGCGAAGGACTTCGGTGCGACCGACACCGTAGACGCCTCGACGGAGGATGTGGTGGCCCGGCTGCGTCAGCTGACCGGCGGCTTCGGTCCGGACGTCGTCATCGACGCCGTCGGCCGGCCGGAGACCTTTCGGCAGGCCTTCGACGCGCGCGACCTCGCCGGCACAGCGGTGCTGGTCGGGGTGCCGAACCCGACGATGACCTTCGAGATCCCGCTGGTCGAGGTGTTCGGTCACGGGGGGCAGATCAAGAGCTCGTGGTACGGCGACTGCCTACCCGAGCGGGACTTCCCGCTGCTCGTCGACCTGTGGCAGCAGGGGAGATTTGCGCTCGACCGTTTCGTGTCCGAGCGGATCGGCCTCGACGAGGTCGAGGCTGCGTTCGACCGGATGCACGAGGGCGGCGTCCTTCGGTCGGTCGTGGTGCTCTGATGGGAGCCCGCATCGAGCATCTCGTGACGAGCGGGACCTTCAGCCTCGACGGCGAGACGTTCGAGGTCGACAACAACGTGTGGCTGCTCGGCGACGACGACGAGGTCGTCGTCCTCGACGCACCGCACGACCCCGACGCGATCGAGGCAGCCGTCGGCGAGCGGACGGTGGTCGCGATCGCCTGCACGCACGCCCACGACGATCATGTCCGCTTCGCCCCCGAGCTCGGTGAGCGGCTGAGCGCGCCGGTGCTGCTGCACCCGGACGACCGGGTGCTGTGGGACCTGACCCACGCCCGGCACGAGCCGGACGGGGCGCTGCGCGAGGGGCAGGTGCTCGAGGTGGCCGGGACGAGGATGCACGTCCTGCACACCCCGGGGCATGCGCCTGGTGCGGTCTGCTTCTCGGTCCCGGATCTCGGGGTCGTGTTCACCGGTGACACCCTTTTCGCCGGTGGTCCGGGCGCGACCGGACGCAGCTTCAGCGACTACCCGACGATCTTGGACTCGATCCGCACCCGGCTGTTCGCGCTGCCGCCGGAGACCCGGGTGCTGACCGGGCACGGCGACGAGACCTCGGTGGGCACCGAGGCCCCGTCGTACGACGAGTGGGTCCGCAAGCTGCCGTGAGACACCCCGGGCCGGCTGCTTGGCCAGCCCCTGTATCAGCGTGGGACCTCCGTGACTCGTTCAGAGCATCCGGCGACGCTGGTGTCGCTGCCTGAGTTCGGAGGTCGGCCGTGGGGACGGAGACGGCAGCACTCGCGCCCAGCCGGACGGGAAGCGCGCTCGGCACGGTGACTGATCTCGCTGCAGGAGCGACGTTGACCGTCCATGGCGCCGGATGCGCCGACCGGACCCGCAGCGTGGACCTCGAGGCCACTCTCCAGGCCGGCTACATCAGCCTGGACCAGATCATCGAGGCACGATGGCTGAGCCGGTCGGAATGCAACCCGGACCCGGCCGAGCGGCAGCGGTTCCTTCGTCTCATCCCCGAGTTGGAGCGGCTCTACGGCGATGGCCACGGCGGGCCGGTCCAGGACACCTACTTCAGCCGGCACATCCGTGCCGGGGCTGTTCTCACCGCCGACAACGAGATCCACCTTCGTTATCCACCCGACAGCGTGGCTGCCGTCTCACCCGAGTTCGAGGAGGCCATCTGGCGCTGCACCTCGCTCTCGCGGCAGGGCTTTTCGGACATGGATGCGGTCGACCGCCACATGGCGCTGCGGATCCTGCACTCCCTGGCTGTGTACCTGCTCGGGGTGCTCGACGCCCAACATGCCGGCACCGACGCGTCGCGGGCCACCGACCGGGAGGCCTCGATCCGGCGCATCGAGCAGTCCATCGCGACCGCCAACAACGAGCTCGATCAGGCTGCGGCGTTCATCGAGCAGGCCGGCCGCCGAACGAGCCTGCGCCGATACACCCAAGCCATGCCGATGGGCGTCTTCCTCGTCGTCCTGCTGGGCTGGGCGCTCACCCTGGCCGGCTCCGAGTTCGATCGTTCCCTCACCGTCGGCATCCTGGCCGCCGGCGGGATTGGCGCGGTCATCAGCGTCATGGCGCGGATCACCCGCGGGAAGATGGACATCGACCCCCGGGCCGGGGGCTTCGCCGTCCGCCTGTCGGGTGCCTTCCGGCCGGTGCTCGGAGCCGTCTTCGGGGTGGCACTCTACGTCGTCGTGATGTCCGGTCTGGCACCCGTGGCGGTGCCCGAGGACGAGGCCACTCGAGCCTACTTCTTCTACACGCTGGCCTTCCTCGCCGGCTTCAGCGAGCGACTGGCACAGGACGTCTTCACCGCCGCCGAGCAGACGATTCGGCCGGCTGCCCGGATGGCGCAAACCGACGCCAGCGTCGTCCCGCGCCGCCGCCGGAAGCCGACAGGCTGAGGTCTAAGAGAAGCGGACATCGGCGCCCGAGGCGCCGGCGGCTTCTGTTCGGGTGGAGGAGGGAGTCGCGTCTGCATCGAAGCCTGGGGAAGGCAACGCGCCGAGCCACGCCAGTTCAGATCGTTCTGTGTGTCGTCCGGCCGCCAACCACCGTCTCTGTTACCCGCACATCGTGGAGTCGGCGGGCAGCGGCCGTGGTCGTGCGCTCGTGGGCGAGCGGGTTGTCGTCGAGGAGAACGAGGTCTCCGCGGTCGCCCGGGCGTAGCTGCTGTCCGTCGGTGCTCGCTGCAAGTGCCTGCGCCGGCGTCAGCGCCTCGTGCGCGGTCCAGGGCGCCTGACTGACTTCCCCGCGGTGGACGGCGGCGGACATGGCTAACCACGGGTCGAGCCGGGCTACGGGAGCATCACTGCCGAACGCCAGCTCAGCGCCGGCATGACGCATACTGCGGAGGGCGAAGCAGCGGTCCTGCGCGTCCGGCCAGATTGATGCCGTGACGTCCCGGTCGTCGAGCAGGTGTGCAGGCTGGACGCTCGCCCGGATCCCTAGCGCTTGAAAGCGTGGCAAGTCGGCTCGCGCCACCAACTGGACGTGCTCGACCGAACCCCCCGCGCCTGCCAGCTGCATCGCGTCCAAGGCGGCGGTCACCGCGGCGTCGCCGATTGCGTGGACTGCGGACTCAAGCCCGCCTGCGGCGGCGCGGGCTACCACGGCGTCCAGCTCTTCCGGTGTGAGGTTGAGCAGCCCGTGCCACGGGGCGCCACCGGGCCCGGCATAAGGGGTGCAGCAGTACGCGGTGCGCGTGTTCAGGGAACCGTCGAAGATCACCTTGAACGGGCCCATCGTTGCCAGTCCGCGACCGCCCGGCAGCGGATCCCCGGCCCGCAGGTGCTCGGCCAGCACGGTGTCGAGCCCCGACTCGTAGACGGCGGGTCGCACCCGCAGCAGGTCGATCCCGGCGGCGATCCGCTGGGGCCACAGGTGCGGACCGTCCTCCCACTCCATGTCGACCACGCCCACGACGCCACGGGCTGCCGCATCACGCACGGCCTGCCGCAGTGCGTCCTCAGCCGGCTGCTCCAGTGCTTGGACCTGGGGGAAGACCTCGAACCATGGTGCCTCGTCGACGGTCCCGGCGCGCGGGGGCAGGCCGAGCAGCGCGAGTCCTGCGCTGTTCACCCATCCGTGATGCGCGTCACCGCTGATCAGGACGACCGGGCGCCGCCCGGAGACGACATCGAGCTCCGCGACGGTCGGCTGTCGTGCCCAGGCCGCGGATCGGTGCCCATACCCGACGACGAGCCCGACGTCCTCGTGGCTTGTGGCGGTGAGGTGCGCCGCCACTCGCCGGGTCACGTCTTCGGGTCCATGCGTACCGCACAGGTCGAGGCGCTGCCGCGAGCGGGACCACTGCTGCAGGTGGACGTGTGCGTCCCACAGACCCGGGATCGCCCACCTGCCTCCGGCTTCGAGCTCGGGTTCTCCTCGGGAGGTCAGGCTCGGCCCGACCTCGGCGATCAGGCCTCCCGTCACTCTCAGGTCGACCGGTCCGCCCACCCCGCGCCCGTGGAGCGGGACGAGGCGGGCCTGTCGGACCAAGAGGTCGTCGGCGTCAAGATCACTCACCGTCCCATTCTCCGATGAACAGTCCGGCCCCAACTGGGCACCCTTGTCCTGCGGACAGCGGGTGATGGCCGATAAGGAGCGAGCGCACACATCCGCCGCGAGCCGTGCGCTTGTTTCCCTGCCTTCTGTCGGGGCCGCTGCTGCTGTCGGTCGCGCGCACCGGAATGCTTGCTCCATGACAAGGGCACGGGCGTACTTCGAGCGGCAGGCCGACGGAGGCTTCGCCGCCACCGACCACGTGAGCGGCGCCTGGGACGTCGCCGAGCAGCACGTCGGCCCTGCGCTCGGTCTGCTCGTGCACCTCGTCGAGGCCGACCGAGATGCTCGCGGGCGCAGCGCCCTCGTCGTCGGCCGCCTGTCGTTCGACATCCTGGGCACCATGCTCGTCGGGCCGTTCACGACGTCCGTCGCTGTCGTCCGGCCGGGCCGCACCATCGAGCTGGTGGAGGCGACGCTGACCTCATCGGGGCGGGACACCGTGCGTTTGCGCGCCTGGCTCCTGCAGTCCTGCGACAGCTCGGCGGTCGCTGGCACGGCGCATGAGCGACTCCCTCCTCCTGATGAATTCACCGCCTGGGACCCGACGTCGATCTGGCCTGGCGGGTTCATCGCCTCCGCCCAGGTCCGGCGCGTGGAGCTCGAGCCGGGTCGGGCCCGCTACTGGGTCCGCACCGACGTGCCGCTGCTGACGGACGAGCGAGTCAGCCGCCTGGCCGGAGCGGCGGGGCTGGTCGATATCGCGAACGGGATGACGGTGCGCATCAGCCCGCATGCGCTGGCCTTCCCGAACGTCGACCTGACAGCACACCTGTTCGGCGAGCCCCGCGGCGACTGGCTCGGCTTCGACACCACGGTGTCGTTCGGCAGCCGCGGCCTCGGCGTCACGAGCAGCGTGCTCCACGACGAGCACGGGCCCTTTGGCGTCCTTGCACAAGCGCTCACCCTGCGCCAGATGCCCACGGTAGAGAGCTGACCGCAGCCAGCGAGGCAAGGACACGGCGCCCCGCTCGACATGTCCGCGTCTGCCGCGAGCCGCGGTACTGCCGACGGGCGCGTTGCCATGCTGACGGCCCTTATCAGGTCCAACCTGACGAGCGGTACTCTGTCTGGCCTTCAGGCAGGTTGAGCGCTGCGGCGCGACCACCGGTCGCCGAGGAGAACCATGACTGCCGTCAGTATCGGAGAGTTGCGCGGCTGCGCCGCTGAGCACCTGGCCGCCTACACCGAACCCCACGGACGACGGGCCTTCCGCACCTACGAACGCCTCGGCGACCACGACACCCTCACCCCTCTGGACTGCCGCGCACCCGCCCTGCTGAGCGTGCCCGTAAACTGGCGGCAGGTCATCCCGCTGTTCCAGCCGACCGGACTGGTGCGACGGTGCTCGCCGCGATGCAAGCCGTCCTTGACCACCCGGCCAGCCGCCCCGAGCAGTTCCTAGATGTTGACTCGCCGAATCCGGCACCGCTTGGGCAGCAGCGGACGCCCGCGATCGTCGCGTCAGGCGAGGCCGACGGCGTTGGCCTATCCGCCTTCAAGGCGGTCGCGGTCACCAAGCAGATGCACCGGAAGCGCCCGGACCTCGTCCCGATCTTCGACAGGCTCGTGTATGAGTTCTACACAGCCAGCGACCCAAAGTCCCATCGGTCTGGCTTGAAGCCGTCGACGACCATGCCCCAGAGCAGGCTGCCGGCGACGAAAATGCCGCCGTAGGCGGCGAGGATCGCGAGCACGAACAGCAGGATCGAACGGGCGACGGTTACCGGGTGATCGTAGGAGCCGCGCGTGGGGCATCAGCGCGAGCCACCGGCTCCGCTGCGGGATGGCAGCCGCTGCCGCTGCCGCTGCCGTGGGCGGCGTCGATGGCGCGCGCCTGGCCTTGAGCGGCAGCACGTGGGGACGAAGGTGCGCGTTGCCGCACCGATGAGGACGGCGGACAGCACGGGCAGCCACGTGCCCGACCGCAGCGGCCCCCCGGTGGAGATGAGCCCGGCGGTCAGCAGGACCGGGCCGGCGCAGCCGGCGACACAGGCTCTGGGATGCCCGGTCGCGGCGGTGGTCTTGGTTGGGGGCTTCACACCTGCTCCTCCGACCCGGCCAGCTCGACGAACGGTAGCGGGCAGCAGGGGGTGTTGGCGCAGGCGACCAGGTCGTCGCAGCCGGCGTCGAGGGCGGCGCGAAGGGTGTCGCGCACGACGGTAAGGTCCGCCAGGCGCTGCTCAACCTCGGCGAGCTTCAGCTGCGCACGCACCTGCAGGCTCTTGGTGTTCGTGCGGCCGTGCCGGTGCCGGGCAGTCTCGAGCAGGTCGGCGACCTCGTCGAGGGTAAAGCCGAGCCGCTGCGCTGCCTTGATCACCTTCAGGACGGTGACGGTCTGCTGGTCGTAGACCCGGTGGCCACCGAGGGTGCGGTCGGGCTCGGCGAGCAGACCGCGGCGCTCGTAGTAGCGCAGTGTCTGGATGTTGACACCTGCCGCCTTGGCGACCTCGCCGGTCCGTAGCCCGGTCACCTCGCTGCTCCGACCAGTGATTTGGCCCGGTCGGCCAGCGCAGCCAGCACGTCTGTGTGTGCGGCTGCGGTGCTGACGGCGAGCGTCAGGGTGGCGTTGGTGATGATCAGCTCGAAGGTGAAGAACGAGCAGCAGGCGCTCTCGCGCGCGGCGAGGTCGGCTGCGGTCCCCGCTACCTGAGGTCCGCCGGTCAGCGTCAGCACGACCCGGTTGGCGTCCACCCGTTGTACTTGCTGTAAGTGATGGGTCAACAGGGCGTCGAACTCGGCGAGCCGCATCGGCTGCTCCGCTGTCGGCAGGGTGCATGCGGCGGGCGCCAGCCCGCGGTCCGTGCTTGGTGTCGTCGTCACGTGCAGACGGTAGGCCTGTACCGAGGTACCGGATGCAAGTCCCGAACGTCGGCGTCTGCCGCAACGGGGCCCTGCTTCTCGATTGCGCCTCCGCATCGGGAGCCGGCAAGTAAGCGCAGGGCGATGAGCCTCGAGGGTCAGCCGGCTGCGGCGATGTCGGTGGCGGTGCTCGCCGCGCTGCTACTGGGGGTGTAGTCGGGACGGGAGGCGGAACAGAAGCGTCTACTGCGTCACGAGCGAGGCCGGGTACGGCCGGAGGTGGCTCGGGCTGCCCGCTTGGCACCTGCAGGACTGCCACGATGGTACAGCCCATCCGCTTCTCGGCATGAGCGTTCACTTCGGGTCGCCGGGAGAGAACATATGACCGGCTCTGGCCGCCCGGGGGGCTCGAGGTGCTCGCACCCGCCCCGGTGCACCGGCAGCCGAAGTGGCTTGGGGGCTCATGCCTGCCTGGTGCGGGTGGGCCCCGGCGAGGACAGTCCTTGGCCCCCTACAACGAGGCGGCAGACATGACTGGACAGACGGACGACGCACTGGTGCTGATGGAGCGGGCGCTGGTCTCACGCGATCCGCTGGAACTCGCCCTCGCGGGGTTCTTGTCGGCCTACAAGGGCCGTTCGTTCGACAAGCAGCGCCGGGTGATCAAGCACTACGTCGACTGGTGCCTGCAGAACGACTTGCCGCCGCTTCAGGCCAAGCGCCCGCACATCGAGCTGTTCATGCGCTGGTGCGAGACCCAGCCCTGGTCGGAGTCCTACATCTGCCAGCACTTCATCGGCGTCCGCTCCTTCTACAAGACGTGCGTGCGTGACGACGTCCTGCTCCGCAACCCCGCCGAATTCGTGGCTGCGCCAACGGTTCACGAGGAAGGTCAGAAGCGGACGTTCCTCACGCCGTTGGAGTTCGCTGCCTTCCTCGATGCGTCCCGCAGGGCCGGCCCAACCGAGCATGCTGCAGCCGCCCTCATGGGGCTGTCCGGCCTGCGCGTCGCCGAGATGTGCAGCCTGCGGGTCGAGTCACTGAGCCAGGACGGCGGCTACGACAGTCTGAAGTTCATCGGCAAGGGCGGCAAGCCCGCTGACATCCCACTCCCGGTACCGGTGATGCGCGCCGTCCGCGTTGTCGTGGACGGCCGACCTGCAGGGCCGCTGCTACTCAACCAGGCCGGGCACGCGCTGAGCACGCTGGACGCCCGGCGCATGGTGAACCTCATCGCCAAGACGTCCGGCTGCAGGCACATCACGCCGCACGGGCTGCGCCGCACCTTCTGCACCGCCGGGCTGGTCAGCGGCGTCCCGATGCGCGACATGCAGATCGCGATGCGCCACGCCGACCCACGCACCACCGGGCTGTATGACATGGCCAAGAACAACAAGGACCGGCACGCCAGCCACTGCGTCGCCTCCTTCCTCGCCGGCATGACCGGCTAAAGATCGCTACAGCCTGGCGAGTGGCGTCACGACTTGATCGAAGCTTGGGTTCCGACCTCGATCTCTACGGCAGGAGGTCGAGGTACTTCTTGCGGGCCGGCATGGCATGGATGACCATCTCTTCGCCCTTCTCGAAGACAAGGACCACCGTCTCCAGCAAGCGGGCCGCGGTATCGAAGCCCAGGCGAAGTTCTCGGCGGGGAGGGCCGTCGTCGTCCAGGGGCTCGATCCACAGCGACCACTCTGCTACCTGGATCGCGTCCTCCGTCGAGATGCCATGCTTCAGCGCGCTGCTGTGGACTTTCACGCAGCGAAGTGGCCCAGCGCGGCCCGGATCGCCTCGGACCTGGTCATCTCATTCCTGGCTGCCGCCTCGTCGAGAGCGTCGAGCTCCTCGGCGGTCAGCCGCACGGCCACGACCTGCATCGGTTCAGCCCCACGACCAGGGCGCCCGCGACCCCGACGCTTCAGAACGTCGACGTCATAACCGGCTTCGCCCTCGTCGGCCCACTGCTGCACCTGCTCGTCGCTCACCACCCGGATATCGTATGACGAAAACAACGGCAGCGCCAGAGCTGAGACGGTCTTGTCGAGCGGCAGCCGCCGTGTCCCGACCGTATGCCCGTCCCAGCCGCGGCCAGAAGACTGGCTCCGGCCGACCGGGGCAGATGAAGAAGCTCGCACCCGCCCCGCGTCGGGCACTCCTTCTGGCGGGTGGGCGGAGCCGGGCGCTTCGACTCGGTGGTGCCGGCGGCAGTCACACTGCGTGCTGCGGCACGGCGGAGAGAGCGACGCCCGGTGCTTGCCCTGTCCACTGTCTCCCACAGACGGGGGCTTGCCGCAAGGGGGGATCTGGGCCTCACAGTCCGCACTTCGGCTCGCTGCACTGCACGAAGGACTCTCCTTGACCGTTCTGGATGCCCGCCGCTTCTCACCCACCGCCCTCGCCTCCCTGTCCCTCGACGGCGATCACCTCGCGACCGTCTTAGAGGTCGTCGAGCAGCAGGTAGACGACCTGCGGCGCCGGCTCGACCAGCTGCGACGGCTGGAGGTGCCCGCCGGCGCGGCACGCCTGCAGCGTGACCTTGAAACGCATCAGCTCAGCGGGCGGCTGCATGTGCTGAGCCTGCTGGGGAACGAGCTGTGCCTGGGGCGCTTCGACCGCGCTGACGGCTCCCGGGTCTACGTCGGCCGACTCGGACTGCGTGACGCTGACGGCCGCCAGCTGCTTGTCGACTGGCGCACGCCCGAGGCGGAGCCGTTCTTCGCCGCCACGCTCGCCTCCCCGATGGGGGTCGTGCGGCGTCGCCGGTTCCGGTGGACCGAAGGGATCGTGGTCGATAGCTGGGACGAGTGGCTCGACCTCGGCGTCCCACAGGAGGAGACCGGCCTGCAGGACGCGCAGAGCGCCTTCCTCGCCGCTCTCGCGACGAGTCGCACCGACCGGATGAGCAGTGCGTTGGCCACCATCCAGGCAGACCAGGACGCGATCGTGCGGGCCGATGCGCGAGGGTGCACCGTCGTGGACGGCGGCCCCGGCACCGGCAAGACGGTCGTGGCGCTGCACCGGGCGGCCTACGTGTCGTTCTCCCAGCAGAACGCAGTGCTGTACGTGACCAAGCACGTCCGGCTCGCCGCCTACGTCCAGGACGTGCTGCCCAGCGCGGGCGAGGACGAAGTCCCCGTCGTCACCCTGGAAGACCTCTACGCCGAGGCCGCCACCCGTCGCGAGAGCCAGCCGGTGCTGGCCTGGCTCAAGGGCGACCCGCGCATGGTGACGGCGGTCGAGCGGGCGGTCGCGTTCTTCCAGGACCTGCCGCAGGAAGCGGTCGTGGCCGAGCTGGCCGACGGCGACGTGGTCGTCCGCCCACGGCACTGGGTGGACGCGCTCGAGACCTGCGGGGAGACCCAGCACGTCCCACGCCGCAAGGAGCTACTCGAAGCGCTGGCCGACCTGCTCGGAGCCCCCGACGTGGCCCGGGACCCGGCCGTCGTCCGAGCGCTGCGCACGACCTGGCCGGACCTGACGCCGGCGGGGGTCGTCACCGACCTGCTCACCCACCGCGGGCTGTTCGCGCACTGCGCGCCCTGGCTGACCGAGACAGGCCGTGCGGCGGTGCGGGCGCACGCCCTCGACGGTGAGGGCTGGCACGTCACGGACCAGCCCCTGCTCGACGTCGCGCGTCAGCGGCTGGGACTGAACCCGATCGACGAGGTGCCAGCGGTCGAGCTCGCCACGCGACGGGCCGCGGCACGGGAGGCCGTGGCACGCATGCGCGAGCTGGCGGACGCCGACAACGCGCACCTGTACATGCTCACCGAGGGCGAGGACGGCCTGGTAGACACCGCCGACGTGCTCGAGCCGGCCAGCGCGCCCCCGCCACCGCGCCTGGGCGAGCGCACGTTCTCCCACGTCGTCGTCGACGAGGCGCAGGACCTGACCGGCGTGGAGTGGCAGGTGCTGCTCTGGCGGTGCCCGAGCCGCTCGTTCACCGTCGTCGGCGATCGCGCGCAGAGCCGCGCGCCGTTCGACGAGAGCTGGGTGAAGCGGATGGCATCGGTGGGCCTACCCCGCGCGCGCGTCCTGCGCCTGTCGATGAGCTACCGCACGCCGGCGCCGCTGCTCGCTCCGGCGGCCGCCGTCATCCTGGCAGCACGTCCCGACGTGCAGGTGCCCATCGCGGTGCGCACCGACGGTCGGCCGCTGGAGCTCGAGCGGCTGGACGACGACGCCGACCTAGTGCCCACGGCGCTGGCCCGCGCCGCTGCGCTGCTCGACGGCACCGGCACGGCCGCCGTCGTCCTGCACCCCGACCGCGCCCGCCCGGTCGCTCCGGACGGTGTCGGCTGGTACTCACCGGAGGAGCTGCAGGGTCTCGAGATGGACGTCGTCGTGGTGGTCGAGCCGGCCGAGCTGTGGAGCGACGACAGTGCAGCCGCCCCGAGCCTGTACGTGACCCTGACCCGAGCGACCCAGGCCGTGGTTGTGCTCCACCGGCGGCCACTGCCGGTGTGCGCGGTGACGCTGAGCCAGCCGAGCAACCCTGCCAGCACCATCGACTGGTCGCAGCCCGTGTGACGTCCTCCTGCTCGACCCACAGCCCAGCGAGGGGCGCGGGCGGAGCGGGCGTCCACCCCTCAGGCGCCGGGCCGGGTTGCAGGGCGGCATGGAAGGGCGGAGGTCCTGCGGCCGGTGGCGGATGCGATGCCGAGCCAGGTGTGCCGGTTGCCGGCCCAGCACCAGCCGACCTTCGGGGCGTCGCGCCGCTCGCGACCATCTCGCCCGGTCCCGCCGCTGATCCAGATCGCGGGCGTGCGTGCATCGAGCCGGCCGCCCGGCTTGCGCAGCCGTGAGCCGATCGTCATGAAGCAGCGGTTGCGCTCGAGCACCTCCGGCGTCTGCAACAGCCAGTGCACGCCTTCGGACAGGAGCATCGGCGTGCGGCCCTGGGCGGTGATGGCAGGCAGTGCCTCGTCCGGACTCCAGTTCGCCATCGCGTCGCCGCGGTCGAGCCCGTCGACGAAGTAAAGCGGCGCGTCCGGGACGGTGACCTCGTCGAGCGGGGTGAAGCGGTCGACGTCGGCCATGTCGACGACGACGAAGCCAGGCAGATCACCACGGCGCAGCAGGGGCGTCAGGATCGACGTCGGCGCGACGTCGGGATGCACCGCCAGGAGAACGCCGCCAGGGCCCTCGTCGCCGTCGCGGGCAAGTGTGCGCAGCGGCTCCGCCGTCACGTCGGCCAACTCGTGCACGCCGACCTCGAGCAGGCGGGCGGCCTGCGCGCTGACGGACGGGAGGATGACGATGTCGACGGTTGCGGGCATGCGGCTCCTGACATCGGGAACACGCCAACGCCGCGGCACGCGCCGACGTTCCCGGAGCCGGGCAGCCGCACGGGGGACCGGCTCTGGCGATCTCACCGTCCTCGCGGTGAGCGCACCCGCCCCGGTTCGATCGGCGGCAGAAGCGGACGTCGAGGTCATTTGGGCCTCCGGGCAGTCAGAGAGCGGTAGGCAGCAGGCCGCGCCGTCCGTGACGCAGTCTCGACGCTCGACGAGCTCACGATGCACCTCGCTCATCCCGACGCACATCTGCAGCGATGTGGGCGTTCGCCAGCCGGGTGACCTGGTCCCGGTCCGGGCGGTGTTGGTCGACTCGACGAGGGCGTTCGACATGTTGTGCTCAAGAGCGGCGTTGATCGACTCACGGTGTTTGGTGATCTTGCGGGCGAGGTCGATGAAGGAGGGGATCTGGCAGCGGCGGGCCCAGCTCAGCCACCTGTCCAGGGCGTCCATGCCGGCTTGGCCCTTGACCGCGAACACGTGCCTCAGGCCCTCCTTGAGCAGGTAGGCACGGTGCAGCCGGGGGTCGGTCGTGGCGATCCAGGCGAGCATCTCGTTCTGGTTCTCGGTGAGGTCTTCGGGGTTCTTCCACAATGCGTATCGGGCGCCCTTGAGTGCCTTGGCCCGTTCGTGTCCGGGCCGGGGTGGTGCGTCAGCGGCTGGCCGTCCGACCGGGCGCTTGGGTTCGGTGCGGGCCAGTTTGCGGGCGTCGTTCCAGGCCTGCCGGCGGACCTGGTCAAGGGCATCGGTGGCCCAGGCGACGACGTGGAAGGCGTCCGCGCAGCGCACCGCCTGCGGGCATCGCTGGGCGACGACGGAGGCGATCCAATCAGCGGCATCGGCGCTCACATGGGTGATCTGGGCGCACCGGCCTTCCCCGAGCAGGTCGAAGAACGCCCCCAGAGTGGCCTTGTCCCGGCCAGGTGCGGCCCAGATCAGCCGGCGGGCATCGTGGTCAACCACGACCGTCAGGTAACGGTGCCCTCGTTTGTAGCTGATCTCATCGATCCCGATCCGGCGCAACCCGGCCAGCCGGTCGACTCGGGCGTCGATATCGGCCGAGACCCGAGTGATGATCGCCCCGACGGTCCGCCACGCAATCCGCATCAATTCCGTGACGGCAGTCTTGGAGCACTGCACCGCCAACCAGGCGACCGTGTCATCGAAGGCTCGGGTGTGCCCGGTGGCGTGCCGGGCCCACGGCACCGCCGCGACGACCACGCCATGCTCAGGGCAGGTCACGCGCGGGGCGTCGGCCTCCAAGACCGCCTGGATGAACCCGAGGTCCAGGGCCCGCCACCGCCGCCGGCCGTCACCCTGGTCGTAGCCGCGGCATCGCCGATCACACCGGCCGCAGCGCCCGCGGCGGGTCCGGGACGGACGCAGATGAGCCACAAGCAGCTGCTCGTCCTCGTCGTACTCGATCTTCTCGATACAGGTGTGCTCGATCCCGAGCAGCCCAGCCCATACCCTCGCGTTGCGCACGCCGTTCCCCCGCCAGTTCGCAGTTCCAGTCTCGACAACCGGAACCGTAGGCGGGGAACGGCGTGTCGCGCACCAGGCGCCTCAAGCACCCACGGAAGTGTCAGAAGAGCCGCTTTTTATCGAGGGATACGGATACGATCCGCGCGACCCTGAAGCTTGGCACCGGAACCGGGTCCGCGAGGCGATCGGCACCGCTGTCTGGGCCCACCAGGTTGGTGACGTCGCGTTTGAGCAGCAAGGGCATCGCATCCTCGCAAATGCGCTCGAGCAGGGACCGGGATCATCTCCGAGGCAGCCCTAGCTTCAAATTTTGCGCCTGTTGTCGAGCAGGCATGTAACGCTTGATAGCCACCTTCCACCTGGAGCACCGACTTGCCCTCACGTGAGTGTGAGGCGGTCGCTCCTGACCGGCCAGAAAGCATCGGCTCTGGCCGACCGGGGTAGCTCAATGTGATCGCACCCGCCCCGTCCGATCAGCGGCCAGAAGAGGACGTCGCCGGCCAGCGGCACACCCTGATCGGCCAGGTGACCCTCAGCGGGAACTGGCGCTGCTCTCGCAGGTCTGTGCGGCGCGGCGACCCGCTTGTCGGAGCCAGCGATGGTGGTCTGGTAGGTGATCGCCTGGCGAGAGAGCGAGACGGCGATCAGGAGGACAGGCTCAGCAACTGTGGGCTGGCGCGCTAGTCCGCGGGATAAACGACCGGGAGCGACCACTGTCGCCCCACGTTTTCCGATCCGACGCGTCGACGGTGAGCCTGACGTTGGATCTCCTTGAGCACGGCGGCGACGCCATCGAGCGACAGACGGGCACGATTCGCCGAAACCGTTTGCTCGTCAGTCGATGCGTTGACGAACGCAGCCGTCGGACCTTCGAGGATGTTGTTTCCGTCATTGAGATACTGACCTCGTCGGCGCCAGTCAGTACTGCCGCCGGACCGCCACTCAGGCTTCAGTTCGAGCCGTTGTGGTTTGGGACGAGACGTGATTGCTGACCATCCGGAGAGGTCGCCAGAGACATTGCAGCAAACGAATGGCGCCAGCCTCTCAACGCCCGCCGGCGCCGTCGACAGGACACGGCCGTCCGCATGAAGGACGTGCTGATTCAGCCAGGCGACCAAGCCCACGGTCACTTCGTCAGCGGCAAGCGGTGCTCCCACGGCTTTACCTCCGGCAATGACAGTGAATGAGCCTGCCCAAGCGCCCAAGTCCGGAGCAGCATCGGCCCGAGCCTAGCGGCCGCGCCGTGTCACATGAGGTCCGTCTTCGCCAGGTCGTGGCGATAGGCGACAGCCGGTCAAACGTGCCGTTGCTCGTGAAGCTCCTGGTCCTTCCCCGTCAGCGCCGGGCGAGGGAGCGCACCCGCCCCCTCACTCAACTCGACGAGTTGCTCCGGGCGGCCGTCCTGGCGCCCGCCCAGCGCCGAGCGCGTACCGGCAGTCATTGGGACGGCATGACATCACGACGGCACCCCGCCTGCTGCTTCTGCTCGACAAGGCCGCGAACATCGCGCCGATACCCGACCTGGCCACGCTCGTGCCGACATCAGGTTGAGAGGGGATCCAGCTGGTAACGATCCACCAGGACCGCTCGCAGTTGCGGCACCGTACGGCCCGAGTGGGTCTCTATCGCCAGCAACTATGTCGCTAAACTCGTGCTTCCGGGTGTCACGGATCCGGAGAGTCTGAACTGACTTTTCCGCGACTATCGGAGATGAGGAGGCATTGATGACCTCGCTCTCTGTCGGTGAGCAGCGAAAGCGGACTCCCTCGAGGTCGGTCCAGCGAAGGCCCGATTCAAACTCACGACGTCGTCCAGAGTTGCCACCGGGCCAAGGCGTCTGCATCTGCGAGACACGGCCGGTGATTCAATTTACGCCGCGGGTTCCGGTTTGGACGAGCAGAGCCTCTCTTGTTCTTTGGTCCGCATGTTAACAGAACCAAAGAGGATGGCTTTCAACATGAAAGCGAGACAGTTGCCGGCAGCCCCTTCCAGTAGTTCCGCAGGATTACCCGGACTTGACCCAGTCACCTTGTCACGGTCCCGGGCAGCCTGGCGCCGCGCGGCCTGGCGGAACGGATACCTCACCATGGCCTTCAGTGTTTCAATGTTCGTTCTTCTGGCGACCTTATCCTGGGCAACCGCGGATTCTTCCGTTAAATCTGGGGAGAACCCATCCATAAAGACGATATTCAGGGCCGGAATCTCTGATGCTGACGCGGTCGTGATCGTGACATCCATGCTTCTTCTCGTGGCTAGTTTGAGTATCGTCGTCGCCGCAGGCGGCACAGGATCCCGTCAACAACTTGTCGAACATATTGTTGAGACGGCAATGTGGCACAAACTGGTTGCCGTAATCTCCGTCGTCGCGAGCGGATTGAGTTTGACGGTGGCTTTGACTCGTAGTGGATCTGATGCGTCGCTTGCGGCGGTCCTAATAATCATGGCTGTTCTAGCCATCTTCACGGCCGTCTCGACGTTGCGAAGGACGGAGGACGAGGTACCCACGGTTCTGCGTATTCATGATTCACAAGCACGCCTTGAGCGGCTTGCCATCATACGGGACTGGACGCGCGCTCAATTCGGACGTCGCCACAGCTCAGTCTGGCGGTCAGTTCTCAGCTGCGCAACGCTGGTCCTTACTTCGTCGGCAGTAACTGTGCTTTCTATCGTTTTGACAGTTTTCATTCGAGAAGCCACGCCGCTCAGCGACATACCAAACGAGATCGCGGGGGCGTTGGTAGTTCTCACCTTAATAGCTGTAATAGTGATCCTTCCAGCTTGGTTTTTATGTGTGACAACTGCCGCAGTATGGTCTCGGCGTTGGCAGAACACGGCACGTCCTTCGGAGCGAGGGTCATCAGATGCACTGGGCCGCTATTTGTTGCTTATGTGGCAGGGTGCACGGGTTCTTGTTTGCGTCATGTGGATTGCGTTGGCTGGTAGTGAACTGTTTGCCGACTCCGCCACCACAACCGACCGCCTTATCTCCTTATGGCTGACAATCATTCCGCTGCTTGTTCCTAGCCTATTATGCACCGCAGCGTATCGATGGAATCTGGGTCCGGGTCGGGGTCTAATTGACGCGGTGATCCGCTGGCTGGAAAGCGATTATGAGGTGACAAAAAGTACGTTGGACCGGGAGCAAAAGCGGTACCTGGCAGCATTTGCGCTACGAGACTCCACTCATTAGTAGACACACACGGGGGTCGCTCTGCCCCCGTCTTTGTCACCACCGACCTTGGCCGGGCGCTCACTCATTACGAGCGGTTGGGGTTCACCGTGGAAGCGTACGAGGGGGGCGAGCACTACGGGTACGCCTGCCGAGACGGCATCGAGACCCACCTTGCGAAGGTCGAGAGCGTCGATCAGTCCCCCACCACCTCCTGCGCCTGCTTGTGGGTCGATGACGCCGAGGCATTGCACAAGGAGTGGGCAGCCGCGGGTGTCAAGGGGCGGCTGTGTCCCCCGGCCAAGACCGACTATGGGCTGGAAGAGGGAGCGCACGTCGATCCTGATGGGAATTGATTCGCTTCGGGTCGCCGCC
>JBBSKF010000012.1:0-39183 GCA_038256525.1 Mycobacteriales bacterium | reverse complement strand
CGTGGTGATGTCCTTGCTGTCCTGGCTCACGCCCTGGAAACCGGCGACGATCGCGATGTGGCCGGCCGCGAGCGCCTCGGAGATCCGGCCGGGCGTCACGTCGATGATGCGGGCCTTGCCGTGCGTCGAGTCGGTGATGACCCCGGCCTGGCTGCCGGTGAACGAGCGCGCCGACAAACCGAGCGACTGGATGGCCATGGCCAGCAGGGCCATCGAGATGCGCTCGCCCGCCGTCAGCAGCATGTCCAGCTCGCGGCCGGGAGGCAGCGGCGAGACCTGTTGGGCGAGTTCGAGCAGCTCGTCGGTCGTGTCGCCCATGGCGCTGACCACCACGCACACGTCGTGGCCGGCCTTGCGGGTGGCGACGATCCGCTCGGCCACCCGCTTGATGCGCTCGGCATCGGACACCGACGAGCCGCCGTACTTCTGCACGAACAGGCCCATGGCGGTCAAGTCTAGTCGGGGAGCCGTCAGCGGACGGCTACGTCCGTCAGCCGGAAGGTGTCCTCGACCTCGATCACCACGGACGTCGCGTCCGGTCCGGGGTCGGGGAACACCACGGTGATCGTGTTGGTGACGCCGGGCGGCACGTCGACGTTCTGCCAACGGTCACACAGGCAGGTACGCGGCGGGAGGTCGTCCGGGCGGCGCGGCGCGCCGACGACGTAGTCGAGGGAGTAGGTCTGGGTGGCAGCGTCGACGAGCCGGACACCCACGCTGGAGAACTGCGAGAACGCGTCGAAGCCGCCCCGCGCGCTGAAGGCGCCGCTGGCGAACAGGCCGCCGATGATCGTCGGCTCGGCGCTCTCGACCCGGACCTCGAGGTCGACGACCAGTACGCCGCCGACGCGGCGGGCCTCAGGCGTCCGCACGCGGAATGCCCGCTTGCCCTCGACGACCTGCACACCCTCACCCCCGGTGCCCACGACACCGGCGGTCGGAGGTGGCGGCGGACCGGCCGGTCCGGCACTCGAGCCTTTGGCCGCGGAGGCGTCGTCCAGGACGTGCACCAGAGTCACCCGTCGGTTGAGCCGTCGGGCGTCGACGCTCGCGCCAGGGACGGCGGGCTCGGCCTCGCCGCGCCCGTCGACCGTGACAGGGTAGTCCGCCGGGTCCAGGCTACCGGCGACGGCGGTGGCGACGGACTGGGCCCGGCGACGGGACAGGTCGAGGTTGTACGCCTCGTCGGCTGTGTCGTCGGTGTGCCCGACCACCGAGAGCTTTCCGGGGCCTCGTGCTCGCACCGAGGCCACGGCGAGGTTCAGGGCCTGCGCCGCACCGGGCTCGACGTCGGCACTGTCCACCGCAAAGAGCACGTCCGCTGCGAGTTCTACCGTGAGCGACTCGTTGCTTTCTCGAGTGCGTAGCGACTCGTCCGGCGTCTGCGTGTAGGACTCCAGCGTGGCGACGAGGGCGGAAGCGACATCCCCTGGATCCGGAGCTGTCGTCCCCGCGTCGGTGTCCGGAGCATGCGGGGTGGGGAGGGTGCCGACTGTCACCGGCACGCCGACGGCGAGCCCGAGGTGCGGCCACAGGACCGCCACCCGGTCCACCCCGGCGGTCGGTGCAGCGAACACCAACTGCACTGGCGTGCTCTTGCCCGGGTCGAGGTCGAGCGCACCGCGCGTGCACACACACCTGCCCTCGGCGTTCTCGGCGACGTTGTGCACGTTCCCGGCGGCGAGATCCACGAGCCGAGGCTCATCCACCCCCAGGCCGAGTCGCGCGGCATTGCTGAAGGTGGCCCCAAGAACGCCCAAGCCCTCGCCACTTTCGAGCATTTCGACCGTGGCATCCAGCAGGGCGACGTCGCCAGCGACGGTAACGCCGTCGAGCGTGACGCGCACCTTCTTGTCGCCGACGACGCCCTCCAGGACGGGCCCTGTCACGGGTGGGTCGGCCACCGGGGGCGCGGCGGATCCTGATGCTGACGTCGACGGCGCCGTCGCAGCCTCCGGCGCGGGATCGGCCGAGCAGCCCGCGGTCAGCAGGACGAGCAGGACAAAGCCGACCGTGACGCGTCCCATCGGCGGCACCTTACCCGGCAAGATCCGCACCGAGCCGTGCGGCAGGCGTCTACCCTGCGCTCGTGGCGGACCTGCTCACCTCCGGGCCGGAGCCCCCTGCCGGCCCGCCGCCGTCCGGCAGCGGGGTCGTCGCCAGGGGCGTGCGGCGCACGTTCGGCCCGGTCGAGGCGGTGCGGGGCATCGACCTGACCGCGGCGCCGGGTGAGGTCACCGCGCTGGTCGGCCCGAACGGCGCGGGCAAGACCACGCTTCTGCTGGTGCTCGCAACGCTGCTCGTGCCGGATGCCGGCGAGGTGCGGGTGGCCGGGTTCGACCCGGTCCGCGAGCCCGACGCGGTGCGAGCCCGGATGGGCTGGTCCCCCGACGTCTTCGGGCTCTACGACAACCTCACCGGCCGGGAGTATCTCGAGTTCGTCGGCGAGGCCTACCGGCTCGGCCGCACCCGGGCCCGCACCCGGGCGACGGAGCTGCTCGAGCTGGCCCGACTGCCGGAGTTCGCCGACCGGCCGGTGCACACCATGTCGCGAGGCCAGAAGCAGCGGCTCGGGCTGGCTCGCGCGCTCGTGCACGAACCGCAGGTGCTGCTGCTCGACGAGCCGGCCAGCGGGTTGGACCCGCGTAGCCGGGTGGAGCTGCGCGAGCTGCTTCGCCACCTCGCCCGGGCCGGCACCGCCGTCGTGATCTCCAGCCACCTGCTCGGCGATCTGGAGGAGCTCGCCGACCGGGTCGTCTTCGTCGACCGCGGCGCCACCGTGGGTGAGCACCGGCTCGACCAGCTTCCTGCCGGCGCCCAGCTGCGCCCGTGGCGGATCCGCGCCCTCGACAACTCCGCCCTGCTCGCCGCCCTCGATCGCCACGCCTACAACCACGACGGCCCCCATGCGGCCGGGGTTGACGTACGCCTCGCCTCCGACGACGCCGCCGCCGCGCTGCTTGCCGGCCTGATCGGCGACGGGGTGCCGGTCGTGTCCTGCCAACCGCTCGGGGGAGCGCTCGAGGCCGCCTACCTGCAGCTCACCGAGCAGGGCCGGTGACCGGGGCCGGCATCGCCACGGTCGCCCGGCAGGAGTTCCGGCTGCGCATCCGGGCCGGCCGCTGGAAGTGGCTGCTCGGGGTGTTCTTCGCGATCCTGCTCGCCTTCACCGCCCTGCTCCGGGCCGGGCTCGGACAGCTCGGATCCGACGAGCTGCCCTTCAAGGGCACCATCCTGTACGGCGGCTTGATGCTGTTCGTGCTCGGACTCGCCCTGCTCGTGGTCCCCGCCCTGGCGGCCCAGTCGGTCAACGGTGACCGCGAACGGGGAACCCTCGCGACACTGCAGGTCACCCGGCTGACCGCCGCCGACATCACGCTCGGCAAGTTCGCAGCGGCCTGGGGGACGGCCCTGGTCTTCCTCGCGCTGACGTTCCCGCTGGTGGCCTACGCCATGACCCAGGGCGGCGTGCCGCTCGGCCGCGTGATCGTGGTCACGGTCGTGTTGGCCCTGCTGCTCGGCACCGTCTGCGCGGTCTCGCTGTGGCTGTCCTCGGTGCTGTCCCGCACGACGACCTCCGGGGTGCTCGCCTACCTCGCCGTCTTCGCCCTGACCATCGGCACACTGATCACCTTCGGGCTGGTCACGGCCGTGACGACCGAGACCTACACCGTTGACTACGAGTGCCCACCGGGGATTTCCTGCGGTCAGCAGACCTACACCGCGACCCGGGCGCGCACCGACCGCACCTGGGTCCTGCTCGCCCCCAATCCCTTCGTGGTGCTGGCCGACGCGGCACCGCAGCTGCCCGACGAACGACAGAGCACCGCAGACGACGACGGGATCCGGGCTCGGGACCTCGACCCGCTCGGCCAGATCGGTGGGGTGGTGAGGGATCTGCGTGACACCCGCCTCGGGGAAGGCCCGGTGCAGACAGACGCCTTCTCCGAGCCGGATCCGGTCTGGCCGACCGGCCTTGCGATCAACGTCGTGATCGGCGGCGTCGCCCTGTGGTTGACGACCCGCCGGCTGCGCACGCCCTCCCGCAACCTGCCGAGGGGCCAACGGGTCGCCTGAAGCCCCGCGCCCACGCCGACACAGGTCCCGACCCTCGACCCTCCCCCGGGTGATCCACGCGCTCGTTGAGGTGTTTCGCCGGGTCGGATCCACCTCAAACTCCCCGTGGATCACCGGAAGTGGATCGAGAGGAAGTCGAACTGGCAGGCCGCTGGTAACGTCTTACCAGTGGAGACCACCATCGACTCCGTAGGACGCATCGTCGTGCCGAAACCGCTGCGCGACGCGCTCGGGCTCACGGCGGGCACCACGGTGGACATCTCCCGCTACGGCGCCGGGCTCCAGCTCGTCCCGACCGGGCGGACGGCCCGGCTGATCGACGAGGCGGGCGTGCTCGTCGCCTCCGGAAGCACCGCGATCGACGACGACACGGTCTTCGGGCTGATCGACTCCGGCCGGCGGTGACCACGCTCGCCCTGGACACCAGCGTCGCCATCCCGCTGCTCGTGCAGACACACCGGGCACACCGCGAGGTCGTCGGGTGGTGGGCCGGTCGGGAGGTCGCGCTCAGCGGTCACGCACTGGCCGAGACCTACTCCGTCCTGACCCGGCTTCCAGGTGACCTGCGGCTTGCGCCTGCCGACGCTGCCCGGCTGCTGGACGAGCGGTTCGCTGCCCCTTTGTTGCTCGGTCCGCACACTGCCGCCCGGCTTCCGGCCATGCTCGGCCGGCTCGGCGTCGCCGGCGGCGCGGTCTACGACGCACTGGTGGCACTGGCTGCGGCAGAACACGGAGCAGAGCTGGCCACGCGCGACGGCCGGGCTCGGGCGACCTACGAAGTCGTCGGGGCACGCGTCGTCCTCGCCCGTTGACCCCATGAGCGAGTGAGCCTCGAAGTAATGCCAGGATGTACGATCATCAACATGAAGACAGTGATCGACCTCGACGATGACGCGCTCGCCAGGGCGGCTGAAGAGCTTGGGACGACGACGAAGAAGGACACGGTCAACCACGCCCTGCGATACACCGCCGACCGGCGTCGTCGGCTCGAGGAGTTGCTCGATGGCCCCTACACGCTAGGCGTGGGAGCCGACATCGACGACGTGGAGGTCATGCGCCAGGCCAGAAGGTGACGCTGCCTACCGGCCCGCCGCAGCTCTACCTGATCGACACGTCGGCGTACGCGCGCATCCGTCACCCAGGCATCAGTCACATCCTGGCCGGACTGATCGCCGACCGGGCGGCCGCCACGTGCGTGACGATCGACCTGGAAGCGGGCTACTCGGGTCGCGACCCCGCTGACGTCCGAGCCATTGCCGAACGTCGTCGAACCCGTTTCGTCGTCCTGCCGTTGTCCGAGGCCATCGCCGACCGGGCCCGCGACGTGCAGCTGCGAATGGCCGCTCGCGGTCACCATCGCGCGGCTGGTGTTCTCGACCTGATCACGGCGGCAGTGGCGGAGCACCATGGCGCCGTCGTGCTGCACTACGACGCTGATTTCGAGCACATCGCCGCGACGACTGGGCAGCCACACCTGTGGATCGCCCCCCAAAGAAGCCTACCGTGACTCAGACCTCCGCGGGATCGTCCTCGGGAACGGCATCGAGGCGTACATGGGCGACCACGCTCTGCAGGGCCCGCAGCGCGGCGCCGGCCGACCCGCCCCAGGAGTTGAGGTAGGTGTACTGCCACCACCACAACGCCTCCCGGCCACGGCCGGCGTCGTAGTGCTGCAACCCGCGCATGAGGTCCTGCCCCATGTCGGCAAGATCGTCGGAAAGCCGGTAGGTCACCGGCGGGTCGTCGGCGTACGGGTCGAAGATCTCGACGTAGGCGTCGATCGGGTCGAGCTGCCCGGCCAGACCCTCCCGCACGCGGTCCAGGTCGGGCGCCGGGTCGAGGTCGGGTTCGACGTTGGTGTCGAGGATGACATCCGTACGCGCCCCCAGATGTGCTCCTGCAACGCACATCTGGGCGACGTCGAGCAGCAGCAGCGCCACTGCCTGCGGTCCGGCCCCGCCGGAGGCGACCAGTTCCAGCGTCTCGAGGAACGACCGGGCATCGCGCGCGACGTCGGTCGCGAGCGCCAGGTCATCCTCGGGCTCAGCCTGCACGGGCTCAGACATCGACCTGCCTCCGTCCCTCGAACGCCCGACCGAGGGTGACCTCGTCGGCGTACTCCAGGTCGCCGCCGACCGGCAGACCACTCGCCAGACGCGTGATGCGCAGACCCATCGGCCCGATCAGCCGGGCCAGGTAGGTCGCCGTCGCCTCGCCCTCGAGATTCGGGTCGGTGGCAAGGATGAGCTCGGTCACCGATCCGTCCTGCAGGCGCACCAGCAGCTCGCGCACCCGCAGGTCGTCCGGGCCGATGCCCTCGATCGGGCTGATGGCACCGCCGAGCACGTGATAGCGACCGCGGAACTCACGGGTCTTCTCGACCGCCACCACGTCCTTGCTCTCCTCGACGACACAGATGACGGACAGGTCACGCCGCGGGTCGCGGCAGACCCGGCACTCGTCCTGCTCGCTGACGTTGCCGCAGACCCGGCAGAACCGGACCTTGTCCTTCACCTCGGTCAGCGCGTGGGTGAGCCGCCGCACGTCGGCCGGGTCGGCGGCCAGCAGGTGAAAGGCGATGCGCTGCGCGCTTTTCGGACCCACCCCCGGCAGCCGCCCGAGCTCGTCGATCAGATCCTGGACAACGCCTTCGTACACCTACATGCCTGGGAGGCCCAGGCCACCCAGCCCGCCGGCGAGCGGACCCATCGTCGTCTGCTGCAGCTGCTGCGCGTTGCTCGCGGCGTCGCGGATCGCAGCGACGACCAGGTCCTCGAGGCTCTCGACGTCGTCGGGGTCGACCGCCTTCGGGTCGATCTTCAACCCCAGCACCTCGCCCGCGCCGGTGACCGTGGCCGTGACCAGGCCGCCGCCGGCGCTGCCGGACACCTCGGTGGCGGCGAGCTGTTCCTGCGCCTGCGCCAGCTGCTGCTGCATCTTCTGCGCCTGCTTCATGAGCTGCTGCATGTTGGGCTGTGATTGCGGCGGACCTGGCACGTCGATGCTCCCGTTCGTCGCCGGTGGGCTTCCGGCGCCGAGCCTAGCTATCCCAGGGAGGGTGGGGCCAGCGCCCACGCCTTCACGGTCTCCAGCGGCACGGTGAGCGGGGCGAACCAGCGCGTCATCTCGCCGTCGGCGCGGATGACGGTGACCGCCCGGGCGTCTGCCGGGATGTCCGGGCCCCACCCGTAGCCGACCCGGTCGGCGGCCACCAGCGCACTCGCGCTGTCGGGGATGTCAGTGACGTCGGGAGCTGCCCGCCCGGTTCCGTCGCTGAAATAGCTCTGGTACGAAATCGGCTGTTGAAGTGGCTCTCTGGTGACCTCGACCGGTGTGCCGTCGGCAAGCCGGACATGGATGCCCGCTGTCGACGGGTCGCCGTTCAGGGCGTCCTGACGTTGCGTCGTGGCGCCCTCGGGCAGGGCGCCCTCGACATCGGCCAGCAGCCGGGCCGAGTAGTCGGTGAGCGGCGCGGGTGACTGGACCGGGTTGGGGCGCGGGCTCGGCGTCGTATGGGTCGCCGCAAACTGCTCGAGCTCGAGATCGTCGAGCAACCAGTCGCGTCCCGACGTCGGGACGAACTCGGGCGAGATCCCCGGCACCGGGGCGCCGAGCTTCGTCGCCGGGGCCCCGGGCGCCCCCGGGGCGCCCACGGCGAACACCCGCTCACCCGGGCGGTCGGGGTCGGGCAGCGAGGCAAACCCTGCGACAGCGCCCGACAGGACGACCGCCGCACCGACGACGCCGCCCACCGCCGTGCGTCGGCGCCGGCGCTGGGATGCCCTGCGCACGCGGTGGGCCATGCCCGGTCGGGCCGGCACGGCCCAGCGCGCATCGGTCCGGGCCTCACGCAGTGCGCTGGTCAGCAGGGACACGACGGGGTCGTCCAGGGTCGGTCGGCTCATGGCAGGGCTCCTTCGAAAGAGGGCGTGTGTGGGGTCCGAGCCGGCTGCTCAGCGTGCGCAGGGCGCGGGAGGCCTGGCTCTTGACCGTGCCGGTCGAACAGCCGAGGGTCGCCGCGATCTGCGCCTCGGACAGGTCCTCGTAGTAGCGGAGCACCAGCACTGCCCGCTGGCGAGGCGGCAGGGTCATCAGGGCCCGCAGGGCGACATCGCGGTCGTCGTACTCCGACATCGCGCCCACCGGCGCGACCGGGTCGTAGCCGGGGGGCAGCGCGCCCTCGCGCCGGCCACGCCGCCACCAGGAGGTGTGCGTGTTGACCATTGCGGCCCGTACGTAGGCCTGCGGCGTGGTCCGGTCGACGGTCTTCCAGCGCAGGTACGTCCTGACCAGGGCGACCTGGACGAGCTCCTCGGCTCGGTGCGGGTCCCCGGTCAGCAGGTGTCCGAAGCGGAGCAGGCCGGGCAGCGCCGCGGCCATGAAGCTCTCGAAGCTCTCGTCGTCCATCACACGACCTTGACGTCCGAGTAGGCCCCGAGGTTGTCAGGTCGATGACATCAGGTGAAAGGTGACAGCTAGCTGGCCTTCGCGCTGGGCGCTGGACTCGTACTGACATCGACCGTCGGCGCGTTGATGTCAGCGTCGATGTCGGCGCTCCCGCCGAGCAGGAAGAAGGCGCCGACCGCGACGACGGCCAGGACGACCAGCGCGATCAGAAAGCCTCCGGCGGCACTGCCGAGTTCTTTCCGGGCCGGCGATTGGGCGTCCATGATGTCCTCCAGCAGTAGGTCGGGTTACGGCGCCCTTACCCCTGCAGCGCGCAAATAGACTTCTGAGCAAGCACTTTCACTCAACTGACAAGACAATTCGGGACGGCCCCGACATCATGGCTCGGTGCTGGTGCTGACCACCCGGCCGCCGAGCTGACTGCGTACCAGCTCCAGTGCCGCGTCCTGGCCGCGCGGCCCGTCCGGGGGCGGCGGGGCGTCGGGGTCCTCGGGGACGACCTCGTCACCGGGGGCGAACTCGGGCGGGGGCACGTCCCGCGCCTGCGCCGGCGGAGTCGACCCGATGCGGCTGTCGTGCAGCACGCACTTCACGTCGAGGTCGGCGCCCAGGCTTTCCTG
Organism: Mycobacteriales bacterium; assembly: GCA_038256525.1. GTDB lineage: Bacteria > Actinomycetota > Actinomycetes > Mycobacteriales > SCTD01 > SCTD01. Next base: position 30,079 of record JBBSKF010000012.1, on the reverse strand, counting down.
CAGGGCCTCGCGCAGCACGTCCGGCCCGGTGCTCGCCTGGAACTGCCGCAGGATCGGCGCGTGCTGGAAGGCCAGCACCAGCGTGCGGCCGGTCACCTCCTTGACCTGCGCGTCGGCGAGTTGCGCGTGCGCGGTGCGCTTGCGCTCCTTGACCGCGACGAGCACGTCGGTCCAGGCGGTACGCAGGGCGGCGGCGTCCAAGCCGATTGCGCCCGGCGCCGGTGCCGGTGCCGGGAGGTCGGCCGCAGGCAGGCGGGAGGCAGCCGGCGACCCGCCGAGGGTTGCCGGTGTAGGCCAGGCAGCAGGCGGCGGGACAGCAGCAGGCGGCGGGGGCGGCGGCGGCGGCGTGGTGGCACTCTGCGGCGCCGGGGTCGCGGGCGGAGCCGAGCTCGCCTGGGCAGCAGGGGGCGCCGGGGGCTCGGGAGCGGCTGCCCGCGGGGCGACAACGGCTGGTGCTCCGGCGATCTCGAGCCGCCGCTCGAGCCGTTCGAGCCGGGTCAGCAGGGCCGAGTCGTCAGCGCTCGCGGCGGGCAACAGCACCCGCGCGCAGACCAGCTCCAGCAGCAGCCGGGGGGCGGTCTTGCCGCGCATCTCGACCAGCCCGGCATGCAGCAGGTCGGCAGCCCGCGACAGTCCCGCCGTACCCATCGCGGCGGCCTGCCGGCCCATCCGCTCGAGCTGGTCGTCGGGGCAGTCGAGCAGCCCGGACGTGCCAGCGTCCGGAACGGCGTCGAGGATGACCAGGTCGCGTAACCGCTCCAGCACGTCGATGGCGAAGCGGCGCGGGTCGTGGCCACCCTCCATCACCTGGTCGAGCAGCCCGAAGACCGCGGCGGCGTCGACGGCTGCGAAGGCGTCCACGATCCCGTCGAGCAGGGTGTCGGGGGTCACGCCGAGCAGGGCTGCGGCGCCCTCGCGGGTCACCCCCTCCGGCCCCGCCGAGGCCAGCACCTGGTCGAGGATCGACAGGCCGTCACGGGCCGAGCCGGCGGCGGCTCGCACGACCAGCGGCAGGACGCTCGAGTCGACCGCGATCCCTTCTTCGGCAACCACTTTGGTCAGCAGGTCGGTCAGTGCCTTGGGCGACATCAGCCGGAAGGGGTAGTGGTGGGTGCGGGAGCGGATCGTCTGCAGGACGTTCTCCGGCTCGGTCGTCGCGAAGACGAACTTCACGAAGTCCGGTGGCTCCTCGACCAGCTTGAGCAGCGCGTTGAACGCCGCCGTCGTGACCATGTGGGCCTCGTCGATGATGTAGACCTTGAACCGGCTCGACACCGGCGCGAAGAAGGCGCGTTCGCGCAGGTCGCGGGCGTCGTCGACGCCGTTGTGGGAGGCCGCGTCGATCTCGATCACGTCGAGCGATCCGGGCCCGTTGGGCGCGAGCGCCACGCACGAGTCGCACTCGCCGCAGGGATCCGGCGTCGGACCGTTCGTGCAGTTCAGCGAGCGGGCCATGATCCGTGCGCTCGAGGTCTTGCCGCAGCCGCGCGGTCCGCTGAACAGGTAGGCGTGCGAGATCCGGTCGTTGAGCAGCGCCCGGCGCAGCGGGTCGGTGACGTGGGCCTGGCCCATCACCTCGGCGAAGCTGGCCGGCCGGTACTTGCGGTACAGCGCCAGGCTCACCGATGCCTCCCGAGCTCGTGACGTAGACGACCCCTCGCACACCCGCCCAGAGCCCGCCTGCCCTTGCTGCCTTCCGGCCCTGGGGGAGTTCAGCGAGATGGGCGCCGCACGAGGGGTCTGCCGTAGACCCTACCGGTTCTGGTCGGGCCGGAGCGACAGCGTGCACAGACCTGGGGGCAGCGCCGCGAAGGCGTCCCGGGCCCGTACTCGGGCGAGGTTCGCGGCGTGCCAGGCGTCCGCCGGCGGAGCCCCGAGCGCCGCCAGCACGCAGGACCGCTCCGGCTCGGGCAGCTCCTGCAGGGCGGGAACGGCGTCGGCGGACAGCCCGGCGAGATAGCCCAGATCGAGCTCGCCGGTGGCCGCGAAACGCTCGACGTTGCGCTCGGCGATGCGGGCGTCCGGGTCACCGGCGGCGAACAGCAGCAGCCCCCCGGCAGCGGACAGCACAACCGCCCTCGGCAGCCAGTCGGCCGGGGGGCGCACCCCGGCGGCCAGCACCAGCAGCAGCACCACGGCGAGCCAGCCGATCGCCCCGTCGACCGACAGGCGCAACCGGGTGAAGCCGAACTCCTGCTCGTACAGCCCGAGTCGACGTGATGCCGAGGCGAGCACCACCAGGGTGAGCAGGCACAGCACCGCGAGCAACGCCCGCGCGAGCCGGTCCGACCGGGGGGTCACGCGGACCGTGACGGCCACCACGCCGAGGGTCAGCACGGCGGCGGCGACCAGCTGCCCGAAGCCCGTCCGGGCGTACTCCGCATAGGTCAGTCCGGCTGTCGACAGCACGTGCTCCCGGCCGCCGAACAGCACCGTGAGCTGCACGGTGACGAAGACCGCGAACAGCAGGTCGAGCACCAGCAGCGGCAGGACCCACTCGACCGGGCGAAGAACCCGACCGGTGTACGGGGGGACCGCGCGACGCACGGCAGGCGCGGCTGCCACCAGTGCGGCCGCGCCGACGAGGCTGGTGGCGGCGGCCAGCACCACCAGCCGGGAGATCGAGAGTGCCTCGAGATCGGGGATCATGCGGGCGACGAGATCGCGGAACGCCGCGTCAGCGGTGACGAACAGACCACCGAAGACGGCTACCAGCAGCAGGGCGAGGGCGCCACCACGTAGCGCCGGCAGGAGGGTGCCGCGCCGCTGCGGTGTGCCCATCCCGGCCAGCGGCCGCAGCAGCCAGGGGACGGCCGGCGCCAGGTGGAGCGGCACCGCCACGGCGCCGAACACCGTCCCAGCGACAGTGGCGCCGCCACTGAGCAGCAGCGACCAGGCGGCAAGGGCAGCCGTCAGGCACAGCGCCACCAGCCAGTCGGCGTCACGCACCGCCGCCACCGTCACGAGGCCGGTTGCGACAGCCAGCAGGGCCAGACCGGACGCGGTCCGCCAGCGCCGACCGGACGGGGTCGCGAGAGCGACGGCGACGCAGACGGCGACCGTGCCGGCGCCGAGGCGCGACCCTGGGAAAAGGGTGGCGGCCAGCGCGCCGGCCGCGACCGCCCGGCCGAGAACGGCCGGCCGGGCCGCCGGGCGGGGCACGGGCTGGTCGGGCCCGCCGGGTTCGGCCGGGGCCGGGTCGAGCGTGAGGGTGGTCATGAGTGCTCTTCCTGGTGGCAGTCGGCGTGGCGTCGGACGGGGGTCAGCAGTCGGGCAGATCGACCACCACCCGGCAACCGGGTGGTGGGACGACCGGCTCGGCGCGGATCACGCCGCCGTGCAGGTCGACGACCCACCGCGCAATGGCAAGGCCGAGCCCGCTGCCGCCGTCGCGGCCCGTGCGCGAGCTGTCGGCCCGGGCGAAGCGCTCGAAGACGCGCTCCCGGTCGGCCTTCGCGATGCCCGGCCCGGCGTCCTCGACGACCAGCCGGATGCCGGTTCCCGCACGGGCGGCCGTGACGCTCACCAGGCCGCCGGCCGGACTGTGCCGGGTGGCGTTGTCGAGCAGGTTGGCGAGCACTTGGTGCAGCCGTTCGGCGTCCACCTGCGCGGTGAGGTCGGCCGGCCGCACGTCGCAGCGCAGCTCGACCTCGCGACCAGCCACCTCCGCCTCCCGGACGGACTGTGCGAGCAGGGGTGCGAGCGCGGTGCGCTCGCGCTCGAGCGGGACGACGCCGGACTCCAACCGGGACAGGTCGAGCAGCTGGGTCACGAGCCGGCCGAGCCGGCGGGTCTGAGCCAGCGCCGTCTCGAAGGTCTCGGGGTCGGGCGCGGCGACGCCGTCAGCGAGGTTCTCGAGCAGCGCCTGCAGCGCGGCCAGCGGGGTGCGCAGCTCGTGGCTCACGTCGGCGACCAGACGACGGCGCTCGGCGTCGACGGCGGCCAGGTCGGTCGCCATGGTGGTGAAGGCCCTGGCCAGCTCGCCGACCTCGTCGCGCGAGCTGACCGTCACCCGCCGGCTGTAGTCGCCCCGCGCCATCGCCCTTGCGGCGACAGCCATCTCGCGCAACGGCGAGGTCATCCCACGGGCCAGCAGCTGCACCAGACCGAGCGACAGCAGTGCCGCGATCAGCCAGCGGGCCTTGATCGAGACATTGAGGGCGAGGCCGACCTCGTTGAGCACCAGCGTCATGGCGACCGCCGCGAGGATGACGGCGCCGAACTTGGCCTTGATGCTGCGCACCCGGTCGAGTGGCCTCACCCGCGGTCCGCTTCGAGGGCGTAGCCGACGCCGTGCACGGTGCGCACCAGCGCGTCGCCGAGCTTGCGGCGCAGCGCCCGCACGTGGCTGTCGACGGTGCGGGTCCCGCCGTGGTCCCAGCCCCACACGTCCGCGAGCAGCCGCTCGCGGGTGAGCACCGTCCGAGGCTGCTCGGCCAGGCGGAGCAGCAGGGCGTACTCCATGGGTGCGAGGTGAACGGCGTCTCCGGCGAGAAGAACCCGGCGGGCACCGGTGTCGATCTCGATCTCGCCCAGCCGCAGCCGGGGCTCCGGGGCCGCAGCCCGCTCGGCGCGGCGCAGCAGGACCTGCACGCGCGCGACCAGCTCGCGCGGGCTGAACGGCTTGGTCATGTAGTCGTCGGCGCCGACGCCGAGACCCACCAGCAGGTCGGTCTCCTCGGCCCGCGCCGTGAGCATCAGCACCGGGACGTGCCGCTCGCGCTGGACCCGGCGGCAGACCTCCAGGCCGTCGAAACCGGGCAGCATCAGGTCGAGCACGACGAGGTCGGGCGAGACCGCCTGGCACAGCGCCACGCCGGAGGGGCCGTCGCCGGCGACGTGCACCTCGTACCCCTCTGCCCGGAGCCGGTCGGCCACGGCGCCGGCGATGGTCGCCTCGTCCTCGACGACGACGACCCGTCGTCGCTGCGCTGGAGTCACGCGGCGAACGTTAGAGCCCGGACGTCCGCGTTCCGCGTCCCCGTTGTGCGGGAAGTGTGCGGGACCGCTCGGCTAGGCTCGCCGGGGTAGTCCGCACCTGGAGGATTCGCCTAGTTGGCCTATGGCGCACGCTTGGAAAGCGTGTTGGGGGCAACCCCTCGCGAGTTCGAATCTCGCATCCTCCGCCACGCCCCGGCCTGACTCGCGCCGGGCAGCCGGTGAGGCAGGCTGGGGCCATGCCCGCACGGCTCCCCCCTCGAGGCCGGCAGGTCGCACGGCGGGCCGGTGGGACGTTGCGTGGCGCCGTCGCCGGGTCGAGCCGCCGGGTCCGGACGGCAGCGCGCGCCGACGGGGGTCACCGCTCGGGCCTGTCGGCACTGATTAGTGTGCACGCACTGCATGCCGCCGGCGACGCGCTGGTGGCGGTCGCGCTGGCCGGGACGCTGTTCTTCTCGGTGCCGATCGGCGAGGCGCGCAGCCGGGTGGCGCTCTACCTGATCCTGACGATGCTGCCGTTCTCACTGCTGATCCCCGTCGCCGGACCGCTGCTGGACCGCTTCCCACACGGCCGGCGCACCGTCCTGGCCGTGACGACGGGAGGCCGAGGCCTGCTGACGTGGGTGATGGCCGGCGTCCTGACCGGGCTGGCGCTCTACCCGCTGGCGCTGGTCGTCCTGGTGCTCTCCAGGGCGTACGGGGTGGCCCGCGCCGCCGCCGTGCCCCGGGTCCGCCCGCCGGCCGTCGGGCTGGTGTCCACCAACGCCCGGCTCAACGTGGCGGCCGTCACCGCCGGGGCCGGTGCGGCGGCGATCGGCGCGGGCATCAGCGCGGTCGCCGGGTCGGGGTTGGTGCTGCGGCTGGCCAGCGTCGTCCTGCTCCTGGGCGGGGTGCTGGCCCTGCGGCTGCCCGAGCACGTGGACGAGCCGGTCGACCGGACGAACGACTCGGCGAACCTGGCTGCTGCAGCGCGCTTCCGGCTGTCCCGCACGGCCACTGTCGTGACCGGGCCGCTGGCCGCGGCGCTGGGGCTGCGTGCGGTTGCCGGGCTGCTGACCATCTTCCTGGCGTTCCTGCTCAGGGCCGAGAGCGCGCCGGGGCTGCTGGTGGGTGCCGTCGTGGCAGCCGCCGCGTTGGGGCAGCTCGCCGGCACCGGCGCGGCGGCCCGGCTGCCGGAGAAGCGCGTCAGGGCGCTGGCAGTGGTCGCCCTCGCGCTGCCGGTGGTTCCGTGCCTACTGGTCGCCCTCACCGGCTCGGGATGGTGGGTGGTCGCCTCGGCCGGCGCTGTCGGGGTGTCGATCTCGCTGTCCCGGTTCGCCCTCGACGCGGCCGTGCAGCAGCACGTCGCGCCCCGCTCGATCAGCACCGCCTTCGCCCGCTCGGAGACCGGACTGCAGCTGGCCTGGGTGTCGGGTGGGGCGGTCGCTTTGGTGCTGCCGACCTCGGCCCCGGTCGGCTTCACCCTCGCTGCCCTGCTGCCGGTGCTGGCGCTCGTGCTGGCTCGCCAGCTCGCGGTGCGGTCACGATGACCAGCCCTCACAGGAGCAACGGCAGTGCCACCCCGATCGGCGCCGCGCGGCGGGCCGCCTGCCAGCGCTCGAGGGGCACCTCGCCGTAGGTGGTCGTGCGCTGCCGCGGCCTGCGGCCGGCGGCGGCCACCATCTGCTCGAGCTCCTCGACGGACCGACGGCTGCCGTACGACGAGCCGGCCATGCGGCTGATGGTCTCCTCCATGAGCGTGCCGCCGAGGTCGTCGACGCCGCCGGCGAGCACGGCGCCGCACTGTTCGGGGCCGAGCTTGACCCATGAGCACTGCACGTGGTCGATCCGCCCGTGCAGCACCAGGCGCGCAACCGCGTGCACGGCGCGGTTGTCGCGGGCCGTCGGGCCGGGTCGCGCGATGCCGGCGAGGTACAGCGGCGCGCTGGTGTGCACGAACGGCAGCGGTACGAACTCCGTGAAGCCGCCGGAGCGGTCCTGCAGCTCCCGCAGCAGCAGCAGGTGCGCCGCCCAGTGCGCCGGCGTGTCGACGTGGCCGTACATCATCGTGCTGGTCGTCGGGATCCCGAGCCGGTGCGCGGTCGTGACGACCTCGACCCACTGCGCGGTCGGCAGCTTGCCCTTGGTGAGCACCCAGCGGACGTCGTCGTCCAGGATCTCCGCCGCCGTGCCGGGCAGGCTGTCGACGCCGGCCTCCTGCAGGGCGCGAAGGAAGTCCTCGGTCGACAGGCCGGTGCGAGCGGCGCCGTTCATCACCTCCATCGGACTGAAGGCGTGCAGGTGCAGGGTCGGCGCTGCCTGCTTCACCGCCCGGGCGAGGTCGAAGTAGGCGGCGCCCGGCAACTGCGGGTCGATGCCGCCCTGCATGCAGACCTCGGTCGCACCGACCGCCCACGCCTCACGGGCGCGCGCCGAGACCTCCTCCAGCGACAGGGAGTAGGCGTCGGCATCGGTGCGCCGCTGCGCGAAGGCGCAGAAGCGGCAGCCGGTGTAGCAGACGTTGGTGAAGTTGATGTTCCGGTTGACGACGTAGGTGACCTGATCCCCGACGGTGTCCCGCCGTACGTCGTCGGCGAGCCGGCACACCGCGTCGAGGTCCGGCCCGTCAGCAGTCAGCAACGCGAGCGCCTGGGCCTGATTGAGGTCGCCCGGGCGCTCGGCGGCGACGCGCAACGCGGCGGCGACGTCGCTGTCGGTCCGCTGCGGGACACCGGTGCGGGCGGCGTGCTCTCCCACCGCGACCCAGTCGCCGTAGACGTCGGCGAAGTCACCGCGTCGGTCCTGCGCACGGCCGGTGCGGTCGATCTGCTCGTGCAGATCGGCGCGGCCGGCCGTCGCCAGCGCAGCGTCCGGCTCCTGCCACGGACGCCCGGTGACAGGTGCGGTCTCGTCGGCCAGGCCGTCCGGCCCGCGCAGGGCGTCCACGTGCGGCGCAAGCCGCGGGTCGAGCCAGGGCTCGGACAGGTACGGCGGGTGGGCGGCCAGCCGCTCCCGCAACGCGAAGCCGGACTGCTCGGTCATCCGGGCGAGCGTGTCAACCTGCGGCCAGGGGCGCTCGGGGTTGACGTGGTCGGGCGTGAGCGGCGAGACGCCGCCCCAGTCGTCCACCCCCGCGCGCAGCAGCAGCGACGTCTCGGCAAGGTCGACGAGGTTCGGCGGGGCCTGCAGCCGCATCCGCGGGCCGAGCACCACCCGGGCGACCGCGATCGCAGCGAGGTGCTCCTCCAGCCCGGCGTCCGGCGCATCGCGCATCGCGGTGTCGTCCTTGGCACGGAAGTTCTGGACGATCACCTCCTGCACGTGACCGTGCCGGCGGTGGGCGGCGCGGATCGCGAACAAGCTCTCCGCCCGGTCGCGCAGCGACTCGCCGATCCCGATGAGAACGCCTGTGGTGAAGGGGATCGCGTGCCGGCCCGCGTCCTCCAACACCTGCAGCCGCACGTCGGGGTCCTTGTCGGGTGACCCCTCGTGTGCCCGCACCTGCGCAGTCGTCTCGAGCATCATCCCCATCGACGCGGAGACCGGCTTGAGCCGCTGCAGCTCGGCCCACGTCATCACACCGGGGTTGAGGTGCGGCAGCAGACCGGTCTCCTCCAGCACGGCGATCGCGCAACCCCGGACGTAGGCCAGCGTGCTGTCGTAGCCCGCCTCGTCGAGAAAGGCGCGAGCGGCGTCCCACCGGTCCTCCGGGCGGTCGCCGAGGGTGAACAGCGCCTCCTTGCACCCGAGCGCCGCGCCCTTCCGGGCGATGTCCAGCACCTCGTCCACCGACAGGTACGGCGCCTCCAGCCGTCCCGGCACCGTGGCGAACGTGCAGTAGTGGCAGCGGTCCCGGCACAGCCGGGTCAGCGGGACAAAGACCTTCCGGGAGTACGTCACGACGTGCGGGCGCCCGGCGTCAGCCAGCCCCGCGTCGCGGACCCGGCCCGCGACCGTCATCAGCGCTTCGAGCGCCTCGCCCCGGGCGCCAAGCAGGACGGTGGCCTCGTCGACGTCGAGCGCCTTGCCGTCGCGGACCCGCGCGAGCGCCCGCCTCATCCCGCTGGCGTGGTCTGGCACCGAGCCGTCCTCCCGTCGAGCCGACGCCCCGGTCGGGCCGTCGCACTGCGCGTTGGCGCTGACTGTGCCATCGATCGACTCTCCCCCTAGGTGGCGATCTGGCCGGCCATCTGTTGCAACCGGATCACGACGAACTCAGCCGGCGCGAGTGGCGCGAAACCGACGAGGATGTTGACGATCCCGAGGTTGATGTCGCCCTGGGTCGTCGTCTCGTTGTCGCACGGCCCCGCCCCGCCGATGGCCCGCAGGTGGCGACCCCGGTGATCGTCCGTACACCGCCCGGGACTTGCTCCGGGTGCACTGCCTAGACGATTCGGCCCGCGGCGAGAACGACCCAGGTGAGCTCCGGGTGCAGGATGTCGCTGTGTGCTCCGCTAGGTGGCGCTCCGTTGCGGACCACCTCGGCTGCGTCGATGTTCAAGGCCTTCTGGTTCTGGAAGCGGTAGGACGCCGTCGGACCTGCCGGCTGCAGCTGGTCGAGGGGGGCCGAGACGCCCTGCGCGCCGTCGAAGCCCATCCCGCCCCATCGGTAGAGGCGGTTCTGCCCGGCGGCTGCGTCCTCTCCTGAGGCAAGGGAAGCCAGGGGGTACAGCCGGCCCACCGCGTCGTCATGCTCGGAGAAGCACACGACCAACGGACCGTCGATGCGGGTCAGCATCCCCGCGAGGGCTCCCTTTCGGCTGGCGTCGAAGGGCAACGGATCGGCGAAGGCGAAGTGCGAGAACGCGCCTTGAAGCAGGGTCACGGCCCGTACCGGGGAGCCCTGTTCCGGTAGAGCGGTCAGGGAGTACGACACGACCCGGGCGCCGAAGCTGTGCCCCACCAGGTGGATCCGGATCGCGGGAGCAGCATCCTGGAGCCTGTTCAGGAAGGGGCCGAGGCCGCGGGATCCAACGACGCCGGCCCGGTTCTTCATCTGCCAGTAGGTGAGCTGACGCAGCGCCTCCTTCGCTCCGAGCTGCAGGCGCCGCAGCCGGTCGCCCAAGCCGGCGGCTCCACCCGCCCCATCTACCGGGCTGATGCGCAGCTGCGCCGCGAACCTCTCGAACAGCTCCTCCGGTTCGCAGTCGAGCATGCCGGCCCGACCGCCGGCCGGCCCCTCCCCGTCGCCGTCTGCCTCGGCCGTCGCCGCTGCGAACGCGACGAGCTGCGCATGAAACTCGGCGAGCGAGGCTGTGCTCGGTTCCTGCTCGAGCAGCGCCGCCATGCGATCGAGGGAGCTCGTGGCGTCGGGGAACACCTGCGCAAGCTCATCACGTGCGCCGGCCGGCAGCGCCGTGGTCACCTCGGGCGCTGGAATGTCAGCGAGCAGACCGGCGGCCCCACTACCGGCTGCCGGGCGCGGCTGCGCCGGCGCGTCGGGGATCGGTTCATCACTCCAGCGCTGGGACGGCCAGAAGACCCCGACCAGACCGACCTTCACCGGCGCGGTCGCGTGCACGAGCTGCGCCGACAGCAGGTCGTAGAATCGGCTGTACAGCTGGCGGGCAGTCGACCGGCTGTTGTTCCAGCCGTGCGAGAAGACCACCAGGTCGGTGATTCCGAGCCCGACGATCTGTTCAGCGGACGCAGAGACCTCGGCGTCCGGGTCACCCTGCGCATCGAAGACCAGCTCCCAGAAAGGCAGCCCGGCGATGGTGTCTGTCATCTGTCCCCCCTGTGACCGAGTGTCTAGACGTACTGAAGCGCGCGCATCAGGTCGAGCAGGCCAGCTCCCTCGAAGGCCGGATCACGGCCCAGGGACGTCGCTGACGCGGTGAAGATCCGCTTGATCTCCTCCGGCCGGCCGACGAACTCACGACGCACGGACAGGAAGGCCGCGACGGCTCCGGACACGTGTGGCGCAGCCATGCTCGTACCGCTCTCCTCCACGTAGACAGCGGCGTCCTGCTCGTCCGGCGCGAGCTTCACCGCTGCCCGTCGCTGACCGGCCGCGGCCGAGGTGATCCGCTCCCCTGGCGCCACGAGGTCGGGCTTACGACGGCCATCTCCGGTCGGTCCTTTGGAGGAGAAGTACGAGACGCCGTAGGCATGTGGCATGTCCCGGTGGGTGGAGCCCACCGTGATCGCGCGCTCGGCGTTGCCCGGGTCATTGATCGTCATGCCCAACCCGAACTGCGCGACGGAGCTCAGGGTCGGGTTCAGGGTGCCGAATCCCGAGTTTCCCGCGGCGACGACGACGACGACGCCGGTACGGACCAGCTTGTCAACCTCCTGACACAGCGGGCTCTTGCCACAGGCGAACCAGGACGGGTCGAAGTCATAGCCGACACTCAGGTTGACCCCGTGGATCCTGGGGAGCTTGTCGCTCGTCGCGTTGATCTCCCGCACATAGGCGAGCGCCTGGATCACCCGGCTGACACGGCTGGAAAGCCCGCCTCCACCACCCAACACCTTCAGGCTGACGAGCTTGGTACGTGGGGCCATCCCGGCTAGCCGCAGCCGCGCGTCCTCCACCGTCCGCGGTGAGTGCAACGGCTCAGCCGGGTTGTCGACGTTGTAGCGGCTCTGCGTCACCACTATTCGCCCGTCAGGCTCGTCCCAACGCTGCAGCCCGCCGGCGATGATCGCTGCCACATGCGTTCCGTGACCGTCCTCGTCGTCCAGCGCTCCTTCCTCACCCGGCTCCCCACTGCCGGTGAAGCAGCGGTGGAGGCCCTTGACCGTCGGGTCGGTCAAGGTCTGGAAGCCCTGGAAGTGCGCGTGGTTCCCGTCGATGCCGGAGTCGACGACGGCCCACACGATCCCTTCGCCCACGCTGGCGAAGGCCCGTTGGGCCGCGTCGGCCTTGATCGTCACCGCTGACGCGTCCACCAGCGGCCGTACCTCGAAATCCGGCCAGATCCGGTAGATGCACCGTTGAGACCACGACACGAGCGCCGCATCCGCAGACACCAGGCGCTTCATCTGGTTCATGGACAGCGTGCCGACGCCGTACTCGTCAGCCACCCGCGACGGGCCCACCTCCCCGACGGTCGCCCTGCGCCACAGGTCAGCCAGGCGCTCGAAGGCGCCTGTGGGACCGTCTTCGTACGCCAGGTTCAGCTCGACCATGACCGCGATCGGGACATCGTCCTGTGCCTCACCTGCAGTCCGCTCCGCCGCAGCGCGGCCCGCTGCCGTGCGCAGGGGAGGGGACAGCACGCCTGTCACCAGTGTCGGTTGACCGGTGGGTGAAAGAAGGGCATCGGGTGGCGACATCGAGCGCGCTGCCTGCGCAAGGCGTTCTGCCGCCGCAGTGGATTGCTCCCGGCCGGATGCGGTGAGCTGAAGCTCCTCTGCCAGACCATCCCTTCTCAGCTGCTCGAGCGCCGCCAGGACGTGATGGTGCCAGTTCGGGCGGTCACCGGTGTAGGCCCGATCCCCGGACTCGAAGCGGTCAGCCTGGCCGACCGCCACTTCCACCAGCAGCTCCGACTCCCCCTCGGCCTGCCCGAGACGAGCGAGCGCGACCAGAACCCGATCCGCCCAACTGCTTCCCCCCGGCATGGACGGCAGGATAGGGCTGTCTGCCGGTTCTTGGTGCACCCGGTCAGGTTTAGGTGAAGCTAGGCGGCGGCGAGCTCGCGCTCGCCGTCCTCCGCCCCGGCGGTGTCGGCCGGCGTCTTGAGCAGGACCGCTGCGAGGACGGCGCCGGCTGCGGCGATCCCAGCCGCACCCAGCAGGGCTGCGGAGAAGCCGTCGGTGAGAGCACCGGCGTCGCCGACCTGGTCTGCGCCGAACGCGGCAGCGACGGCCGTCATCGCGGCCAGGCCGAGCGCCGAGCCGATCTGGTAGCTGGAGTTGACGATGCCGGCCGCCAGACCGCCCTCCTCCGGCGCAGCGGACGACAATGCGGTGCCGAGTGAGGGGATGAACGCCATCGCCATGCCGGCTGCCGTCACCAGCGAGGCGGGCAGGACGTCGACGGCGAAGCTGCCGTCCGGGCGGACGAAGGACAGCCACACCAGACCGGCTCCCAGGGTCGCGAGGCCGGCAACCGTCATGGCCTTCGGACCGAAGCGGACGATGAGCTTCGGCGCGAGCGCCACCATGCCGATCATGATCGTGACGGTGAGGGGGAGCAGGGCCGCGCCGCTGGCAAAAGCGCCCAGGCCAAGGACCTGCTGCAGGTAGAGGTTCACGAAGAAGAACATCGGGATCCACGCAGCCCCGAGGAGTAGCTGCGCGACGTTCGCAGCGGCGAGGTTCGGGGCCCGAAAGATGCCCAGCCGCATCAGCGGCTGGCGCAGCTGCGCCTGCAGGGCGACGAAGACGCCGAGCAGCGTGATCCCGCCGAGGCCGGTGAGCAGCGTTCCGCTGGAGGTCCAGCCTGCCTCCGGAGCGCGGACGATCGCGAAGACAAGCGCGCCGAGGCCGACCGTCGCGGTGGTCGCACCGGCGAGGTCGAGCGAACCGCGACCGGTCGTCCCCGCCGGCATGACCGAGCGGGTGAGCAGCACAACCACGACCGCTACCGGAATGTTGACGAAGAACACCCACGGCCAGGACGCGTACTCGGTGAGCACACCACCGAGGAACACCCCGGCGGTGCCGCCGGCCGGCGCCGCTGCCCCGTACAGGGCGAGCGCCTTGGGAAGCTCGTTCGAGCCGCCGAACACCTGGAACAGCAGGGTGAGGGCGGCCGGTGCAATGAGTGCGGAGCCGGCGCCCTGGATGGCCCGACCGGTCAGTTCGACGGCGACCCCGTCAGCCAGGCCGGCAACGAGCGAGCCCATGCCGAGGATCACCCAACCGATGTTGAAGATGCGCCGGGCGCCGAACAGGTCGGACAGTCGGCCGCCGAGCAGGAGCAGCCCCCCGAAGGCGACGACGTAGGCGTTGAACACCCAGCTGAGGTCCTGTGGGTCGAAGCCGAGGTCGGCCTGCATCTTCGGCAACGCGACGCCGATGATCGAGGTGTCCATGATGACCATGAACTGGGCGGTGGCGATGAGCCCTAGAGCCAGCCAGCGCCGGCTGCTCGTCGGGGTCGCCGCGGATGCGGTTGAAGTCATGACAGTTCCTCCGTCAGCGTGGACAGCCGGCGGTGGCTGCCGCATGCAGATTCGTCAACGTGTCTGTCCGGCGGCTGTCCTGGTCCTGTTCGCAGCCGCGCCGGTCGGGAGATCCGGACCCACGGCGCTGGACAGCGCTCAGACAGCGCAACCGGGCACCGTGAGCCGCGTCAGAATTGCCACGCGGAAGTGAGCGCGCCATGCCCCAGGTCAGGCTGTCCGTTGGCTCGATGAGCTGCAGGCACTGCGTACGAGAGGTGACCGGCTGGCTCCGCGACGTGACAGGAGTCGAGACCGTGGCCGCGGACGCGACGACGGGCGCGGTCGTGCTCAACGGGACCATGGACGTGGCTGACATACTGGCGGTGTTCGTCGGGTCCAGCTACACGCTGCAGATCCTGGACGACTCGCCAGCTACGTCGCTGTCAGCTGTCCGGCGTCCGTCACATTGACGTACGCCGGCGGTGTCCCGCGATCCTCCGACTCGTCTTTGCCGGCCGCCGCGAAGTGGCGGCGCAGCTCGTCGAGCTCGGCAAGCTCGTGCGGCGGCGCCGGCCGCGAGGAGCGCAGCCGGAGCGCGCTTGCCCGACGCAGCAGAGTGACTGCTTCCGCCGCGTCCCCGCGGGCCGCGGCGACGCGCGCCAGGCCCTCCAGGCCGGTCGCGAGCAAGGTCGGCTCCCCGTGCTGCTGCCCGGCCGAATGTACCTGGGTGTAGCGCTGTGAGGCATCGTCGAGCAGCTCCTCACGCCAGTCGCACCAGGCGACACCAGCAAGCGCATGCCCACCCCACAGGGGTGTCTCGAGCCGACTCAGCCCGCGGACCGCCTGCGCGAACAGCGGCCGTGCCGCAACCGGGTTTCTGTCGATCTGCGCGATCGTCGCCCTTCCGAGGCCGGCGAGCACGACACCCGCCGCGTCCCCGACGTCCTCGGATGCAGCCGCAGCCCGGCCGAACGCCACGACTGCGGACTCGCGGTCGCCGAGGTTGAGCAGCGCCACGCCCAGGTCCGACAACGCCCATTGCGTGGTGTTGAACACGCCCGCCGAGCTCGACACCTCGATCGCCTGCTCGAGGATGGGAACCGCCTCTGCGTTCCGGCCGAACTCCTTCAGTCCCCAGCCGAGGTGGTAGAGCACCGCCGACAGGCCCCAGGCGTCGTCGATACGGCGAAAGGCCTCCGCGGCGGTTCGTCCCATCGCCCGCGAGCGCGGCACATCGCCACGGCGGATGTAGTTCTGCAGCCGGACGAACGCGACGACTGCATGCCCCCACTCGTCAGCCTCAACGGTGAACTGCTCCTCCGCCTCGGCGATCAACTGCGCGAATCGCTCCGGGTCCAAGCCGTTGAACAGCTCCACGGCCAGCAGCACCTTGGACAGGGCCGCGCGGTGGGCATCTCCCTCTGCCTCGAACAGCTGCAGGCTCTCCTGCGCGGTCTGTGCGCACCGCGGGTTGGGGTGCACCAGACATGCCCGCGGACGCTCCACGATGGACAGGGCCTGTAGGGCGCGCGCCCTGGCCTGCAGCGACGCGCCGGGCGTGGCGAGAAGCCTGGACAGCACGTCACGGCCCTCGACGTGACGTCCGAGATGCCAGAACAGGGCCAGCGAGCCGGCGAGCCGCAGACCGTCCTCGATGCGACCTGGGTCCGCGGCCAGCCAGGCCAGGGCGGCCCGCAGGTTGGGGTGTTCGTCGCGGAGCCGCTGCAACGCGGCCCGTTGGCCGCGTCCGCGCAGATTCTGCTCGGCGGTCTCGGCGACCCACCGGAAATAGGTCGCATGCCCGGAAGCGACATCGTCGCGTTCGCGAGAGCCGTCGAGTCTTTCGAGCGCGTACTGACGCAGCGTCTCGAGCATCCGGTACCGGGACGGCGAACCTGGCTCGAGGACGACCATCGACTGGTTCACCAAGTGGTCCAGGACGTCGAGCACCGCACCGGCCGAGATGCCGTTGCCGACGACCACAGCCTCGGCAGCTTCGAGCGTCCACCCGCCATGGAAGACAGCCAGACGCCGGAAGACCTGCTGCTCCGGCTCGGACAGCAGCGCGTGGCTCCACTCGACCGTCGCCCGCAGCGTCCGCTGCCGAGCTTCGGCGGTGCGCGGCCCGTTGGTGAGCAGCCCGAAGCGGTCGTCGAGGCGTTCGGTCAAGTCGGTCAGCGACAGTGAGGACATGCGTGCGGCGGCCAGCTCGAGCGCCAGTGGCATCCCGTCGAGCTGCCGGCACACCTGCGCCAGCGCGTCGCGGTCGGACCCGGACAGTTGCAGACCCGAACGAACCGCCAGAGCCCGCTCCAGGAACAGGGTCGCCGCCGGATAGTCGAGGACGCGGTCGGGCGGGGTGCCGGGCGGGGGCGCGGCCAGTGGAGTGACACTCACCTGGATCTCGCCAGGCACAGCGAGCGCCTCTCGGCTGGTCACGAGCACGGTGACCTGCTCGGCGGTTTCAAGAATCGCGGCCACGAGGGTTGCGACGGCATCGATGACGTGCTCGCAGTTGTCGAGCACCAGCAAGGCCCGCCGGTTGGTGAGGTAGGCAAGGAGCCGGCCGCGGATGGCCGCGTTCGGGTCGGCGCCGTCCAGCGGCACGCCCAGTGCGTCGGCGATGGCGAGCGGTACGTCGGCAGGGTTGCTCACCGTGGCGAGGCGGGCCAGGTGAACGTGCTGGTCGAAGGTGTCGGCCAGCCGGTGGGCGACGGCCACTGCCAGCGAGGTCTTCCCGGCTCCACCGGGACCGACCAAGCTCACCATCCGTTGGGAAGTGAGCGCGTCGCCGAGCTGGGCGAGCTCGTCGTCTCGTCCGATCAGGCGCACGACCGAGACCGGCAGGGTGCGCCTGGGGCCGAGGTCGGCTTCCTGCCCGACCGCGGGGGTGTGCGTCGTCGAGTCGTGAGCAGGCACTGCGTCGACCGGCGAGGGCTGCGCCGGCACGAAGGCGAGCGCGTCATCTTGCTCGAGGACGCGCTGCTGAAGCGCTCGCAGCGCCGCCGACGGCTGCAACCCGAGCTCGTCATCGAGGTGACGGCGGGTGCGGGCGAACACCTCCAGCGCACCGGCCTGCCGCCCGCTGCGGTACAAGGCGGTCATGAGCAGGCCGGCGAGCGCCTCTTGGCCAGGGTTCATGGCCACGATCGGCTCCAGATCGGCGGCGACCTCGAGGTGACGGCCGACGGCCAACGCGGACTCCGCGCGCTCGGTGCGTGCTGCTCGGTGCAACTGGTCCAGGCGAGCTGCCTCGACCGTCGCCCACCCTTCCCCGACGAAGTCGGCGAGCGGATCGCCACGCCACAACGCGAGGGCTTCGTCGTACAGGCCGAGCGCGTCCCGCGCGCCGTCAGCGCTGTTGCGGCCCGCAGTACGGGCAGACTGCACCCGGTTGACAAATCGGTGCAGGTCGATGTGGTCGGGATGTATGTCAGCGCGATACCCGGACGCCTCACGCACGATGGCGTCGATGCCGTGCGCCGCGAGAACCCGTCGGAGCTTGGACACCCTGATCTGCAGGGCGTTCACCGGATCGGCCGGCAGGGCTGTCTCCGACCACAGGCGGTCGATGAGCGAACTCGCCGCGACGGTCCGGCCTGGCGAGAGCAGCAGCAGGGCCAGCAGCCCCCGCTCGGCGGCGCCGGGCAGCTTGACGGGTACGTCGTCGATGCGCAGCTGCATCGCGCCGATCAAGCGAAACTCGACCTCGGCCACGGCGCGCCCCCTCATGTCAACCCGGACAGCGTCATTCAGTCTGACGTCAGAAGACCCCACCATGGGAGCCAAGTAAGAACCTCTGTCCATTCACTGTCCAGCGGCCTCAGGCTGGCGGCGCTGGTGACACGCAACTGGGCTGATCGGGGTCGCGACCCTCTGGACGGGGCAGGAGGCCGAAGTGCACACCCTGCGGACCGGCTCCGGTCGTCCTGTTGTCCTGGTCCCCGGCGTCGGCGCCGACACCGGCACCTGGAGCCCTGTGCTCGCCGGGCTCGAGGCTCAGCGCGAGGTCGTACGGCTCGACCTGCCCGGCTTCGGGCAGACCCCGATGCCCACCGGCGACTACACGCTTTCCGCCGTCGCTGACGCGCTCGAGGCGCACCTGCGCGCCGAGGACCTCGTGGGCGCCGACCTCGTCGGCAGCTCCATGGGGGCTCGCCTGGTGCTGGAGATGGCCCGCCGCGGGATGGGCCGCAGCGTCGTCGCCCTCGACCCCGGCGGCTTCTGGAGCCCGACGCAGAAGAAGGTCTTCGGCGCGACGCTCACGGCGAGCGTCGCCCTCGTGCGCACGCTCCGCCCGGCCCTGCCGGCGCTGCTCGCGACACCGGTCGGCCGGACGGCGCTATTGGCCCAGCTGTCGGCGCGGCCGTGGGCCGTCGACCGCGACTACGCCGTTCGCGAGATTCAGGGCCTGGCCGAGTCCCCTGGGACCAGTCCAGCGATCCGGGCGCTGTCGACCGGACCGGATCAGCAGGGCGCGCCCGCCGGCTCTCTCCCGGGACCGGTGCTGGCCGTGTGGGGCACGCAGGACCGCGTCACGCTGCCCAACCAGGCGAGCACGCTGCAGGAGCGCTTCCCTGACGCCGTTGTCGAGGTATGGAAGGGCTGCGGCCACTTCCCGCACTGGGACCAGCCCGCCCGTGTGGTCGAGACCGTCCTGCGCCACACCGCGTAGCGCAAGGGTCGCGCACCCCCCGCGCGCCGTGCGGCACGACGGCGATGCCTTGCGTGGCCAGGCGTCCTGAGCCCGGTGGTTCCATATGTGCCATGTCGACCCGTGGACGTCCGGCCGGTGACTTCGACTACGAACAGAACGGCGCGGGCTACGCACTGGTACGCCAGCCGGACGCGCGGATCGCGGCTCGGGTGCATACGGCGCTCGGCACCAGCCGGACCGTGCTCAACGTCGGCGCTGGAGCCGGGTCCTACGAGCCCACCGACCGGTACGTGCTGGCTGTCGAGCCGTCGGCCGCGATGCGTGCCCAGCGGCCGATCGGAGCAGTGCCCGCTGTTGACGCGGTCGCGAAGTGCCTGCCGTTCGACGACGACAGTTTCGACGCGGCCATGGCAATGCTGACAGTGCACCAGTGGGACGACGTCGAGCAGGGTCTGCGTGAGATGCGACGGGTGAGCCGCGGGCCGGTCGTCGTGCTCACCCTCGACGCCTCGGCGCTGCAGCAGTTCTGGCTGACCGACTACATCCCGGAGGTCGTCGTCGTCGAGCAGACGCGGTTCCCCACGCTCGAGCAGGTGACGGACGCCCTCGCGCAGGGCAGCGCCGACGTCCGCGTCGACGTGGTGCCGGTGCCGCGGGACTGCACCGACGGGTTCGGCGAGGCGTTCTACGCCCGTCCCGAGGCCTTCCTGCGCCCGGAGGTCCGCGCCGCGACGTCCGGTCTGGTCCTGACCGACTCGGCCGCGGTGCAGCGCGGCCTCGACCGTCTCGAGGATGATGTGGCGAGCGGGGCGTGGGACCGGGCATACGGACACTTGCGCGAGCAGGCTGAGCGCGACGGCGCCTTGCGCCTTATCACCGCCAGCACCTGAGCGCGACCAGATTCTGGCGTCATCCCCGTGCTGGCCTGCGCTTGCACTCGAGCTCGGCCCTCGGATGAGGCGTTGTGGACAGGTCTGCATCCCGGTCTTCCAGCGACCGGTCGAGCCGTTCACATCGGCGCGAGCCGCCGCGCTGCAGGGTCGTGTCACCCGGCCGCGACGCCCGTTCAGAAGCACCGGTACGGCCAGCCGTGGGGGAGTCCCATCCAGTCGCACGCGGCGAGGTGGACCCGCTAGGGCCGAGGATGTCCGACGGAGCTAGCCGGCGCTGTAGGGTCGCACGTTCCCTGGAAGATGCCCGGCGGCCTCGTCGTGCTCGGGTCGCTCGCCGGCGTCACGCTCCTCGACCTGCTGGTCGAGCGGCACCTTCGCGTTGGCAACGAGCTCGTTGAGGTTCACCGCGTACTTCGTTGGCCGGGTCATACGGACAGCATGAACGCTGCGACCTCGGTTGGCCAGGCTCAATGTTCAGGATCTTGATGGTGTGACGGTCGTCGGCAGCGGTGACCGGGCTCCGGGTGGGAGGGCGTGAGTGACGTCCGCACCTTTGGCAGTCTCCGCGGTTCGAGTCGGCAGCGTCTCTTGCCGCTCTTCATCGCCACGGCTGCTGCGGCCCAGCAATATTGTCGAACCGGGCCGGCGAGTCGACACGACGTGGAGCCAGCCGGCGATCGACTACCGCGGGCACGGCGAAGATGACGAATGGGAGGAATGGCACCGGCCCGGCGACTGGGAGCTGAACTCCGCCGACGTCGAGGCATTCGGCAGCTTCGCAGACGTCGTCTACCAGCTACTTGCCGGGACTTCGAGGACCTTCGTCGTCGTGGCAGCGCGTGGCTGCGCGACAAGTCACTGGACCGAGTGGAGGAGCTGTTCGCGGGGGAGCTGCTCGAGAATGCCCGCGCAGTCGTGCTGGCCGCCTACACGGCTCTCGACCACCGCCGGAGGGGCGCGACCCATAGACGCCGTTCTGGTGGCCGCTGGTCAGTCGCGGCCGCGCGATGACCCCGGGTCGGCGGTTCTCACTCCCACGCCCTCGCGGCATGCTCAAGCCGGATCTGCAGCTGGTCCAAGTGGTTGTCGGCCGTCGCGGCGTGCACGCGCGCGGCCTGACCTCGTGCCTCCCGGACCACGCCCTGCACATTTCGTCCAAGCTCATCCTTGGGCGTCCCAGTGCGAAAGGCAGCCCTCGTCGCTTCGTGCCGTGGGCTGTCGCGCTCACATCCGTTCGCGGGACGCGCGCTTCGAGCGGTACATCGCCGCATCCGCACGGCGCAGCGCATCGTCGAGATCCTCGTCGGGACCGACCATGACAGAGCCGATGCTCGCGCGGACCGTGACCGGCCTGCCGCCGGCCAGGACCGTCACCGGTGGCATGGACGTCAGCCGGGCTTCCAGTTGTCGCAAAGTCCGCTCCCCCTGGACCGGGGCACAGAGCACCACGAACTCGTCACCCCCCATGCGGCACACCGTGTCCGAATCCCGCATCTCCGCCCGCAGTCGACGACCTGTCTCGACCAGGACGCGGTCGCCGACATCATGGCCGTGGGTGTCGTTGACCGTCTTGAAGTGGTCGAGGTCGACGTACAGCAGGCCCACCCCGCCGCCATCGTGGGCCTGGCGCCGCTGTGACTCGCCCAGCTGCTCGCTCAGCGCCCGGCGGTTCGCCAGTCCCGTCAACGGGTCCTCCACCGCGGCCGCGCGCAGCTCCTGCTCCAGGGCATGCCGTGCCGTGAGGTCCACCACCTGGACGATGAGGTGAAGGGGTGTGCCGTCGTTGTCGCGCACCAGGGCCACGGACAGCTGGCAGGAGAGCCAGTACCCCGACACGTGCGACAACCGGCGATCGATCAGCCGCCGCTCGTCCGTTCCTGGCAGCCAGCCGGCGAGCAGGTCGCCGTCGCGCTCGCGCTCGTCGGGATGCATCGCCCTCTGCAGCCCCTTCGCCATCAGGTGCGCCTCGGTGACGCCGAGCAGGTCGCAAAGAGCGGCGTTGACCTCGAGCAGGCTGCCGTCCGGCCGAAGGATGGCGATGCCGATCGGGGCGTTGTCGAAGGTCAGACGCAGGGACCGCTCGGTGACCGCCAGCCGGTGGCGTGCCTCCTGCTGCTCCGTGACGTCGTCGACGGTCACAACAGTTCCCATGGCGCCGCCGTTCAGGACGACGGGTGCAGCCCGGGTCCGGTACCAGGCGTACCCCCCGGTCGGCAGCGCGTAGCCGAGGATGGCCTCACGTGCCGCGACCTCGCGGATCGCCGACACGACCGGAAGGGCTGCGGGGTCGTAGGGAAGGCCGCCCTCATCCACCACCTGCACGTGGTCCATCAGGCTGCTGGGCCCGCTGCAGATGGCATCGACCCCGACCCCCAACCGCTGGAGGTAGCGCTCGCCGCCGGGGTTGATGTGCAGCAGCGTGCCGTCCGGAGCGCGGAGCATCACTGCGATCGGCAGGCCGTCAAGGATGGTCACCAGATGGGCGTGCTGCGACTCGCTCCCGCTGGTCACTGCGTCGCACCCCCCTCAGCCCGGACATGGGCAGCAAAGCCGTGTCCCTGAACTAGTACCGCAGCAGAGACGCTACCGAGGAACGCCGCGCAGCGGGGACGTCTGCCGCTACTCATCGCTGTTCTCACCGACCGCTCCATTGTGGCGGTCCTTCACCACCACAACTCGTACCGGCTGCCGCAGCTCGCGCAGCCTCGGAAACGGCACGTCGGCACCGTCGTCCAGAGCACCCCGCTCACCGAGGTCCAAGCAGGCATTCTTCGGACCTGCCGGGTCACCCCGCCGCCCCGCGTCACCACCCTGCACCCCGGCTGACCTGCACAACAGCCTCAGCAGGCCACTCCAGATACGTAGGCACACGGGCAATCAGGCCGCGATCACGCATTCCCGCAGGTCAACCACCCGATTCGACATGATCGCGTCCCCGCGAACTGCGGAAGCCGGGAGGTACTGCTACCTCCCCAGTACGCCGACCAAGCCGGCGACGATCCTGGACGTCTCGGTGTGTGAAGGGCTCGGCCTGTATCCGGACGACATCAGGATCGACGTGAACGGCTGAGCCGAAGCGTCTACCGTCGTACGCCGCTCAGACGAACGCAGACTCGCCCGTGATCGCACGCCCGACGATGAGCGTGTTGACCTCGCGGGTGCCCTCGTAGGAGTAGATCGCCTCCGCGTCGGCGACGAACCGGCCGACGTGGTGCTCGAGCAGGATGCCGTTGCCGCCGAGGACCTCGCGCGCCCAGCCGACCGCCTCGCGCATCCGCACAGTGGCATGTGCCTTGCACAGCGAGGCGTGCTCGTCCTTGAGCAGTCCGGCGTCCTGGAGCTGCGAGGCGCGCACGTTCATCGCGGTCGAGGCAGTGACATTGGTCAGCATCTTGACGAGGAGGTCCTGGACCAGCTGGAAGGACGCGATCGGTCGCCCGAACTGCATCCGCGCCTTGGTGTAGCGCAGCGCGTGCTCGAAGGCACCGCGGGCGCAGCCGGTCGCCTGCCAGGCCACGCTCATCCGGGTGACCCGCAGCACGTCCGTGGTGGAGCGGAAGCTGTCGGCCCGCTGGAGACGGTTGGCCTCGGGGACGCGTACGTCGCGCAGGTGGATCTCGGCGTTCTGCACCACTCGCAGGGCGATCTTGTCCTCCTGCTTGTCGAAGGTCATCCCGTCGGTGCCCTTCTCGACGATGAACCCCTTGACCTGCCCGTCCTCCTCGTCCCGCGCCCAGATGACGACGAGGTCCGCGAACGCGGCGTTGCCGATCCACTTCTTCTCGCCGTTGAGGATCCAGTCGTCCCCCTCACGACGGGCACTGGTCGCCAGGCCCTGGGAGATGTCCGAACCGTGCTCCGGCTCGGTCAGCCCAAAGGCCCCGACCAGCTCCAGCCGGGCCATCGCCGGTAGCCAGCGCTCACGCTGCTCCTCCGACCCGCACAGGTTCACCGACCCCATCGCCAGTCCGCCGTGCACGCCCATGAAGGTGGCGATCGACGGGTCCACGCGGCCGAGCTCCATCGCGA
Organism: Mycobacteriales bacterium; assembly: GCA_038256525.1. Lineage (GTDB taxonomy): Bacteria > Actinomycetota > Actinomycetes > Mycobacteriales > SCTD01 > SCTD01. The sequence goes on along the minus strand of JBBSKF010000012.1, from coordinate 6,524 downwards.
CCATGCCGTCCACCAGCGCCCCGCGCGCAGGGCAGCCGGGGCCGTCGTACGCCAGTCCGGCTATGCCGAGCTCGGCGATTCCGGGCATCAACTCGTGCGGGAACGATGCGCGGGTCCAGTGGTCGTTGATGATCGGCTCGACCTCACGGGTCATGAACGCGCGTACCCTGCTCAGCAGCTCGCGGTCCTCCTCACCGAGCAACAGCTCGAAGCCGAAGAAGTCCGAGAGCGGCGAGTCCCCGAGCCTGAGGTCGTCGAGATCACTCATCGGCGGTCTTCTCGTTCAGGAACGTCTCAATCACTGGGGTCAGCTCGTCGGCTTCGGTCAGGATGGCGAGGTGGCCGCCGTGGTATTCGTGCAGCCGGGCTCGGGGGATCAGGTGGGCCTGCATGCGCGGATTGACCACCGGGATGATCGGGTCGTCGTCACCGCCCATCACCAGCGTCGGCTGCCTGATCAGACCCAGGAACGGCAGGCTGCTCCAGCCGGTCATCGCGGCCAGCTGGTAGTAGTAACCGCGTTTGGGGCCGGATCGAGTGGCGGCGTGCAGCAGGTTGGCACCTCGCAGCGGGTCGGTGCGCATGCTGCCGCCGTAGATCTCCGGGGCGATGCGGCGGGCGTACTCGGGGTCCCGGTGGCGTCTGGGTGTGGACATCTTCGCCAGCACCCGGGGATGAGCCGGCACCATCAGCATCCCGGTCCCGGTTGCGACCAGTACGACGCGGCGCACGCGCCGGCGGGACTGAACCGCGAGCTGCTGGACGAGACCGCCTCCCCAGGAGAACCCGAGCACGTCGAACCTGGCGTGCCCGAGCTTCGCCATCAGCGCGGTCACCCACGACGAGAGCGCGGCGATCGGGTAGGGGAACGGTGGGACCTGGCTGCCGCCGACTCCGGGTACGTCGAAGCGCACCACGCCACGGTCGGGGTCCAGGGCATCGACCAGCGGCTGCAGCGCTTCGAGACTGACGCCGATCCCGTTGCAGAGCAGCAGGGGTGGCTGGTCGGCCAAGGGGCCGCGCGCCGGACGGACTGAGACCCGTGCCTGGATGCCGCGCACCGACAGGGTGCGCATCCGGTCGCGGTGCTGGGCAGCCTCCGGACCGGATCGCTCAGCGGTCGTGGACATAGGTGCCTGGGGCGTCGCAGATGGGCTCGTAGGCGGCGGACCCGAGCTTGCGGGGCTTGTTGCGCTCGGGGCCGGTGCGGGTGCTGAGCCAGTCGACGTAGTCGTCCCACCAGCTGCCCTTGACCTTGCTGGCCGAACCCAGCCACTCCTGCGCGTCGGCGGGGTTCTGCGTCGCGGTCTGGAAGCTCGCCTTGGCGTTGCCCGGCGGGTTGACCATGGCGGCGATGTGTCCGCTGGTGGAAAGCACGAACTTCGTCTCACCCCCGAACAGCTGGGTGGTCTGGTAGCAGGACTCCCACTTGCACAAGTGATCGGCGATCCCGGCCACGACGTAGGTGTCGGTGTCGACCTTGCCCAGGTCGAGCTCCGTCCCGAGCATCCGCGACCCACCCGGCGACGTGAGGCCGTTGGTGATGGCCAGCTCCATGAAGTCACGATGCATCGCCGCCGTCATCCGCACCGGGTCGGCGTTCCAGTAGAGGATGTCGAAGGCCTTCGGTGGGAAACCGAGGAGGTAGTTGTTGACCCAGTAGTTCCAGATCAGGTCGTTGGGTCGCAGCCACGCAAACACCTCGGCGAGCACCCGCCCGTCGAGGTAGCCCTTCTCCTTCGACGCCTTCGTCGACGCTGCTGCCGACTTCTCGGACAGCAACGCGCTGGGCAGGCCGGCCTTCTCCTGGTCCAGCACGGTGACCGCGAGGCTGAAGGCGGCGACCCGGTCGAGCTCGCCGGTGGCGGCAAGGTGCGCCAGCACCATCGAGGCAAGCATGCCGCCCGAGCAGATCCCCAGCAGGGCGACCTGGTCCTGCCGGGCGATCTGCTGGGAGGCGTCCATCGCCTCGATGATGGCTTGGCCGTAGGTGTCCACCCCCCAATCGGCGTGCCGGGCGTCGGGATTGCGCCAGGAGATGCAGTAGACCTGCTGACCGCCGGCCACGAGGTGCTCGACCAGGCTGCGCTGCTCGGCGAGATCGATCACGTAGTACTTATTGATCGTCGGCGGTACGACGAGCAGGGGCACCGAGCGGACCTTCGCAGTCTGCGGGATGTACTGGATCAGCTCGAAGACGTCCGTGCGCAGCACCACCTCGCCCGGCGTCACCGCGAGGTCGACGCCGACTTCGAACGCGTCCGGCTCGACCATCGAGGGGACCCTGGGAGGGGTGGCGAAGTCGCGCACGAACCGGCGACCGCCCTGGAGGAGGTTGCCGCCGCCGGTGTCGATGACCCGCTTGAGGACCTTCGGGTTCAGGAACGGGTTGTTGCTGGGCGCGGCCGCCTCGACGAGGTTGTCGACGATGAAGCCCATCCGTTGCCCGTCGCCCCAGTCGAGCCCGGCGTCCTCGACGAGCCCGCGGGCAGCGGCGCCCCACGCGAGGTAGTTCTGCATCGTGCGCCGGAAGAGAGGGTTGTTGGCCCAAGCCTCGTCCGCGAAGCGGCGGTCCTTCTCGGGCGCCTCCAGCTCGGAGCGGCCGAGGCCGACCTTGGCGAGCTCACCGACGAGCCCCGCCCCCCGGCGTACGACGCGACCGGGGCGGCGAGCAAGGCGGGTGGTGAACCGGACGCCCGACATGCCGGGCAGGAACCGCCGCAGTGGGCTACGCGCCGCGTCGCTGAGCAGCAGGTCGAACGGTGCGGCCGACCCACTGCCGTCACCGTCGGCGTCGGCCTCGTGCATCCTGGTCTCGGCGGACTCCACCTTGCCGGCGGCGCTCATGCCTTCGCCTCGTTGGGCGCCTCGACCTCGCGGCGCAGGATCTTCCCGGTCGGGCCTTTGGGGAGCTCCTCGACGATCCAGACGGCGCGTGGGTACTTGTACGCCGCAAGGCGCTCCTTGGCGAACGCCTGCAGCTCCTCCTCGCTGGCGGTGCTGCCCTGCTTGAGCGCGACGGCGGCGCCGACCTCCTCGCCGAGGTCGTCATCCTTGATGCCGATCACCGCGACCTCGGCGACGCCCTCGTGCTCGTACAGGGCCTCTTCGACCTCGCGCGGGTAGACGTTGTAGCCACCCCGGATGATCAGGTCCTTCTTGCGGTCGACGATGAAGTAGTAGCCGTCCTCGTCCTTGCGTGCCATGTCGCCGGAGCGGAACCAGCCGTCGGGGATGGCCTCCTCGGTCGCCTCCCTGTTGCCCCAGTAGCCCTTCATCACGTTCTCGCCGCGGATGGCGATCTCGCCGACCTCGTCACCATCGACGTCCTTCCCGTCGTCGTCGACCAGCTTCATCTCCACCCCGCGCACCGGCACCCCGATGGATCCGGGCTTGCGCTCGATGTCGGGCTGGTTGAAGGAAGCCACCGGTGAGGTCTCGGAGAGCCCGTAGCCCTCGAGCACGATGCAGTCGAAGGTCTTCTCGAAGTTCTTCATCACCTCGACGGGCATCGCCGACCCGCCCGAGATGCAGGTGCGCAGGCTCGACATGTCGTAGGACTCGGCGTCCTCGACGTGCAGCATCCCGGCGTACATCGTCGGGACGCCCTCGAAGACGGTGACCTTGTCCCGCCCGACGACCTCGAGCGCCTTCGCGGCGTCGAAGCGGGGGATCAGCGTCAGGCAGGCGCCCTGCAGCACGGAGGCGTTGAGCCCACAGGTCAGGCCGAAGCAGTGGAAGAGCGGCAGGCATCCCATCACCACGTCGTCCTCGGTGAGCTCGACCAGCGTCTCGGCGCTGACGGCCGCGTTGCTGACCATGTTGGCGTGGGTGAGCTCGGCGCCCTTGGGCTGGCCGGTTGTTCCCGACGTGTAGAGCAGTACGACGGTGTCGTCCTCGGAGCGGTCCACGACCTCCTCGGTCGGCTCGTGCCGGGCGAGCAGGTCGGTGAAGTCGGCGGGGTCGACGCCGATGCACTCGATGCCGACCGCGTCGGCGCCCTTGCCGGCCTCTGCGGCCATGTCCTTCCAGGCGAAGACGATCGAGGCTCCGGAGTCCTCGAGGTAGTACTTCACCTCGCGCCCCTTGAGCAGCGGGTTCATCGGCACGACGACTGCGCCGGCGGCCAGCGCCCCGTAGAACAGCACCGGGAAGGCCGGCACGTTGGGCAGCACCAGCCCGACACGGTCGCCGGGGCCGACGCCCCTGGCGGCGAGGAGGGTGGCCACACGCCGAGCGCCGTCCTGCAACTCGGCGTAGGTCAGCACCAGGTCGTCGAGCCGAACCGCCGGCCGGTCGGCGTACTTCTCCGCGGTCTTGGTCAGGTTGTCGGCCAGGTTGGTCACGATCGCCTCCGGGGCAGGTGTCGTCGAGCAGTAGGCGTGCCGGCGAGGGGGTGCACCTCGAAGCCCGGTCACGGCGACGTCGTCGGGGTCGCGGTCAGTCCCCTGCCGTACCCCACTGTGGCACGCGCCACACCCGGTACACCACGTCCTGCGATGGCGGTACCCGCGCAGTCCCTTCGTCGGCCCGACCGGCGACCAAGGGACACCTCGCCGCCACTGACGCGACGTCGGCGGTAGAGCCTGACGCTGGCGCAAACGACGTTGTCGGCCCGACAAGATCTGGTTGGAGACCGCCCGCCGGGGCGCTGCAGCGCTGGCGCGCCGCCCATACGGTGCGGGACCGGGTGGCCCCGGCCCAAGCCGCGCCGGGCTTGCCCGCGGTTCCCCGGCGTGCCGAGGGGGCAGATGCGACAGGACCCCCCCTACACCTGGAGCGACCGCATGAGCACCGTTCTCTTCGTCGTCACCGGCGCGCGTCACTGGACCCTGTCCGACGGAACCGAGCACCCCACCGGCTACTGGGCCGAGGAGCTGGTCGCGCCCTACCGGGTGTTCACCGGCGCCGGGCACGAGGTCGTGCTGGCCACCCCCGGCGGGGTGCAGCCGGTGGTCGACGAGGCCAGCCTGGCCCCGGACGTCAACGGCGGGCAGGACGGCGCCGACGCGATGCGCGCCGCGTTGCAGGGCATCAGCCAGCTCGAGAATCCGCTGATGCTCGAGGACGTCGACGTCTCCACCTACGACGCGGTGTTCTACCCGGGTGGGCATGGCCCGATGGAGGACCTGGCCGTCGACGCAAGTTCCGCCGCGGTGCTCACCACCACGCTCGCAGCAGGCAAGCCGCTGGGTATCGTCTGCCACGCCCCGGCCGCCCTGCTGGCAACCGAGGCCACCGGCACCACCTCGCCGTTCTCGGGTTTCCGCCTGACCGGCTTCACGAATGCCGAGGAGGCGCAGGCTGGGCTTGCCGAGAAGGCTCCCTGGCTGCTGCAGGACCGACTGGTCGCGCTCGGCTCCGAGTTCGTGGAGGGCGAGCCGTGGGCCCCCCACGTCGTCGTCGACCGCAGCCTGTACACCGGCCAGAACCCTGCCTCGTCCGGGCCCCTTGCCGAGCGCATGCTCGAGGCTCTCTCTGACTAGCAGGGCGACTCCAGCCCGTCGCCGTTCTGCCTGGGCGAGATCGCCTTGCACGACCCGCTCCGAGTCACCGGTTACGGTTGCAGAGCGGCCTCGACGTCGGCCAGTTTCTGTACCAGCCGCAGCGTCTCAGGTAGACGAGTGAAACCGAGCCGTTCGTAGAAGACCGCCGCTTGCTCGTGCAACGCCTCCACGACGACAAGGCGTGCCGCGACGGTCCTGGTCGCCTCGACGACCCGGCTCAGGGCATCAGCGAGCAGGACCGGTCCCAGTCCCTGGCCACGCAAGGCCTCCGCCAAGGCCAACCTGCCGATCAGGACCGCGGGGATCTCCACCGGTCCGCCACGACCGATCTTGGAAGGCACCTGTTCGCGGGAGACCTTGTGCGCCGACAACGCGTAGTAGCCCACGACGGTGTCCTGCGCATCGGTCCACACCCAGGTGCGGGCGGTGCGCCGCACCGCGGCCGCCCTCGCCTGCTCGCGAAGCCAGTCATCGAGTGATGCCTCACCGCAGCGGAAGTGCTCGACGTCGTGTCGGTCCGGGTCGAAAGACTCCGAGTGGTAGGTCACCTCATCGCTGGGCGACCAGCCTGCGGGCCCGGGTAGCCGCCTCGGCCAGCGCAGGGTTCGCGGAGCTGACCGCCTCCAGCGCGCTCATCAGCTCGTCGAAGAACTCAGCCGGTACGCGCGTCGTGGCGTCGTGCTCGCGTAAAACCTCATCGGCACGCGCCTCGGCTGCCGAACGCACGAAGTCACTGACACCGACGTGCTCGAGCGCCGCCGCCTGCTCCAGACGCGCCTTGCTGTCCGCGCGCACCCGAACCTCCAGCCGAGCTGTGGCCGCCATCAAAACCTCCTAGTGTACGGACAAACGTACGTGCTGTTCGGGGCGCTGTCCAGCCCCCTCCGAGTTCTGCACCCCCCGGCACAGGAGCCTATAGATGCAGAACCGGTCTTCTGGCGGCACCGGGCCTGCCCAGATCACGGACTGGCGGCACGTTGGCGGCGGTGCTCGTCAGCTCGCACCCTGGCGGGTGCG
>JBBSKF010000011.1:0-40317 GCA_038256525.1 Mycobacteriales bacterium | reverse complement strand
GAGCAGCCGGTGCGGCCGACTTCTTCGGCGTGGGCGCGAGCTGCCGGAGCGCTCGGGGCAGGTCATCGGCGATCCGGACCGGCGCTACGGGGGCCGTCCGGTAGCGCTGGGCGTCCCGGGCATCGCGCCGGCGGTCGACGGCACTGCCGACGCGCTCGGCCAGAGCCGCGCGGTCCTTCACCGGCAGCCCGGCGGCGAAGGTGTCCAGCACCTCGTACAGCATCCGGTCCCGCTCGGCCTCGAGCAGCAGGTCCCGCCGCTCGAGATAGTCCACGAGCGCCCGGCCGGCCTCGGACAGCTGCTCGGTGCCCGAGCCCAAGCCGCTGCTCGCGTCGGCCACGCCGGTGACGGCCCGAGTCAACTCCTCGCGCACCCGCTCGAGCTGCAGCTGCACCTCGGAGCGGATGTCCAGCACGACCCCCTCGGCCACTGCCTTGGCGCCCTGCACGACCTCGAAGGTGCGCGTCGGCCATTCCAGCCGGAAGCTGTTCACGGCCTCGTGCAACTCGCTGTTCACGCCGTCGACGCGGGCCAGTCCCGCGGTCGTCCGGTCGGCGACCTCGGCGCTGCGGATGAGCGCACCGTCCAGCGCGTCCAGGCGGTCGCCCAGGCGGGCCGAGTTCGCGTTCATGGTGACGTCGAGACCGGCGAGCCGCTCGCTCAGCCCGGCGACCTGCTGTGCGGCCTGGGTGATCAGCTCCTTGCGCAGGTCGCGGGCTGCCTCGACCATGTCGTCCCTGACGACGTCGAGCCGGGCCTGGACCTCCTCGCGCTGGCGCTCGGTGGCGGCGGTCAGTGCCGTGAGGCGCTCGCCGGACTCGCGGGCGCCGACCGCACCGGCGTCCAGCTCGGCCCGCACCTCGGCAAGCCGCGAGGTGAGGATCGACTCCAGCGTGATGACGTGGGCGCCGACCGAGGTGTCCAGCTGGGTCAGCCGCTGCTCGACGGCGGCCTGCACGTCCGACAGACTCGATGCCGTCTGCTCACTGAGCTGGGCGAGCGCCGAGAGGCGTTCGGCTGTGGTGCGGGTCGCCGAGGTTGATCCGGTGACGTCGCGGGCCAACTCGGCGAGGCGGTCGGCGACCGCGCCGTACTTCTCCTCGATCCGTTCGAGCAGATCCGCACGCAGCGCCCTGGTGATCTCAGCCACCTCGGCGCGGGTCTCGGTCATGGCGCTGCGCAACACCTCGGTGGCATCGGTGCTGGCAGTGACCAGCCGGTCACGCAGTGCCTCGACGGTGCCGAGGACGTCGGACCGCAGCAGCCGGAGTGACTCGTTGACCGCCGTGCCGGCGACCGTGAGCTCGTCGATGCGCGGCGTCAGCGTCCCCAGCTCGGTGGCGACGTCGGCACTGATGACCGTCATGGCCTTGGCGACCTGCGCCCGGACCTGCTCCACCCCGCCATCGAGGGAGGTCTGCATGCCGGCGATGCGCCCGGCTGCGGCCTCCTCCCGCTTGACGAGATCGGCCCGTAGCGCGTCGATGACGCCGCCGAATCGGTCGGCGAACAGCTCGAAGTCGGCACGCGTCTCACCGCGCCCCTCCGCCAGCGCCGTCGCCACCGAGTCCCCGAGGTCGGTCAGCGAGTGGTGAAGCACCGAGCCGAAGCCGTCCAGGGTGCTGCGAACCGTGGTGGCGATCTCGGCGGCGGCCTCCCGGTCCTGCTGCGCCTCGCCGCGGGCCGCCTCGAGCGCACCCAGGAGCTCGCGGCGCAGGTCGTCGTTGCGCAGCCGCAGGACATCGGCGACCCGGTCGAACAGCGTGTTCTCGAGTTCGGCCAGCCGCCTCCCGGTGACCTCGCCGACGCGGTCCACGAGCAGCTCGGCCGAGTCGCGCCCCTCCTCGGCGATGCGCCGGTCCAGTTCCTGGACGCTCGTCGCGAGCCGCTCGAGTCGTTCGGTCGTCGTGCTGGCGCCGTCCCTCGCTAGCGCCTCGATGCGCTCGGACAAGCCGTCGAGGGTGTCCTCGAGCACAGCCAGCCGGGCCTCCAGCGCGCCCCGGGTGTCCTCCATGGCCGCCCGGGCCTGGGCGCTCGTCTGAGTCTCCCGGTCGAGCGCCGCTGCCATGGTGCGCCGGATGTCGGTGGCCGCGCCCTCGACCCGCACGCCGACGAACTCTTCGAGCTGGGTGGTCAACTCGTCGAGACGGCTGCTGGTGCGCACCGGGATCTGCTCGAACCCCTCGCGCAGCTCGCGCGAGAGGCCGGGCAGGCCGTTGCGGACGTCGTCGACGCGGCCGCCCACCCCGTCGAGCCGGGTGGAGAGCTCAGCGACCCGGCGGACGAGCGTGCCGGTCTCACTGCGGCTCGCGGCGACCGAGCCGGTGAGCCGGCCACCTAGCCCGTCGAGGTCACTACGGACGGCCCCTGTCTCGGATCTCAGGGCGCCGAGCTCGGCACGTACCGAACCGATCTCGGCTCGTAGGGCACCCACCAGCGCCGCAACGGCCGCCCCCTCGCCCTCCGGCTCGTCGACAGAGGCGGCAGCCAGCAGCTGGATCCGTCGCGTCAGCGCATCGGGATTCTCGGCCATGCTCACAACCCACTCCCATGATCAAGGTGCACGCAGCGTAGTGGCGCGAGACCTATAGGACAGCCACCCTCTCCGCAGAGAGCCGGCGCGCCCTTCGGCCAGCCTCGAAACGCTCAGCGCTGACCGCACCATAGGTGGTGCTGCGCTGACAAGGGGCACGCCCGGCGGCGCGCACTCCCGGCGCGATCCTCCCGACCGACTCTCGCGAAGATCCACTGTCCGCCGCATCCTTCCAGAGCGTGCCCTACGTTCTGCCCACCGCCACGACGCCTGGAGGCACCCCGTGCAGATGAGGCTGGAGCTCGTCCCGCAGGAGGGCATGCGCGTCGTGCAGCTCACCCCGCCCGGCTCGTCGTGCTCGGTGGTGTTCGGCACCGGGATGCCCGAGATCTCCGATCAGGTGCCGGGCTCGACGAAGGCGCTGCACCTCGTGACCGACGACATCCACGCCGTACGCGAGGACCTGCGCTCGCGAGGTGTGGACGTCCGGGAGGTCGAGCACATGGGCGGCGTGCGCGCGGCAGGCAGACTGGCGGCATGGCCCACACCCACCCGGACACCGATGTCGACGTCGCCTGCGCGATGGCCCACGGCGACATCCCCTCCCCGACGGGGGAGCGCCGCCTCGTCGCGGTGTTCGCCTCACCCGTCGCCCTGCAGCTGGTCCATCTGGCTGCGCACGTCGGCTACGAGTGTGTCGTGCTGGACCCGGCAGGCGATCTCGCGGGTGTGCCGACCGTACGGTCCGCCGCCTCCGCCGGCATCGACGCCGCCACCGACGTGGTCGTCACCGACCACGACCGTCCCGAGCTCGGCGACATCCTCGCCGACGTGCTCGCGCAGCCGGCCCGCTGGGTGGGTGTCATGGGCAGCCCGCGGCACACCGCCCCACACGTCCAGGCCCTGCAGGCACGGGGTCTGAACCCCGCCGACATCGCCCGGGTGCACCGGCCGATCGGCCTGGACATCGGCTCCCGCTCCCCCGCCGAGATCGCGATCGCCACCGTGGCCGGCCTGCTCGCCGACCGGGCCGGACGCTCGGGCGGCACCTACGAGGTGGCGCCCTGAGGATCGTCGCTCTCGCCGGCGGGATCGGCGGCGCCCGGTTCCTGCGTGGCGTCCAGGCGGCGGCGCCGGACGCGGAGCTGACGGTGATCGTCAACACCGGCGACGACATCACGCTCTACGGCCTGCGCATCTGCCCCGATCTCGACACGGTGATGTACACCCTCGGCGGCGCGATCGACGAGCAGCGCGGCTGGGGACGCGCCGGCGAGACCTTCGCAGCAAAAGCAGAACTCGAGGCGTACGACGCGCCCGCCGCCTGGTTCGGACTCGGCGACCGCGACCTGGCGACCCACCTGCTGCGCCGGCAGCTGCTGGACGCCGGCTACCCGCTCTCGCAGGTGACGGCCGCGCTGTGCGCACGCTGGCAACCCGGGGCGACGCTGCTGCCGATGAGCGACGACCGGGTCGAGACGCACGTACGGGTGCAGACCGGCGGCGGCGAGCGGGTGCTGCACTTCCAGGAGTGGTGGGTCCGCCATCGGGCGGCGCTGCCGGCGACGGCGATCGTCGCCGTCGGCGCCGAGACCGCCTCGCCGGGGCCGGGGGTGCTCGCGGCTGTCGAGGCGGCCGATGTGGTGCTGCTGCCGCCGAGCAACCCCGTCGTCAGCATCGGCACCATCCTGTCGGTGCCGGGCATCGCCGCCGCCCTCGCAGACAAGCGGGTGGTCGGGCTCTCACCCGTCGTCGCGGGCCGGCCGGTGCGCGGGATGGCTGACGCCTGCCTGGCCGCGATCGGTGTCGACACGAGCGCCGAGGCGGTCGGTCGGCACTACGGGTCGGGCTTGCTGGACGGCTGGCTCGTCGACACCGCGGACGCCGGCGCGACCGTGCCCGGCGTGCAGGTGCGCGCCGTACCGCTGCTCATGACCGACCCGGACGCCACCACGACGATGGCCCGCGCCGCCCTGGAGCTCGCCGGTGCCTAGCTTCACCGTTGTCGGCGTCGCCGGGCTGCCGGAGGTCCGACCCGGCGACGACCTCGCCGCCCTGATCGCCGCCGTCGCCACCCTCGAGGACGGCGACGTGGTGGTCGTCACGAGCAAGGTGGTCAGCAAGGCCGAGGGCCGGCTGGTCGCGGTGCCGGCCGGAGCCGACCGGGAGGCCGTGCGACAGCAGGCGGTGGCGGACGAGACCGTACGCGTGGTGGCCCGCCGCGGTGCGACCGTCATCGCGCAGAACCGCAACGGGCTCGTGCTCGCCGCCGCAGGCGTTGACGCAAGCAATGTGCGCAGCGACGAGATCGCCCTGCTGCCAGTGAATCCTGACGCAAGTGCCCGGCACCTACGGGACCGGCTCGAGGCGCTGACCGGGCGGCGACTCGGCGTGGTCGTGTCCGACACGATCGGCCGGCCGTGGCGGATCGGGCAGGTGGACCTCGCCATCGGGGCGTCGGGTCTGGCCCCGGTGCGCGACGCGCGGGGCACCCCGGACAGCTTCGGCGCCACCCTCGAGATCAGCGAGATCGCCGTCGCGGACGAGCTGGCGAGTGCCGCCGAGCTGGTCATGGGCAAGACCGACGGCGTCCCGGTGGCCATCGTGCGCGGCCTGGCGTTCGCCGACGACGGCCACGGCGCCGGGGCCCTGGTACGACCGGCGGATCAGGACTGGTTCCGGCTCGGCACGGACGAGGCGCACCGCGAAGCGGTGGCACTGCGCCGGACGGTTCGCGCCTTCGACGACCGTCCGGTCGCGCGGGACGTCGTCCTGCGCGCCGTCACCGCCGCCCTGACAGCGCCCGCACCACACGGGACGACACCCTGGCGCTTCGTGCTCGTCGAGCAGCGGGCGACGCTGCTGCTCGACGCGATGGCGCAGCGATGGGCGCAGGACCTCCAGGCCGACGGCCTGTCCGACGACGCCGTCGAACGCAGGCTGCGCCGGGGCGCGGTCCTGCGCGCCGCGCCGTGCCTCGTGGTGCCCTGCCTGGTCCGCGACGGCGCCCACCGCTATCCCGATGCCCGGCGGGCCGGCGCCGAGCAGGCCATGTTCCTGCTGGCGATGGGGGCCGGCATCGAGAACCTGCTCGTGCAGCTGGCCGCCGAAGGGCTCGGCAGTGCCTGGGTCGGCAGCACGCTGTTCTGCCCGGAGGTCGCGCGCGAGGTGCTGGAGCTCGCACCGTCCTGGGAGCCGATGGGCGCCGTTGCGGTCGGCCACCCAACGTCGCCGCCGGCGCCGCGGGTGCCGCGTGATCCGGCGGCCTTCTGCGTCGTGCGCTGACTGCTTGGCTACGGGGTGGTGCGTTGCGGCTCCGAGACCGACCAGCCCAGCGTCCCCAGCTGTCTGCGCAGCGCCATGCCGGCCATCGCCTTGGCCTCGGCCAGGTCGAGCACCTCACGCGGCTCGGCACCGATCTCGGCTGCCTCGTCCAGCGCGGCCGCGGCCGCGAGGAACCGCGCCATGCAGGCGCGGAGTGCGGGATCGTCGAACGATGTCTGGGCCATGCCGGGCAGTGTGCACCAGGCCCGGGCTCAGCGGGTGCGGTGGTCCTCGATGGGGATCCGCGGGCCGAAGCGCGGCTTGGCGTAGCCGCTGCACTCCAGCAGCCGGACGACGTGGTATCGGTGCGGGCGCCACTGCTCCAGCAGCTCGAGCATCCCGTCGTCGTCGAGCGGCCGGCCGGCCAGTGCCCAGCCGACGTACTGCGAGAGGTGGTAGTCGCCGACGCTGACGGCGTCGCTGTCCCCGAGCGCGCGCTGCGCGACCTCGGCCACCGTCCACGCCCCGATGCCGGGCAGCGCCGAGAGGCGCGCCGCCGCAGCGGCAGAGCTCATGCCGACGACCTGCTCGAGCCGGTCGGCGTGCTGCATCGCCAGGCAGATCGTGCGGGAGCGCTGCGGGCCGACCCCGGCCAGGTGCCACTCCCAGGACGGCACCCGGCGCCAGGTCTGCGCCGACGGTGGCACCCGCATGCCGTCGGGCGCCGGTCCGGGAGCAGGTGCGCCGAATCTCAGCACCAGCCGCCGGAAGGACGCGCGCGCCTGCTTCCCGGTGACCTTCTGCTCGAGGACGGCAGGGACCAGCGCCTCGACAACCCGGCCGGTGCGGGGGATGCGCAGGCCCGGGTGGCGTGCCGCGCTGTCCACCAGCAAGGGGTGGCGGGCGTCGAAGCCCTCGGCCGGGCGGCCGGCCCCGAGCAGCTCCGGCAGCCAGGCGACCGCCTCCTGAGCCCCGGGACCCCAGGCCTGGCAGCAGATCTCGTGCGGTCCGCGCTGCACGAGCCGGTACGTGGCGGCGCCGCTGGACAGCAGGGTCGTGCGCCAGACGGAGCCGTCCCCGGTCACCCGGTGGGTCGGGTCGGCGGACCCTCGACGCAGCGGTGACAGGGTCCGGCGGACGTCGACCGGGCAGGCCGGGCGGTATGTGGTGCTCGCCTCGGTGCAGGTCGCGGCTGGGGCGGTCACGCGCTCCATTGTGCGGCTAAGGTCCGACGCGTGGACAAGGTCGTGGCCAGTGCGGTGGAGGCCGTGGCGGACATCGCCGACGGCTCGTCGCTCGCCGTCGGTGGGTTCGGGCTGTGCGGCATCCCGACGGCGCTGATCGAGGCGCTGCTCGAGACGGGAGCCCGCGACCTGGAGACGGTCAGCAACAACTGCGGAGTCGACCAGTGGGGTCTGGGCATGCTGCTGGCCGCCAAGCGGATCCGACGCACGACGGGCTCCTATGTCGGGGAGAACAAGGAGTTCGAACGGCAGTTCCTGTGCGGGGAGCTCGAGGTCGAGCTGACCCCCCAGGGGACGCTGGCCGAGCGGCTGCGCGCCGGTGGCGCCGGCATCCCCGCCTTCTACACCCCCGCCGGTGTCGGCACCCAGGTCGCCGACGGCGGGCTGCCGCTGCGCTACGACGGGGCCGGTGGTGTGGCGCTCGCGTCCGAGCCCAAGGAGGTCCGCGAGTTCGACGGGCAGCGCTACGTGCTCGAGCGGGCGATCCGTACCGACTTCGCGCTGGTGCACGCACGCGTCGGCGACCGGCACGGCAACCTGGTCTACGAGAAGTCCGCGCAGAACTTCAACCCGCTGTGCGCTGCCGCCGGCCGGATCACGATCGCCGAGGTGGAGGAGCTCGTCGAGCCCGGAGAGCTCGATCCGGCGCGGGTGCACACGGCCGGCATCCTCATCCAGCGGGTGGTGCACGCCCCCGGCGTCGAGAAGCGGATCGAGCGACGGACGGTGAGCCGTGCTGACACGTGATCAGCTGGCGGCGCGGGTGGCCCGCGAGCTCTCCGACGGCTCGTACGTCAATCTCGGTATCGGCCTGCCGACGCTGGTGCCGAACTACGTCCTGCCAGGCGTGCACGTCGTGCTCCACTCCGAGAACGGCGTGCTCGGCGTCGGACCGTATCCCGCGCCGGACGCCGTCGACCCGGACCTCATCAATGCCGGGAAGGAGACCGTGACGGTCCGCCCGGGGGCGTCCTACTTCGACTCGGCGTCGTCGTTCGCGATGATCCGCGGCGGTCACGTCGACGTGGCGGTGCTCGGAGCGATGCAGGTGTCCGAGCGCGGCGACCTCGCCAACTGGATGATCCCGGGCAAGATGGTCAAGGGGATGGGCGGCGCGATGGACCTCGTCCACGGCGCGAAACGGGTGCTGGTGATGATGGAGCACACGGCGCGCGACGGCGGGCACAAGATCGTGCGCGAGTGCTCACTGCCGCTGACCGGGCTGGCCTGCGTGCAGCGGATCCTCACCGACCTCGCGGTGATCGACGTCACGGACGGCGGTCTGGTCCTACGCGAGACCGCGCCGGGCGTGAGCGTCGACGATGTGCGCGCCGCGACCGGGCCGGAGCTGACGATCGCCCTCGGCGGCTAGGTCGACCGGGCCCGCTTGCGTCCTTCGGCGGCGTAGGCCGCCCCGAAGCCCACCAACCAGACGACATTCCCGACGGTCGCGACGGTGTTGCCCCTGCCCGCCCAGCCGGCGATGATCAGGGCGGCGCCGACCTGCGCCGCGGCGTACGGCACCGGTTCACGCCGCCGCCACACCCGCAGGAAGCCGGGCACGAACAGCGTGAACGGGACGGCGAGGACATGGCCGGCGACGAGGGCGGCGGCGGAGGGGGTCACCCGGCCAGTGTGCGTCAGGAGCCCGACGTCAGGCCAGTTCCGGCGCCAGCTCGGTCACGCGGGCATGGAGCTCCTTGACCCGCTGGGCTTGCGCCGCGGGCATGACGAGGGTCGCCGCGGACGTGTGGACGACGACCAGCCCTTCGCAGCCGACCAGCGTCACGAGGTGGTCGGGGTCGGACGAGGCGACGACGTTGTCCCGGCTCTCGTACAGCACGGCGCGGGCCGCACCCACCATGTTGCCGTCGGCGTCCGCGCCGAGCGCCTCGCCGTACGCCGGCCACGAGCCCACATCCAGCCAGCGGGCATCGAGCGGGAGGGCCGCGACGGTGAAGTCGGCCGAGAGCGAGGCCGGCTCCATCACGCCGTAGTCGATGCTGAGCCGGGCCAGCGTCGGCCAGGCGTCCCGCGCCAGCGCCGGCCAGTCGGCCGTGCCGTACGCCGCGCCCATCGCCCGCAGCAGCGGCGCGGACTGCGGCACGAACGCATCGACCGCGCGCAGCAAGGTGGCGGCCTGCCACACGAACATCCCGGAGTTCCACAGGTAGCGGGCCGGTCCGGCGGCCAGGAACTCGGCCGCGAGGGAGAGCGTCGGCTTCTCCCGGAAGGAGCTCACGACGTGCCCGCCGCCGGCGAGCGGCGGACCGAGCTCGAGATATCCGAAGCCGGTAGCGGCGGAGTCCGGGACCACGCCGAAGGTCACCAGCGCATCCGGTCGGGCCTCGGCCAGCGCGTAGGCCAGGTGCAACGTGTCGGCGAACGACGACAGCGGCTCGATGAGGTGGTCGGCGGTGAGCACCGCGACCACCGCGTCGGGGTCCTGCTCGGCGATGACGGCGCAGCCCAGCGCCACCGCGGCCAGGGTGTCGCGCCCGGACGGCTCGACGACCAGCCGGTCGGTCCGGATGCCCTCGACCGCCGCGACGCCGGCCCGCAGCTGCTCACCCACACCGAGCCAGACCTCACTCGGCGGCACGACCGATGTCGCCCGCGCCACGGCGATGTCCAGCAGCGAACGGCCCTGCAGCAGCGGCACCAGCTGCTTGGGCAGCGCCGCGGTGGAGTAGGGCCACAGGCGGGTCCCTGAGCCTCCGGCCAGGATGAGCGCGTGCCTCATGGGATCCCCTTCGCCCGGTCGCCGAACTCGGCCAGGATCGTTCGCCGCAGGGCCTCCGGGACCGGCAGCTCGGCGGCGAAGCCGCTGGCCTGCAGCCGGGAGGTGTCGATGGTCGTCTGCGCGCTGAACTTCCGGATCCGCACGCTGCTCACCGGAAAAGCCCTTCCGGTGACCCGGGACAGCCCGTCGAACGCCCGGCCGGCGGCCAGGCCGACCGGCAGGGGGATGCTCCGGCTCGAGCGGCGGGCACTGCCCAGCGTCGCGGAGATGAGCTCCACGATCTCGCGCGTCGTGAGGTCCGGCCGGTCGGCGTAGTTGACCACGCAGATCCCCGGACCGACCGTGAGGCTGCCCGCCAGGTAGGCGGCCAGGTTGCCGACGTAACCCATGGACTTGCGGTTGCTGCCGTCGCCGACGAACAGGAAGCGACCGGAGGCGACCTGGCGGGCGAGGTTGTAGACGTTGCCGCGGTTGCCCTCGCCGAACACGACCGCCGGCCGTACGACGAGCAGCGAGCGGCGGCGGTCCTGCTCGGCCCACGCCGAGAGAACCTGCTCCGCCGCCAGCTTCGTCCTGCCGTAGTCGTTGAAGGGTGCCGGCGACTGGCTCTCGTCGGGGTAGGGCTGATCCAGGCCGTAGACCGCGACCGTACTGGTGAACACGATCCGGTCGATGCCGTTCGTGACGGCCGCCTCGGCGACCGTGCGGGCCCCGTCGACGTTGACCGAGTCGTAGCGGGAGACCGGGCGTACGTCGTCGCGGTGCTCGGCCGCCAGGTTGACGATGACGTCCCTGCCGGAGCCGGCCGCGGTGACGGCGCCCAGGTCACGCACGTCGCCGATCGTCGTCACCGCCGCGTGGCGCGTCGACGGCGCCAGGTCGAGGTTGGCCACCTCGTGGCCCGCGGCGACGAGCACGTCGAGAAGACGCGTCCCGATGAAGCCGCTGCCGCCGATGACGAGAACGCTGCGGAGCGGCCCCGCGCCGTCCGCCGTCACCAGACACCTGCGGCGATGAGGGCGCCGATCAGCACCCGGTCGCGTGGGCGGCGGCGCAGCTGCGGTGCCTGCCACAGCAGTCGGGCACGCTCGGCGAAGCCGCGGCCGGTGAGCATCTCCAGCAGGGCGCGCAGCTCGTCCTGCCGCTCTGCAGGCGCGACCTCGAGCGCGACCCTGGTCATCACCACGGCCTGTTCCCGGTGCCAGTCGTTGCGCACCAAGCCCAGCCGGTGGACAGCCGAGCGGACACCCAGGTTGGCCCCGAAGGCATTGCCGGTGTGCTGGCGGTAGTCCACCGTCGGCGTCGTCCGGATGGCCCATGGCCAGCCTCGTGCCCGGCAGACGCCGTAGACCAGCCAGTCGTGGAAGTCGACCCGTCTGGCCGCACTGCTCTCGTCGCGCAGCAGCCGCTGCACCAGGCGGGCCAGCCGGGCCGAGAACACGAAGGTGCAGCCGGGTCCTGGGCCCTCGAACAGGAAGTCGAACCGGCGCTGCGGGAAGTCCTTGCGGAGCATCGCCCGGGATCCGTCCGGCCCCACCGCGGTGACGTTGGACGAGACGCCCTCGACGCCGCCGGCCCGCAGCAGCGCGGCCTGCGAAGCAAGCTTGCCCGGCAGCCAGACGTCGTCCTGGTCGGCCAGGGCGATCAGGTCGCCGTCGGCGACCTCCACCTCGCCCAGCAGCCGGTAGAAGTTCGCGGCCGCACCGACGTTGGCACCGGTGCGGGCGAGCAGCCGGATCCGAGGCTCCCCGGCGGCCCGCTCTTGCCACCGCTGCCACGTCCCGTCGCTCGACATGTCGTCCGACACGACGAGCTCGAGGTCGACACCCTCCTGCGTCAGGACGCTGTCGATCTGCTCGTCGAGCCACCTTCGGCCGTTGTAGGAGGCGAGCAGGACCTGGACCCGAGGCGGCCGGGCGGCCCGCGGCCCGGCTCGATCCTCGCTCATGGTCCACCCCTCGCCGGTCCGGCCCGGCTCCGGGACCCTGAAGATCGCGCTGTGGCAGCCTAGCGAACGTGTTCGTCACGCCGACGCCGTCGCGATGAGAGTCGCCCTCACGTTGGAGCAGTGCTGGGAGGCGGTGCCGGGCGGCACCGCGACCTCGGCGCTGGCGACGGCGACGGCGCTCACCGCACTGGGCGTGGACGTCGTCGGGGTGGCCGCCCGGCACGCGACGCCGCCCGCCGCACCGTACGTCCCGACGGTGCCCATGGCCCACCTCCCGCTGCCGCGGCTCGCGCTGTACGAAGCCTGGCAGCGCGCCCGCCGGCCGCCCGTGCAGCGCGCCACCGGACCGGTCGACGTGGTGCACGGCACGACCCTTGCCGTGCCCCCGAAGTCGGCGCCGCTGGTGCTGACCGTCCACGACCTCGCCTTCCTCGCCGACCCGAGCCACTTCTCACGGCGCGGTCTGGCCTTCTTCCGGCGTGGTCTCGCGGTCGCGCGACGGGACGCCGACTGCGTCCTGGTCCCGTCGGAGGTGGTGCGCAACGACTGCCTGGCAGCCGGTTTCGATGCCGATCGCCTGCACGTCGTGCCGCACGGGGTCGATGCCGCGCCGGCCTCGGCCGAGCAGGTCGCGCGGGTCCGGGCGGTGTACGGACTTCCCGGTCGGTATGTGCTGTGGACGGGCACCCGCGAGCCGCGCAAGAACCTGAGCGGGCTGCTCGCGGCGTTCGGTCGGCTGCAGGCCGACGTGGACCTCGTCGTGGTCGGCCCCAAGGGTTGGGGCGAGGACTTGGGCGCCCTGCTTTCGGCCACCCCCCGCGTCCGGGTCACCGGCTTCGTGCCGGACGCCGACCGCGACGCCCTCTACGCGGGCGCGGAGCTGTTCGCCTTTCCTTCGCTGCGTGAGGGCTTCGGGCTGCCGGTGCTCGAGGCGATGGCCCAGGGCACCCCGGTGGTGAGCTCCGCGGGTACGGCGATGGCGGAGTTCGCTGTCGGCGCCCTGGTCGACCCGACCGACACCGGGGCGATCGCGCACGCCCTGGACACCCTGCTGGCCGACGAGCACCGACGTGCGGAGCTGTCGGTGCGGGCGCGGGCGACGGCGGCCACGATGACGTGGAGCGCGGCGGCGGCCACGACCCTCGCCGCCTACCGGAGCCTGCTGGCCTGAGGTCAGTCCTGCAGCGCGCGCAGGTAGCTCGCGAGGTGGGCCTGCGCCGAGGCCGACCAGGTGAACTCCAGGGAGCGCTCGTGTCCGGCCGCGCTGAGCGCCGCCCGCCGCTCGGCGTCGTCGTAGAGCGCCTGCAGCGCCACCGCGATGGCCGGCGCATCCGGCTCGGTGTAAGCCACCGCGTCGCCGCCGACCTCCGGCAGGGACAGTCGCTCGGTGGTCAGGACCGGGGCGCCGCACGCCATCGCCTCCAGCACCGGCAGCCCGAAGCCCTCACCGTGGCTGGGATAGGCAACGACCTGCGCGCCACCGAGATAGCCGGGTAGGTCGGTGAACCGCAGGTAGCCCGGGCGCAGGACCCGCAGGTGCGAGGGCACCTCCGACACCGCTCCGTCGACCTGGTCGTCCCACCCGGAGCCACCGGCGAGCACCAGGGCGGGCGCTTCCTGCCGGTCGCCGAACGCCGACACCCAGGCCCGGATCAGGGCAGGGACGTTCTTGCGCGGCTCGAGCATGCCGAGAAACGCGATGTACGGCTGTCCGCCGAGCCCGAGACGGGCCTGCACCCGCTGCTTCTCGGCCTCACTGGGCAGGTGGAAGGTGCGCGGGTCCACCCCGTGGTAGGCGACATCGATCTTGGTGGGGTCGGCGTCCAGCACCCGGATGACCTCGTCGCGGGTCGCCTTGCTCGGCACGACGACCCGAGCGGCGCGGCGCAGGGCGGTGCGGGTGGCCGACCGGAAGAACGTGCCCTTGACGGTGCTGTGCAGGCTCGGCTCGGTGAAGAACGTCGCGTCGTGGAGAGTCACGACGACGGGCCGACCCGAGCGCAGCGGCATCGTGTAGTGCGGGGAGTGCAGGACGTCGGCCTCGACCTGCTGGGCGACCAGCGGCAGCCCCGTCTGCTCCCAGGCCAGTCGGGCCGGCCGGTGCGCGATCGCGGCCGGGCCGGCGACGACCCGGGCATCGGCGGCGATCCGGCCGTAGCGCTCGGCGTCGGCCCGCTGGCAGACGATCGCCAGCTCCATATCGACGTCGGCGAGCGCGGCGATCAGACCATCGACGTAGCGCCCGACGCCGCCGCGGTCGGCCGGGACCGCGGTGGCGTCGACCAGCACGCGCGCAGACACGCAAGGCTCCCTCGGTGACGGGCGAGCAGGCTCGCTTCGCGGGTCAGCCTACGGTCTACGGGGCGGCCCCGTCAGCGCACGGTGGTCGCGCCGGTCCTCGGGTCGTAGGTGATCGAGCCGCCCTGGAAGTCGCTGCGGATCAGCCCGTCGGCGTCGATGTACGGCTCACCGGTCGGGAACCCGAGGGAACCACTCGGGCCGCCCCCGGACAGCCACGCGGCCCGGATCGGTCCCGTCACGCTGTGGGCACCCGTCGCCGGGGAGGCGTAGATGGACGCCGCCGGCGCCGACGGGGTGCCGGACCCGACGAAGTCGTTGCAGGTGCCACCGGCCGCGACGGCCCGCTGGTCGGTGGCGGGATAGCCGAGCGGACCGGTCTCCCATCGCAGCTGCTCCCAGCGCTCGCGGATCGCGCCCTCGACGTTGTGGGCACCGGTGCGGGGATGCCAGTAGATGGACCCGCCGGTGAAGTGGTTGAACCGGCCGAGGCCGTCAGGGGTGGGCAGCTCGTCGGTCTTCGGGTATCCCAGCCGACCCCGCTCCGCACCCAGCCCGATCCACTTCTGCAAGATCGCACCCCACACCGCGTGCGTGCCGGACGCTGGATGGCTGTAGATCGAGCCACCGGCGAAGCGGTTGTAGGTGCCTTGGCCGTCGGCTGCGACGAGCTGGTCGCTGATCGGGTAGCCGAGCGGGCCGCGCTCCCAGCGCAGTGCGGACCACCGGTCCCTGATCGCCCCCCGGACACTGAACGCGGCGTACGAAGGATGCCAGTAGATCGAACCGCCGGTGAAGTGGTTGAACCGGCCGAGGCCGTCAGGGGTGGGCAGCTCATCGGTCACCGGATAGCCGAGCGGCCCGGTCTCCCAGCGCAGCTGCGCCCACTTCTGCCGGATGGCCCCCCACACCGCGAACGCGCCTGTGCCGGGGTGCCAGTAGATCGAACCGCCGACGAAGTGGTTGAACCGGCCGACGCCGTCCGGGGTGCCCGTCTCATCGGTCACCGGATAGCCGAGCGGCCCGGTCTCCCAGCGCAGCTGCGCCCACTTCTGTCGGATCCCGGCCCACACGCCGAAGGCCCCGAGGTTCGGATGCCAGTAGATCGAACCGCCGGTGAAGTGGTTGAACCGGCCGACGCCGTCGGGCGGGCGCAGCTCATCGGTCACCGGGTAGCCCATCGGTCCGGTCTCCCAGCCCAGGCGCCGCCACGCACCGCGGATGGCGCCCTGGACGGCGTAGGCACCGATCGAAGGGTGCCAGTAGATCGAGCCGCCGGCGTAGTGGGTGAAGCGGCCGACCCGGTCAGGAGTGCCCAGCTCCACCGAGGTCGCTTCCCCGAGGTAGGAGCCGGGGCCGCCGACCGCGGTGTACTTCGAGCCGATGGGCGTGCAGTCCGACAGGCACGGCGCACCGTGGTCGTTGGTCCGTTGATCGGCCGCGCTCGTCGTCGAGCAGTTCCAGGCCGGGACGCGCCACGGCGGCGTGCAGGTGACCACGCGGCACCACACCGGCCCGGTGCAGGAGATGCCCTGATTGCACTGGCCGTACCGGAAGTTGTTGCAGCACACCTTGCGCTGGTCGCACTGCCCGCTCGGCCCGCAGCCGCACGAGCAGTTCCGGCAGCCCTCGCCGCAGAAGTTACGGCCGCTCTCACAGCCGCAGGAGCAGAAGCTGTGGCAGTCGATGTAGTAGCGCGCGCCACCGCAGCAGAAGCCGGAGCTGTCGGATTTCCACCACCCGCCGACCAGGCTTCCGGGCGGGCAGCGGTTGAGGCCGTTGTTGATCGTGCAGCAGAAGGCGGTGTAGCCCGACCCGCAGGTCGAGTCGACACCGCAGACGGCGGCGTAGGCAGTACCCGGCCGGAGCAGGAAGCTCAGCGGCGAGACCGACAGGGCCGAGCCCACCATCGCAGCCCGGACCAGGACGCTGCGGCGACTCGGTCCGCGGTCGAGGACGGCAGCGGCTCGGTCCACGAGCGAGATCCGCTTGCCCGCGTCGGGAATCGCCGTCTGCACGCTCATCGGCCTGCCCCCGCATCGACGTCCAGGGTGTCGAGAACGGTCCGGACCTCGCTCAGCAGGCTCGCGCGCCGGGCGTGGCTGCCGAGCACGACGTAGAGGCAGAAGGCCCGACCGGACTCCTGGAAGAAGTACTGCCGGCCGGACTGACCGGCGATGCTGCGTTGCAACCCGGCCGGGCTGAAGTCGTCGGCGCGAAGCTTCGGGCGCCCGCGAGAGGCGAACAGCGGCGTCCTGACCGCCTCCGGCTCGTACTCGAACAGCGAGACGAAGACATCGTGCTGCCCGAGCTGACCGGTCACGTTGCCGCCGAAGTCACCGCGGACCTCGGGCAGGGCGACGGTCGCGGCATGCAGGACCGGTCGCGAACGGGCAGCCGGCTCCCGGTCGTCACCGGTGCGCCTGCCGATGCGGACCTCCCAGCCGGCCGGTGCCTCCAGAGCCATCCCGTGCCCCCGGATCTTCATCAGGCACCGGCCAGGACGAGGGCCTGCGCCGCGCTGGCAGCCGAGACCGCCACGAGGCCGGTAGCGGCGACGAGCCGACCGGTCGGGGCGAGCGAGGCCAGCCGCTGCGACGAGCTCGCGAGGCGGGCCGTGGTCGCCACCCGACGCTGGGTGAGCACCGGCAGGGCCCGGGTCGCCCCGAACACCAGCCCGACTGCTGCTCCGGCGACGGGCGAGCCGGTGAGCACCGCGAGGATGACCGTGAGGTAGACGGTGGCAGAGGTCACGATGGTCACGAGCCCCGCGCCCAGCTGCAGCCCGAAACCCAGGCCGTAGACCCAGCCGCGATAGCGGTGCAGCCAGTCCTCGTCGACCTGCCGCCGGACGGTGGGCAGGCTGGGGAGGACCCGGCACTCGACCAGCACCGCGCCGGCGGCTGCGACGGCGAGCAGGACCAAGCTGGTCGTGGTGAACGCCGCAACCTCGAAGGGGAGCAGCCAGCCGATCCCGCCGGCGAGCGCGCCGACGCCGGCTCCACCGAGCATCGATCCGAGCACGTAGGCCGTGGCCGTGACCCGCCACCGGCTGGCGCGTCCTCGCTCACCGAGCGGGGTGATGCTCGAGAGCATCGACTCGCCTCAAGGCGACCACATCGACCGCAGTGCGGCCACCACCGCGATCGGGAGGCCGACCGCCAGCGCCCAGCTCGAGAGCTCCATGTCAGTGCTGCCCCGGCGGCAAGGTGAGATCCGCCGCCGTGAGCTGGAGGCTGTCGTGACCGGGAGTGATGCCGGCAGCGAGCAGCTCGCGGTCGGCCCGCGCCTCCCGATGGGACCCGTCCCCCCGGTCGTGCCGCTGCCGGGACAGGGCACGATCCGCGGCCGCCTCGCGCACGAGGCCGACCACCTGCTCCCACGCCGTCGCGGACCCCTCGCCCGCCACCCGTCCGGCCGCACCGTCGACATGGACGAAGTACGGACTTCCGGGGACGGCGTAGTCGTCCCAGCCCTGCGTCGACATGACCACCGGGACACCCCCAGGCGCGAGCGCGCCGATGGCGGACTCACTCTCCGTCTCGGGCCCCTTCGTGACGACCACGAGGCGGGTGCCGGGCGGCAGCTCGAGGTCCGGTCCGGCGGCGAAGACGTCCCAGAAGGGCTGGCAGGTCGAGCAACCGCTGGACAGGAAGGCCAGCAGGGTGTCCTGGCCGGACGAGACGATGCTGATGAGGGTCGCCTCGTTGCCCGGCGTCACGCCGACGACGTCGTGGGCGGGCGTGCCCGTGGCGTTGCCTGGCCCCACCACACCGGGCCGCACGGTGAAGGGGGCATCGACCGGTCCCCGCGGGACCGTGTCGTCCCGGCCGGCACCGAGCTCGTGCAGCGACCTCAGGATCTCGGCATGGCTGCGCAGCAGACCGGCCACGAGCACCGTCAGCAGGAGCACGGCCACCGTGAGCCCGACCAGGAGCGCGGTCACGAGGTCGCCCCCCGGGCCGTACCGCTGGGGGTCAGCGCGGCGATCAGCCGCGGCAGCTCGGCGAGCACGAGGTAGCTCAGCCAGCCGATCAGGGCCGCCGCCGCGGCGGCGGCGAAAGCGGTGGGAAGGGGCCCACCCAGCAGGTCCGGCACACCACCTCCCGATCCGGCAGCCACCGCGCCGCTGCACACGGCCAGGACGGTCGTCACCCCCACATGCAGCGGTGTCGGCGGCACGTCGGGTTCGGCGAAGCAGCCGCAGGAGGAAAGCGGGCGGCGGCGCACCAGGGCAGCGGCCACGAAGACGGTGAACCCGGCGTAGCTGAACGCCAGCAGCACCGCGCCGTAGCGCAGCTCGAGCAGGGCGGCGACCGCGACAAGCACCTCGGCGACACCGATCAGACGGACCAGCGACACCCGCGCCGGCAGGCCCTGGGTGCGCAGCGCCTGGCGGGTCGCCGCGGGACGTGCGATCTTGGCGATCCCGGCGATCGCGAGAAGACCGGCGGCGGCGAGGAACACCGAGGTCAAGGGATGCACAGCACCACGGTCGGCCTGCGACAGCCGTCCGTCAAGCCACCGCGCGTGTCGACCCTCATCGACCGGAACGGCTGAAGTGCTGATAGTCGCGCGAGCTGCTCCAGGCTCCGCCCCACGCCCACTGCTCGGCGGCGAACGACTGCACCACGGGGTCGCCACTTCCGATCATGCCGGGACGCCGGTTGCCGCGGTCGAGATAGGCCCGGCCGGCGGTGGGCAGCACGGTCGAACCACTGACATAGGGGTTCTGCACCGGGTTGATGTCGACGGCCCGGCCGTAGGCGTGCTCCGACCAGTCGGTCCCGCCGGTCACCCGACGGCAGTTGAACGCTGAGGTGTTGTTCGCGTCCATCGATGCGCCGTCCGATCCGCCGAAGACGTCGACGCGCACCATCCGGGCGATCGGGAAGCGCCCTTCGTGGAGCCGGGCGAAGACCTTCAACAGCCGCGGGACCTGATCGGCGTGCACGACCAGCTCACCCGTGCGGTTCGCACCGGCGAAGTCCCGATGGGAAAGCCGGATCAGGCGAAGGTCCTGCGGGGACACCGGGCAACCGGACCGGTAGGTGGCCGGCAGGTCACCGGCGACGACCGGCTGCACGGTGAAGGTGAACGACGGGCGGGGGCCCGGCAGAACCGTCGTTGCGCCCGTGCGCGCGTCCCACGTGATGCTCCCGCCCGAGAAGTCGCTGCGGGCGCCTCCGTCGACGCGATACTCATCGGTGACCGGGAAGCCCAGTGTGCCGTTCTCCCAGCCCTGCGCCGCCCACCGCTCGCGGATCGCTCCGATGACCAGGCGGGCACCGGTGGCCGGACTCCAGTAGATCGAGCCGCCGGCGAAGTGGTTGAAAGCGCCGAAGCGGTACGGGGTCGGCGTCTCGGAGGTCGTCGGCAGCCACAGGCGCGACGCGGGGCCGCCCACCGCGTCGTACATGCCGCGGATGGCCCCGTGCACGCTCCGGGCTCCCGTGCCCGGGCTCCAGTAGACCGAACCGCCGCGGAACTGCTGCACGACGCCACCGGCGACCGGGAGCTCACCGGTGAGGCAGGGCCCGAGGAAGGACTGGTCGGCACCGACCGAGGTCCAGTGGTCGCCGATGGCGCCGTGGACCCGGCAGGGCTCTGCGGCCGCCGCCGGACCCGGCAGGAGGGCGAGCAGGAGGACCGCCGGGACGACCCGGGCCAGGAGGGACGCCCTCACCGCCGCTCCCTCCGTCGCCAGCCAGGACCGTTCTCAGCGTGGCATGCCTGGAACAGGCGCGCGGGCGAACAGCCGGACTGATCAGAGCGGCAGCCGGCGGAACAGCGGCCTGGGGACGTGCCTCAGGACGCTCATCACCAGTCGCAGCTGCGGCGGCGCCCACACCACCGTGGCCGACCCGGACAGTCCCTTGACCACCACCTCGGCGACGGCCTCGGGGGTGGTGCTCAACGGGGCCCGGTCCATGCCCGCGGTCATCTTGCTCACGACGAAACCGGGGCGGACGACGAGCACGCGGGCGCCGGAACCCTGCAGCGCATCGGCCAGGCCGGTGGCGAACCCGTCCAGGCCGGCCTTGGTCGAGCCGTAGACGAAGTTCGAGCGCCGTACCCGCTCGCCGGCGACCGAGGACAGCACGACCAGGGCGCCGTGCCCCTGCGTGCGCAACTGCTGTCCCATCACGGTCAGGGCCGACACGCCACCGAGGTAGTTCGTGCGTGCCACTGCCACGGCGGCGGCCGGGTCGTGCTCGTCCACGCTCTGGTTCCCGAGCACGCCGAAGGCGACGACCGTCACGTCGAGGTCCCCCACCTCGCCCACCACGTCGCCGATGACCCGCGCGTGGCTGTCGGTGTCGTCAGCGTCGAAGGCCACCCGCCGGACGGTCGTCGCCCCCGCCGCCCGCAGCGCCCCCTCGACGTCCGCGTAGGCCTCCGGCCGCCGGCCGGCGAGCACCACGGTGCGCGCGCCCTGCGTGAC
This sequence comes from Mycobacteriales bacterium, assembly GCA_038256525.1. Classification (GTDB taxonomy): domain Bacteria; phylum Actinomycetota; class Actinomycetes; order Mycobacteriales; family SCTD01; genus SCTD01. The sequence continues at coordinate 19,842 of JBBSKF010000011.1, read as the reverse complement.
CAGGCGCGACGCGACAGCCACACCGATGTCGGAGCCACCTCCGAGCACCAGGACGGTCTGGACGTCGCCGACGGCGTTGCGCATGGTTCTCCTCGAGCTCGGGCGGGGTGCGACTAGAGCAGGTCGAGCCGACGGGCCAGGTCTGAGCTCAGGCGACGCTTCGGGTCGAGCCGCTCGCGGATCTCGCGCCACCGATCGAGCTCGGGATACATCCGCGGCAGCATCTCCGGAGCCAGCCGGGAGTCCTTCGCGAGGTAGATCCGCCCACCGGCCGCGACCACCTGCTCGTCGAGGCGCGCGAGCAACGGGCCGAGCCCGCCCATCCCGGACGGGATGTCCAGAGCCAGCGTCCAGCCCGGCAGTGGGAAGGACAGCAGACCGTTCCCGGCCCCGAAGCGCTTGAGCACGGCCAAGAAGGATGGGCACTGCTGGCGTACCAGCTGGCCGACGATGGACCGCAGCACCTGCTCCTGGCCGAACGGGACGACGAACTGGTACTGCAGGAACCCGGCCGAACCGTAGATGCGGTTCCAGTCGGAGATGGAGTCGAGCGGGTGGAAGAAGGCGGCCAGTGACTCCGGGTGGCCGATCTGGCGCACCGGCGCCTTGCGGAACCACAGCTCGTTGAAGGCCCGCACGGTCAGCCGGTTCAGCAGGCCGGGTGGAACGTACGCGGGCGCGGCGACCAGGGAGCCGGGGGCGTAGGCCAGCGCCGTCGCGCGCTTGCCCTCGGGCAGGTCGCTCAGCGGGGTGTGGTCCCCGCGGGTGAGCACCGACCGGCCCATCGCCGCGCCGGTCGCCAGCAGGTCGATCCAGGCCACGGAGTAGCGGTAGTCGTCGTCGCGAGCCTCCATGCGGGCCATCACGTCGTCGAGGTCGGCCGCCCGCTCGGTGTCCACGCTGACCATCGCGGTCGAGATCCGCAGCAGGCGAAGGGTGGCCCGCAGCACCACCCCGGTCAGCCCCATGCCACCTGCGGTGGCCCAGAACACGTCCGCGTCGTCCTGCGGCGTCACCGTGCGGATCTCGCCGTCCGGTGTGAGCAGGTCGAAGGACAACACCGACCGCGCGAAGCTGCCCTCGCTGTGGTGGTTCTTGCCGTGGATGTCACAGGCGAGAGCGCCGCCGACGGTCACGTAGCGCGTGCCGGGCGAGACCGTGACGAACAGCCCTAGCGGCACGACGTGGCGCAGCAGCGCGTCCAGGCTGAGGCCGGCGTCGACCGTGACGGTCGCCCCATCCACGTCGACGGCATGGATGCCGGCGAGGGCGGTCATGTCCAGGACGTCGCCGCCGGCGTTCTGCGCCGCGTCGCCGTACGCGCGGCCAAGCCCGCGGGCGAGCAGGCCGCGGGAGGCCTCGGCGCCGAGCAGTCGTCGTACCGACTCGACATCGGTCGGGACGCTGACGTGGGAGCGCGTCGGGGTGGTGCGTCCCCACCCGGACAGCAGGCGGTCCTCGCCCATGCTCAGTCGCTCAGGTAGACGCCGGCGGCGAACAGCAGGACCCAGACCAGCCCGTAGAGCTGCAGCTGTCGATCGCCCAGCACGAGCTCCTCGGGCTCGCCGCCCCGACCGCCCTCGACCAGGTAGGCGTAGCGCAGGAGCGCGACGACGAAGGGGGCGACGCTCAGCTCGTACCAGATCGGGGAAGGCCGGCCCTGGGAGAGCGAGAACGCCCACAGGCTGTAGCCGACCATCGTCACCGCCGAGGCGATCGACCACACGTAGCGCAGGTAGGCGTCGCTGTACTGCGACAACGAGGCGCGGGTCGCGGCCCGCTCCGCCCCCATCTCCATGAACTCGCCGTGCCGCTTGCCCGCGACCATGAACAGCGACCCGAACGCGGCCACCAGCAGGAACAGCGGTGACAGCGCCACGCCGGCGGCCACGCCACCGGCGATGGCGCGGATCAGGAAGCCGGCGGACACCAGGACGAGGTCGAGAACCGGGACGTGCTTGAAGCGGAACGAGTACGACGTCGTGATGACGACGTAGATCACCAGCACCAGCAGCAGCTGCACACTGACCAGCGCCGCCACGACCACCCCGGCGACGAACAGCAGCCCGCCGACGACGCGAGCCAGCGGCAGCGGCACGACCCCGGCCGCGATGGGCCGCCTGCACTTCACCGGGTGCGCGCGGTCGGCCTCGACGTCAACGAGGTCGTTGACGTAGTAGACCCCACTGGCCGTGAGGCAGAAGGCCAGGATGGCGAGCAGGACCGGTCCGAGCACGTCGCCCTGGCTGAGCACCCCGGCGGCCCCGGGCGCCGCGAGCAGCAGGACGTTCTTGACCCACTGCTTGGGGCGTGCCTCGCGCAGCAGTCCGGACAGCAGGTCCCGCCGGCCGTGGCGCGCGGCTGGGTCGTCGACGCCACCACGGGAACGAGGTCGGGTCGGGACGCTCATGCACTCACTTCGACTCGGGAACGGACGGGCCGATGATAGCGGTGGGTCGGTGCCGCGCCGGACAGGCCGAGCGGCCGGTCGAGATGTAGCGATTCGCTGAACAGCAGCATGATCCGCGCCATATGGTCAGGTTCCTCGCCGGTGTTCGCTGGCTCTGCTCCTCGAAACCGGAGATCTCCATGCGTCGTCGAGGCCTCGCCGTGCTGGCGGCGGCAGTCACCCTCAGTGGTCTTACCGCGCCACTCGTGGCGGCTCCCGCGGCTGCCGCTGTCTCGCTGCCGCCGGGCTTCGTGCAGTCGATTCGCTCCAGCGGGCAGACCCAGCCGCTGACCGCCTTCGCGCTGCTGGCCGACGGTGGCCTGCTCACAGCCGGCAAGGGCGGCAGCGTCCTGTGGGTCTCACCGGACGACACCGAGCGCCGGCAGCTCGCGCAGCTGGCGGTTCGCGATGTCTCCGACATCGGTCTGGTCGGGCTCACGGCCGCGCCCGACTACGCGACGAGCGGCGGCGTCTTCACGGTCTACGCCTACTCCGACGCTGCCGGCAACGGCTTCCACCGCCTCAGCGAGTGGCGAGTCGACGACCCCTCGTCCCCGACGACGATGCAAGGGGAACGGGTGATCCTCGACGGCATCTCCGTCGGCCCGTCGAACGTGCACGGCGCCACCGAGCTGGTGGCGGCAGCGGACGGAACGCTGTGGCTCAGCCTCGGTGACGGCGGGATCTGGCAGTACGTGGACCCGATCGCCCTGCGCGCGCTGGATCTGGACGATCCGCATGGCAAGGTGCTGCACCTGAACCGCGACGGCAGCGGCGTCGACGCGAACCCGTACTACGACGCGCGCACTCCGAGGTCGTGGCGCAGCCGGGTCTACGCGAGCGGCTTTCGCAGCCCGTTCCGCTTCACGCTCGACCCGCGCACCGGTGCCCCGGTCGTCGCGGACGTCGGATGGAACAGCTATGAGGAGATCAACGTCCTGCGGCCGGGCGCCAGCTACGGCTGGCCGTGCTGGGAGGGCCCGGAGCCGACACCGGGCTACCGGGACCTGGAGGGCTGCGCCGGCGTCGGTCACACCGCTCCCGACTTCACCTACCCCCGGTCCGAGGGCGTCAGTGTCACCGGCGGGGTCTTCTATTCGGGTGAGGCCTGGCCACAGGAGTACCGCGGCAGGTATCTGTTCGGCGACTACGCCAGCCAGCGGCTGTGGACCGTACGCATCGGCACCGATGGGTCCTTCGCCGAACCCCCGGTCCCGTTCGGTGCGCAGATCGGCGGTCCTGTGCACTTCCGCACCGCAGCCAACGGCGACATCGTGTACGCGGACATCTACACCGGCAGCGTGGTCCGCCTGTCCTACGCACCCGGCAACAGGGCGCCCACCCCCGTGATCACGACGCAGACGGATCCGACCACCCGTACCGTCCGCTTCGACGCGTCGGCGTCGAGTGATCTCGACGGCGACGCCCTCACCTGGGCGTGGGAGTTCGGCGACGCGGACAGCGGCGACGACAGCGCCACCGGAGCGACCGCCTCCCACGGCTACTCCGACGGGACCTCGTTCGTCGCCGAGCTGACGCTCACCGACGCACAGGGGGCCACCGTGACCCGCGAGGTCGTCGTCGCTCCGGGCAACCACCAGCCGGCCATCGACGTGGCCGAGGCTGCGGGCAGCGGTCCGGACGGCACCTACGTGGTGAACGACGTCGTGACGCTGACCGCGAGGGCCAGCGACCGCGAGGACGGGACAGCCGACGTCACCTGGATCTCGGCGCTGGTGCACTGCCGTGGCGCCGCGTGCCACGACCACGAGCCCAGGACGACGCTGGGACCGTCCTTCACCAGCGTCTTCGGCGATCATGGCGGCGACACGAGGCTCGTCGTCCGCGCGACAGCGACAGACAGCAACGGCGCGACGAGCGAAGAGCAGTTCGTGGCCCGCCCGTCGCTCCGCCAGCTGACCGTGCAGCCCAGCACACCTGCGGTGGTGACGATCAACGGCACCGAGAGCGTCAGCCTGCCGGTCACCGAGGGCAGCACCAACAGCATCGGCGTACCGGCGACGGCGGCCGACGGCGTCTCGACGTTCGCCGGCTGGTCGGATGGGCGGACAACTCGATCCCGACAGGTCGTCGTCGGCGCGGGCGACGTCTTACTCGGCGCCGAGTACCGCACACCGATCGACCTTCGCTACGCCGGTGACAGCGGCCTGCGCACCGTGCTGGGTGCGCCGCTGGACGCCGAGCAGGGCGGGGTCGACCTGCGCTGGCGGGACTACGCAGGTGGGCGGGTCTACTGGACGCGTGCGGACGGGGTGCGCGTCCTCACCGGGCCCATCCGCGACGCCTTCCTGCGGCGCGGCGGGCACCTGACGCAAGGCGTGCCACTGGTGGACGTTCTGGCGACTCCCGACGGAGTGGGGCGCTTCGTGCACTTCGCCGACGACGTGTCGATCTACTGGACGCCCAGCACCGGTGCCCAGGCCGTCGGTGGCGCCATCCGCCAGCGCTGGGCCGCCCTCGGCTGGGAGGCCGGGCCGCTGGGCTACCCGTTGAACGACGAGAGCGGAACACCGGACCGGGTGGGTCGGTTCAACCACTTCTCCAAGGCCGGCTCGATCTACTGGACCCCGCAGACCGGCGCCCACGGCGTCTGGGGCGGCATCCGGCAGCGGTGGGAGGCACTCGGCTGGGAGACCGGCCCGATGGGCTACCCGATCAACAGCGAGACCCTCACACCGGACGGCACCGGCCGCTTCAACCACTTCTCCAAGGCCGGCTCGATCTACTGGACCCCCGGGGCCGGCGCCCACGGCGTCTGGGGCGCCATCCGGCAGCGCTGGGAAGGGCTGGGTTGGGAGCTCGGCTATCTCGGCTACCCGCGCAGCAGCGAGTTCGGCGTCCCGGAAGGGCGGCGAAGCGACTTCGAGCGTGGCTACATCACCTGGACGGCCGGCACAGGCGGCCTGCTCGACCGGCGCTACTGACCCCGAGGCCGTTCAAGATGGCGGCCGACAGGGCCGAACACCCGAAGGTCCGCATCCTGACCTGGAGCCTGGCTGTGCCCCGTCGCCTTCCCCGTCCCGCGAGTGTCGTGCTCCTGGCTGGCCTGACGCTGCTCGCGCTCGCCGCCCCCGGCCAGGCGGCCCCCACGAGCCCGTCGTTCCAGGGCGTCCCGATCGATGCGTTCGCGCGCTACGACGGGCAGAGCACGTGCAGCCCGACGGCCAAGCCCGGAGCGGTGGCGCTGCGCTCGCTCGTCCTGGCGAGCTACCCCGGCACGAGCGACTACGGCATCGTCCGTGACTGCGCCGCCGGTGGCGTCAGCGAGCACAAGGAGGGCCGGGCCTGGGACTGGAAGGTCGACGCCCTGAACCCGACGCAGGACGCCGCCGCCAGGGACCTGCTGGCCTGGCTGCTGCGGACCGACGGCGCGGGGCACAGCAACGCGCTCGCCCGTCGGCTCGGCATCATGTACATGATCTACAACCGTCAGGTCTGGTCCGCCTGGAACGCCGGTGCGGGATGGCAGCCGTACACGGGCGCGAATCCGCACACCGATCATGTGCACATCAGCCTGAGCTGGCCCGGTGCCCAGCAGCAGACGTCGTACTGGACCGCGCAGCCGGCGCCGGTGAGCGTCACGACCTCGACGCAGGCGATCTCCGCCCGCTGGCTGACCCTCGGTGGCGCCGGCGGCCCGCTCGGTGAGCCGCTCGACGCCGAGTCGGCGGTGCGTGGCGGCCGGGCCCAACGCTTCCAGGGCGGCCAGATCCTGTGGTCACCCGGCACCGGCGCGCAGGCCGTCTGGGGCGCCATCTTCCAGCGCTACACCGCACTGGCCGGACCCGATGGACCACTCGGGCTCCCACTCAGCAGCGAGAGCGACATCCGCGGCGGCCGCGCCAACACCTTCCAGGGCGGCCAGATCCTGTGGTCACCCGGCACCGGCGCGCACGCCGTCTGGGGCGCCATCTTCCAGCGCTACCTGGCCCTTCGCGGCCCGGCCGGCGCACTGGGGCTGCCGGTCAGCAACGAGTACGACGTCGCCGGAGGCCGACGGAGCGACTTCACGGGCGGTTCGCTCACCTGGAGCGCGACCACCGGAGTGGTCACCGGTCCCTGACGCCGCGGCGGCCGACCCCGCGTCTCGCGGTAGCGTCGCGCGGCGTGTCTGCCTCCGACGTGACACCCCGCGCCGGCGCCCGGGGTGAGATCCTGCGCTTCGCCGTCATAGGGCTGGCCGCCTACCTCACGGACGTCGCGGTCTTCAACGCTCTCCTGCTCGGCGCCGACGTTGCTGCCACCTGGTCCAAGGTGATCTCCAGTGCAGCCGCCATCGCGGTGGCCTTCGGCGGCAGCCGGCACTACACCTGGCGTGACCGGCGCACCGACTCGCCCGGGCGGGAGTACTGCCTGTTCGTGCTGTTCAGCGTTCTGGCGGCCGTCCTGCAGCTGGCCTGCCTGCTGATATCGCACTACCTCCTTGGTCTGCGCAGTGCACTCGCCGACAACATCTCGGCCAACGGCATCGGCATGGCCCTGGCCACCCTCTTCCGCTTCTGGACGTTTCGCACGTACGTGTTTCCGCCCCGGGCCGCTGCTCCCGAGCTGAACCACACCTGACCACTAGACTGATCCGGTGAACGCGAGGGCCGAGCTGCTGCTCTCGCCGCCCGCCGGCGGAGAGCCCGCCCTCCTGCGCGGGCAGGGCAGACTTCCCCCGTTGTGGGCGCTGCTGATGGCGGTCTGCCTTGCGCCTCTTGCGCTGCTGGTCACCGTTCTCGCCGGGTCGCAGGACATCGCCGTGGGCGGGGACCAGGCGGTGATCGAGCTGGCCATCCGGGAGGCAGCGTCGGCCGACCGCACCTTGGGCCCGTACAGCCGGTACGGCTGGAGCCATCCGGGGCCGTTCTGGTACTACCTGCTCGCCGTCCCGTACCAGCTGCTCGGCAGTTCCTCCACTGCGCTCTACCTCAGTGCGGGCCTGCTCCACCTCGTGGTCGCCGGCCTGGTGGTGCTGACAGTCGACCGTTGGATGGGTCGACTGAGTGCCCTGGTAGCCGCCTCGGGTGTCGTGCTCGCCCAGCTCGTCCTCGGTGCTGAGGTCTTCCGAACCGTCTGGAATCCGTACGCGCTGCTGCTGCCCACCGCGCTGTTCCTGGTCCTGGCCGCAGCGGCCGCCAACGGCTCGGCCGTCGGGCTCGCGGCCGCCGCGCTCGTGGCCACCTTCCTGGTGCAGACGCACATCAGCGCCGCCCTGCCGGTCGCTGCGGTCGCCGCGATCACCGCGGTGACCTTCCTCGTCGTCCGCTGTCGAGCAGCAGAGCGACTGCCGCCCCGTCGCGAGCTCACGGTTGCTGGCGCCCTCCTGCTGGCGACGGCGCTGATCTGGATCCCCCCGGTCGTCCAGGAGCAGCGTCCGGGCATGGGCAACGCCGCCCAGATGCGGTTGTTCGCCGAGCGCGAGCTTCCGGGGCAGCCCTGGGAGCAGGCGTGGGCCACCGTCGGGAGCGAGCTGCTGGTCCTGCCTTCGCTCGGACGTGCGCCGGAGCCGCCCGAGGCGGCGGCGGCCCTCGACCCGTCCGAGCTCACCGCTCTGGCCGGCTTCGTGTTCATCGGCCTGGCGCTGGTCGTCATCGGTGCGCGGCGACGGCGGGGCCACGCGACCGCACTCGCCGGGCTGTCCGTGGTGTGCATGCTGACATCGGTCGTTGCGGTGACTTCGGTCGACGGCGTCATCTTCCCCTACCTCGTCGTGTGGCAGAGCATCCTGCCGTTGGCCCTGGTGGTGGCGGCGGCGGGGCTGTCGAACCCGGGCCCACGCGAGGGGTCACCGTTGCGCCGAGTTGCCGGCAGTGGGGTGACCGCCGTCGTCGCCGCCGTCCTGGTGGCGGCGGCTGCCGTCGCTCAGGCAGTTGCCGCCCCGCCGCTGGCTGACGACATGAGCGCTTCGGTCGCAGCCGCGGTCGCCAAGGTGGTCCCCTCCCTGCCACCACCCGAACAGGGCGCGGTCCGGGTCCGCATCGGCTCCGGCGGTGCCTGGCCGGTGGCGGCCGGGGTGATCCTTGCGCTCGAGCGCCGCGGCTACGACACGCGGGTCACCCCCGACTGGGTGTTCATGTTCGGCGGCGACCTGGCTTCCACGAATGCAGAGCGCACCGAGGTGCTGCTGATCCAGCAGCCGCAGCTGAGCCAGCTGCCCCGCCTCGACGGTGTCCGGGACCTCGGTCGGGTGAAGGGGCCCGAGGGGGTCGTGCACCTCGGGGTGCGTCAGGCCGAGGCCGGCCGAGCCGTACCCCCGCTTGCTGGTCCGATCACCGGCGTGCTGCTGCCGAGCTGAGGTCAGTCGGGAGCGGTCGTGGCGATCACCGCGAAGTCCTGCGGGCCGAACAGCACGTCGTTGAGCCGGCGGAATCCGGCGTTGACCGCCTCCACCCACGGCGGTGCGTCCGGGGCATCCACGAGCGGCAGGTGGTAGTCGGTCGCCGGTTCGAAGAACCGCAGCTCGACGTCGCGAAAGCCCGCGCCCTCGCACAGGAAGGACAGCAGGGACGGGTGCAGCGGCCGGACGTGCGTCGGGTCGAGCAGGTAAGAGTTGCCCAGCACGATGAGCGACTGCGGGTTCGGGGTCTCGGCGATGAACACCCCGCCCGGCCGGAGCCGGGTAGCACTGAGCTCGAGCAGCTCGATGAGCTCGTCGAGGGCAAGGTGCTCGGCCACGTGCGTAGCGATGACCGCGCCAAGCGAGTGCGGCTCGCACGACCGCAGATAGGAGACGGCGTCCTGCTGATGGACCTCCAGTCCACGCGCCTGGGCCTCGGCCACCATGGACGGGTCGGTGTCGACACCGAGGGCGGGAACACCTCTGTCGCGAAGCAGCTCGAGCAGCTCGGCCCGCCCGCAGCCGACGTCCAACACCGGCGGGCGGGCCACGAGCAGCGCCCCGTAGCGCTCCTCCAGCGTGCGCAGGACCTGCTGCGGATCACCCCGAAAGCGGCGTTCGAAGCCGACGTAGTCGAACAGCGCCGACTGCACGCGTTCGTTGCTCGGCGGCGGCGAGGGGGCGGGCCCCCCGGCGGCAGCCGGAGTGGCTGCGGGCGGGGGACTGGAGGTCAGCTGGCGAACGCGCCGATCGAGCCCGTTCACACGCTCGCGCAGCTCGGACATCCGTGCCTTGGCGCCGTCGATGCCGGTAGCCGGAGCGATCGCCATCCCCAGCCCCTCGATGAGGGCGACGACCTCCCGCATCTCGCCCTTGAGGAGCTCCAGATTGACGGTCGCGGCGTGCACCTGACCCTTGACCAGCTCCCTGTCGACCTCGTGCCGGCCGATCGCGTCGACTCGATCCTGCAGATCGTCGAGACGACCTGCCGACACGCCGACCTGATCCCGGGTGGGTGCGATCTGGGCGTCGACGAAGCGAACGAGGCGCGGGCGGATCCGATCCACGGCCAACCGGGCGCCCTTTCGGGCGACCCGTCGCGCCAGAGGCCGGGCGTCCACCGCGGCCGGCCGTGCGGAGGTGACGCCAGCGGTGTCGGGCCCCCCGGCCGGCCGCAGGGCGTCGGTCCGTGCCGGTGAGACGGGATCGGGCAGGGTCACGGACGGCTCCCGGGCGAGGTGAGGGCACGGACAGCGTCGGCCATGCGGGCGCGGACACGAGCGTCGGGTGGGGTCCCCAGCTCAGCCAGCAGCGCGAGCGGTCCGGCGAGGGGAGCAATGCGAGCCTGGATCAGCCCGAGCCGGCGCGCGAGAACAGCGGCAGCGCGGTCCACGTCGTGTCGCTGCTCGACCAGCAGACGACCCTGCCAGCCCAGGGCCGCGGCCGCCGAGTCGTCGGCTGCGAGATCCTCGGCCAGCTGCCGCCGGGTCGTCGCCGTGTGTGCGATCCGCAGGTGCACCCCGTCCACGGCGCGAATCTCGGTCGCCGTGGCCAGGTCGGTGACCGTGGCGGTCCCCCACGCGAGGCTGCGCAGGACACGGGCGGCGCCGAGCGCGACGACCGACCCGGCGCAGGCGAGCGCCGTGTCGATCTCGTCGCCGAGCAGCGCAGCCGCCCTGTGCGGCCACCGGAGCTCGTCGTGGTCGTCGTCGACCACGACATCCGCCGGCAGGCCACGGGCGGCTCGAAGGCGGCTCCGCACGAAAGGGCTGATCGGACGCGACCCGGCGGGCGCGCGCGTCACCGGGACCCACAACGCCCGGTCGCCGACCTCGGCCAGCACCTGCTCGTCACGGGTGAGGACCACCTCGGCGTCGACGGCCGCGCCCATCGACAGGTCGGACACCGAGCCGACCCACAGCGCCAGCGGCAGGCCGATGGGCGCACCCAGTGAGGCGTCGGTGCTGAGCGCTGCCTTCGCAGGCGGGACACCGACGTCCGGGACGAGCGGCGAGCAGTGTCGCGTCAGCGCGGCCAGCAGCGGCAGGACCTCCTCCGGTGCCCGACGCGACACCAGGAGGGCCAGGACAGGAAGGCTCACGGCGAGAACGGCGCGAGCAGCGAGCGCACCACGCTGTCCCATGACAGCTCCGCGACGCGTCGACGGCCTGCCTCGCCCAGCCGGGCGGCCAGGGCCGGGTCGGCGGCCAGTGTGTCGATGGCCTTCCCGATCTCGGCCGCCGAGCCGTCGGTGACCAGGCCGGTGACTCCGTCCTCCACCCACTCGAGGGTCCCGCCGGAATCCGCGGCGGTGATGACCGGCTTCCCGGCTGCGAACGCCTGCAGGGTGACGTAGCCGTAGTCCTCGTCCGCCGGGACGTAGACCACCGCGAGCGCGCCGGCGAACAGCTCGACCAGCTGCTCGTCCGGCACGAAACCGGGAAGCTCGACCCGGTCAGCCAGACCCAGCCGCAGCACCGTGTCGCGCACGGCGGACGCGCGGTCGCCGCGGCCGGCAAGGACGGCCCGCGTCCCCGAGCGGGCCTGTGCGAGCCCCTGGACGATCAGCTCCGGACGCTTGTTCGCCTCCAGCCGGGTGGCGCAGAACACGTAGTCGCCGAACGGTCCAGCGCGCAACCGCTCGAACAGGGGGGGCGGGTGATACAACGGCGTCGCCTTCAAGCCGTTGTAGCGGGCGAGTCTGGCGGCCACGACGGCGGAGGTGCTGAACAGCTCGACGGCCTCGCCCAGAGCGCGACTGTCCCATTCGGTGAGCAGACGCTGGGTCTCGAGCGAGTCGTCCGACAGGTCGAAGTCCGACCATTCGGCGTCGGCGGCGTCGTACGCACCGCGGTGCTGGTGGAAGAGCCAGACGACCTTGCGCGGATGCCTGATGAAGTAGGCAGGGAAGTTCGTCGCGACGATGACGTCCGCGTCGGCGGGGAGCAGACGCCACGCCAGGGGTGCGTCGAACAGCCGTCCCTTCTCCCACGCAACGGGCAGCCGCACCAGTTCGGCCCGGTGGCCGGCGGCCACGAACGCCGCCACGAGGTTCTCCTGATGGAGCTCTGCGCCGCCCCGGACGAAGGGCATCTGAGCGCCACAGACGAGAATGTCCATGCGCCTTTGCTCCTCGTGTCGCTCGGGACCGGCGCGCTGTCTGCCCCGCCTGGGCACCTACTATATGGATGGCGTTCGCAGCCGGGATCCACTGCCCCGGGGGCGCCGCCGTCCCGTCCACAACCGAGGCAGGCGCATGACCGCGACACCGACAGCCCGCCCCGACGGCCACCAGAGCTTCTCGTTGGAGTCAGCGCCCCTCCAACGGGTGCACCCTCCGGGCAGCTGGTGGCGCGGGTTCTGGACCACCTCGCGCGAGATCTTCGAGTACCGCGAGCTGCTGGGACAGCTGATACGCAAAGAGCTGAAGGTCAAGTACAAGGACTCGGCGCTGGGCTTCCTGTGGACGCTGATCCGGCCGCTGCTGCAGCTGCTCGTCTACTCGGTGGCCATCGGGATCTTCCTGGGCAGCAGCCGGGTCATTCCGAGCTTCGGCATCTACCTGTTCACCGGACTGCTCGCCTGGTCGCTGTTCACCGAGATCCTCGGCGGCTGCACCGGATCGATCGTCGGCAACGCCGGACTGGTGAAGAAGGTCTACTTCCCGCGAGAGCTCTTCCCGCTGGCAGTCGTCGGTGCCGCGATCGTCAACTTCCTGCTGCAGTCGGTGATCCTTATCGGCGCGTTCGCCGTCACGGGCCAGTGGCCACAGCTGTCGAATCTCGCCCTGCTCCCGCTCGCGCTGCTGGTGCTCGTCATCTTCGCCACGGCGCTCGGACTGGCGCTGGCCGCCACGAACGTCTTCCTGCGGGACGTGCAGCACCTGGTCGAGGTCGGCCTGCTGCTGTGGTTCTGGATGACGCCGATCGTCTACGACTGGACCAAGGTCAAGGACCAGCTGGGCGGCGGTGACCTGAACTGGGCGTTCCAGCTCTACCTGGCCAACCCGATGACCAGCATCGTGCTGGCCTTCCAACGGGCGCTGTGGGATGCCGGTGAGGGCACGCCGTTCTACTACGGCGGCAACCTGCTCGGCCGGCTGACCGTCCTGCTCGTGGTCTGCTGCGGCCTGCTCTGGGTGGCTCAGCGGATCTTCGCTCGCGCCCAGGGCAACTTCGCCCAGGAGCTCTGAGGATGACCGCCCCCATCATCCGCGTCTCGGGCGTCGGGAAGCGGTTCAACATCCGCAAGGACAAGTCGCTCAAGGAGCGCCTGGTCAACGCCCGACGCAGCAAGCAGAACGCCGAGGAGTTCTGGGCGCTGCGCGGCATCGACTGCGAGCTGCCCCCGGGCAAGACGCTGGGCCTGATCGGGCACAACGGCTCGGGCAAGAGCACCCTGCTCAAGGTCATCGGCGGCATCCTCACACCGGACGAGGGCTTCGTGGAACGGCGCGGCCGGTTGGCGGCCCTTCTCGAGCTGGGCGCCGGCTTCCACGGCGACCTGACCGGCCGCGAGAACGTCTACCTGAACGCCTCCATCCTCGGGCTGAGCCGCAAGCAGACCGAGCAGTACTTCGACACCATCGTCGAGTTCTCCGGTATCGAGCGGTTCATCGACTCCCAGGTGAAGTTCTACTCGAGTGGCATGTACGTCCGGCTGGCGTTCAGCGTCGCCGTCCATGTCGACCCCGAGATCCTGCTCGTCGACGAGGTGCTGTCCGTGGGTGACGAGCCGTTCCAGCGCAAGTGCATGGAGCGCATCAAGCAGTTCCAGCGCGACGGACGCACGATCGTGTTCGTCACGCACGGTCTCGATCAGGTGCGCCAGCTGTGCGATCGAGTGATCATGCTGGACCAGGGACGCGTCGTCGTCGACGGCACACCGGTGGAGGCGCTGCGTGCCTTTCGCGAGCAGTACTCCGCCGAGACGGGCGGTGAACCGGAGGAAGGCACCCGCCGTGTGGAGGTGGTCAAGACGATCATCACTGATGGGACGGGGCAGCCCAAGGACCGCTTCGCTCCCGGCGACGAGCTCGGGATCGAACTCGAGCTGCGGGCCCACGAACTCACGTCGGACTGGGTCGTGGGAGTCGCGATCGTGAACCATCTCGACCTGCTCGTCTACGGCACGAACACGACGCTGCTCGACACGCCGCTCGAGCCGCTGCACGGCCATCGGCGGGTGCGCTTCTCCTTTCGCGACATCCCGCTGGTCGAAGGTCAGTACTTCGTGACGGTCGCCGTCCATCCGAAGGTGGGGCCGGAGTACCACCGGCTCGACCGCAAGGTCGGCTTCAAGGTCTTCAGCACCTCGGACATGGACGGGGTGGTGCACATGACACCGGCCTTCGAGGTCGTCTCCTGATGCCGCGTCAAGGCAAGATCGGCTTCGTGCCGGCCAGATACGGCCAAGGCCTGGTCGGCGGGGCCGAGATCGTGATGCGCGAGATGGCGCACCGGCTGAAGGCCCGCGGCTGGGAGGTGGAGATCCTCACGACCACCGCCCTGGACCACTTCTCGTGGGCCGACGAGCTGGCTCAGGGCGCGCGGGAGGAGGACGGCATCGTCGTCCGCCGGTTTCCGGTCGTCATGGACCCCAGCCCCGAGCGCAGCACCCTGGAGCAGGCCATCGTGTCCGGGGCCCGCCTGAACCTGCACGAGCAGCAGCGCTGGATGAACGGCGGCATGCGCGTACCGGAGCTGTACCACTACCTGCTCGATCACGCGCAGGACTACCGCACCCTGATCTTCACGCCCTACCCGTTCTGGGTGACCTTCGCCTGCTCGCAGGTGGCGCCCGAGCGAAGCGTCCTGTGGACCTGTCTGCATGACGAGCCGTATGCCCGACTCGAGCTCTTCCAGCCGGTGCTCACGGGCGTGGCGGGGCTGCTCTTCCAGACCGGGCCGGAGCACGATCTAGCGCACCGGCTGCACTCCCGCCTCGCGCCACACGCCGAAGTGGGCTGTGGGGTGGAGGTCCCGACCACCTATGACCCGGACGCCTTCCGGGACAAGCACGGCGTGCACCGACCGTTCCTGCTCTACGCCGGCCGCCGGGAGGGCGCCAAGGGCTGGGACGAGCTGCTGAGCTCCTTCGCTGCCGCGACCGTGTTGCACGACCTGCCGTTCGATCTGGTCACCATGGGCCGCGGCCCGGTCGACCCTCCGCCGGAGGTGGCGGACCGCGTGATCGACGTGGGCTTCCTGCCGGACGACGAGCGGGACTCGGCCTTCGCGGCCGCCAGCGCATATCTGCAGCCCAGCCGTTACGAGGCCTTCTCCCGCACCATCATGGAGGCGTGGCTCGCCGGCACGCCGGTCATCGCCAACGGCGGGAGCGAGGTGGTGCGATGGCACTGCGAGCGCTCGGGTGCCGGGCTGGTCTACGACGACGACGCCGAGCTGGAGCAGTGCCTGCTGTTCCTGGCGGACGCGCCGGACCTTGCGGCCGAGATGGCCGCCTCGGGACGCAGCTATGTGCTCGACAACTACGCCTGGGAGAACGTCCTCGACCGCGTCGAGACGCACCTGGAGCAGTGGACGCCCGAGAGCTGACAGCCCCTACAGTCGAGACCATGCGCATCCTCATGGTGTCGCCCTATCCTCCGGTGCGCGACGGCATCGCGGCCTACGCGGTCCAGGCGGTCGCAGCGCTTCGTAGCCAGGGCCATGACGTGGAGGTGCTCTCCCCGGGCCCGTCGGCGGCGCACCACCACCTCGACCTCGTGGGCCCTCGCGGTGCGCTCGCGCTCGCCAAGCGGGTGCGCGCCTACGACCGGATCATCGTGCAGTTCCATCCCGACGTCTTCTACCGTGTCCCGAGCACCAACCGGGAGAGGGCGGCGACGAGCGCGGCGTTGACGGCTGCCTTCCGCGCCGCTTCCGACGTCGAGGTGCGGGTGCACGAGATCGACTACCGGTCGGGTCGCGCCAACACACCTCAGGGCCTGGCCGCCCGGGCTCTGTGGCGCTCGGTCTCCCGGATCGTCGTGCACACCGAGAGCGAACGCGACGACTTCGTCAAGGCCTTCGGCGTACGTCCCGAGTGCGTCGTGCTGGCGCCGCACGGCGAGCACTTCTCCCGTCGGACCCCGCACGACAAGGCTTCTGCCCGACGAAGTCTCGCGCTGCCGGAGACCGGCCACGTCTTCGTCGCGATCGGGTTCATCCAGCCGCACAAGGGGTTCGACCGCGCCGTGCGCGCCTTCGCGGGGCTCGGGCACCACGGCGCGCAGCTGCACGTCGTCGGCTCTGTCCGGGTCGAGGAAGCCGCCTACCTCTCCTATCTGGCCGAGCTGCAGGCGTTGATCTCGTCCACCGAGGGCGCCACGCTCCACCCCGGTTTCGTCAGTGACGAGCTGTTCGACCGCTGGCTGGCGGCGGCAGACACCGTCGTGCTCCCGTACCGCTCGATCTGGTCCTCCGGCGTCCTGGAGCGCGCAGCGCTCTACGACACCCCGGTGATCGCCACGGCCGTCGGTGGACTGCCGCAGCAGGCGGCGGCCCGCAGCGACGTCACGCTGGTCGATGACGACAGCGGCCTCCGCCAGGCGCTGTGGGCGGTCGCCAGGGGGTCGCATGCAGCCGTGGGGCGCCGATCTGCCTGGCGGGTCGAGGGATCCGCGCCAACCATTCGGGAGTTCGTGCAGGCCGAGGTGCGCCGTAGGGCGGCACCGCACCGAGTGTCGCCGCTGCTCGCGAGCGGCCCGACGACCACGAGCTCATCGCTGCACGTCGCCGACGCCACCGCCCCACTGCGCAGGCTCTCACCCATCCAGCTGCCTGCTGGGCGCAGCCGTCGTTCGAGCGCCGCACTGGTCCAGCGCCTCGTTCGCAGACTGACCGCCTGGCAGCTCGAGCCCCTGGTGGTCCAGGTCAATGCACTACGCGCCGCCACCCTCGAGGCGCTCGAGCGGTCCGCCGGGCACGCCGTCGCAGGTCCGGACGCCCCGACACCGGTGCTGACCCGGTCCGGGTCGCAGGACACCGGCTCCGGCTGACGCCGCCGGAGCCGGACCTGTTCAGCCTCGTGTCACGGTTCCGTTCGTTCCGGACCACCGCAGCCGACCCCCCACGAAGTCGGACAGCCGGTCGACGCCGATGGCGTACTCATCACTGGTCGGGAAGCCCAGCGAGCTGCCGGAGCCGCCGAGCCGCAGGTATTCGCCGAGTATCGCGCCATGAACCTCCCGCGCCCCCGTGCCGAAGGACCAGAACACCCGGCCAGCCTGGAAGACGCTGACGCGCCCGCCTGGAGCATCCAGTTCCGGGGAGAGCGGGAAGCCCAGCAGGCCGCCGGTTCCCCCGAGCCGGTCGTAGTGGGCAAGGATCCCGCCGTGCACCGGATGGGCTCCGGACGGCCCCGACCAGAAGATCCGGCCGCCCTGGAAGCTGCTGGCGCGCCCACCGGGGACGGAGAACTCATCGGAGGTCGGGAAGCCGAGATATCCGGCGGAGCCGCCGGTGGAGAGATATCTCTCCCGGATGGCTCCCTCGACGATCCGGGCGCCCGTCGCGTTGGAGAAGTAGATCGTCCCGACCTGGAAGTTGACAGCGCTTCCGCCGGGAACCCCGTACTCGGCACTGACCGGAAATCCGAATCGGCTTCCCGAACCGCCCACTCCCTCGTAGCGGGAGAGAATGGCACCCATCACGGGATGGGCACCGCTGCCGAGGGACCAGAAGATCTTGCCCCCCCGGAAGGCGTTCGCCCGTCCGCCGGGAACGACGTACTCGTCGCTGACCGGGAATCCGAATGACCCTCCGGGACCACCCATCTGGAGATAGCGGTCACGAATAGCCCCCATCACGGAACCGGCTCCTGAGATTCCGGACCAGTAGATGGTCCCCGTCTGGAAGGTCGAGCTCCTGCCACCGGGAACCGCCGACTCATCGGTGATGGGCAGACCGAAGGGCGCGTCGGCAGCGCCGAGCGCGAGGTATCTGTCCAGGATCGCACCGTGCACCTCGTGGGCCCCGGTGGCCGTCGACCAGTAGATGTGGCCGCCCTGGAAGCGCTGGGCGCGCCCGTTTCGTACGGTGTACTCGTTCGTCGTCGGCTTCCCCAGCAGGCCCGCCTCACCCCCGAGCGCTCTCCACTTGTCACCGATGGCTCCGTAGGTGGTGAGCACCACCGGCGCTGTGCTGCTGCGGGTCATGTCCCTCTTGAAGGTGGGCCAGTCGGCCTTTCCCAAGGCCCGTCCCGTCGTCCACGCGAAGACGCGGCCCTTGAACCCCCCCGAGGTCGTGGTCGTTGCCTCGACGATCCAGGTGCGCCCGTTGACGTTCGCCACTGTCGGGGTGGCGGTCATCGGGTCGGTGCCCGCCGCTGTCTCGCCTTCGGCCACGACGTTTCCGGTCGCCCCGTCGAAGACGTGCATCCACTGCTCGCCACCGACCAGCACCTCCTGCCTGCCGTCGCCGGTGACGTCGGCGATCGTCGGGCTGGCGTGCAGGACCGGGCACTCCTGGCCGTAGGTGACGCTCCCGTCATTGGGCGGCAGGGTGACGTTGTTACCGGCGCAGCGGCTCCACAGGCGGGTGCCATTGCCCGAATAGGCGTAGAGAAGTCCGTTCTCGGCGACGAACGCGACCTCCGGTCGTCCGTCCCCGTTGAGGTCACCCACCGCAGGGGACGACGTCACGTTGCGACCGACGTCGACCGGCCAACCCGGCAGGAAGCTCCCGTCGCCCCGGAACGCGAACACCTGCGTCCCGCGCATCGGCTGCTTGCCGCCGTCCCACATCGTCGCGCCCATGTTGCCGGTCCCGACGACAACGTCCTTGCGACCGTCGCCGTCCAGGTCGGCGAGGGCCGGACTGGACCAGATGACCTGCTTCGGGACGAAGCGCGGCCACCCGGGCTTGGGCTGGCCACTGCCGGTGAAGGCTCCGACCCAGCCGCCGTAGTTCGGGTAGCACGCCTGGCCGGGGGCCCCGTCGCAGTCCCAGCCGACCACGATCTCGTCGATTCCGTCACCGTCGATGTCACCGACGGCTGGGCTCGACCACGACGTGTCCTGCAGGTGCACGGGGAAGCCCGGCAGCTGCCGGGGGTTGATACCCGGCCCCCAGGCGTGCAGGTACTCGTCGAAACCAGTGACAACCACGTCCAGCGAGCCGTCGCGGTTGACGTCGGAGACGGCCGGAGTAGCCAGCGCACCACTCCACTGACCGGCCCCGCCGATCTTGGCGTAGAAGAGCTGCCGCTTGTCCGCGGCGATCACCCCGATGTCGCCGTGGGTGTTGGCGTAGACCAGGTCGAGTCGACCGTCGCGGTCGTAGTCGATCAGACCCGGCGAGGCCTGGACCGATCCGGCGCCGGTCCAGTGCTCGAACCACCGGGCCCCGTTGTCGGTCCGCCACGCATAGATGCGACCGTTCGGGAAGCCGGCGATGATGTCGACCACGCCGTTGCCGTCGAAGTCCCCGACGGCCGGGCTGGAGAACCGCTCGCCAATGTCGCTGAGATTCGCTTCGAGCGGGACCTCCCAGCCGTTGCCCGGAGAGACCTTCGGCAGGTAGGCCGGCGCGGCCTGGGCCGCGAGCGGGAAGGACAGGACGGAGGCGAACGTCGCCAGGGCCACGGCCAGGGATGCGGCAACACGACGCATAGGAGTCCTCGATGGGTGCGCGGGGGCAGAGGTCACCTGTGCATCGACAGCTCGACCCGAAATCTTCACTCGCGAGTCGCCAACGTGCGGCCGCCGGAGGCGAAGGCCATCCCGTAACCTGCCAGGGTGTTCCACAAGCCCCGGAGAACTGCTGGCCGCTGGGACGCATCCCGCCCATACCGGCACAGTCGTCCGTGAACGCCAGGTGAGCCTGAGCCTCGGAGCCGCACTGGACCAACCGGAAGCCGCTCGGCCCCAGATGATCCCCGCGAGCCGGAGCAGGCCGAGAGGCCCCCGGGGGTTGCGGTCGGCTTTGTTGGATGGGGGGGTGGTCGTCGGGTTGACGACCGGTGTGCTGGTGCTGGTGTTGCGTTTGTGGGAGGCGGTGCCGAAGGTCCCGTTCGGTTACGCCGGTCCGTTCTCCCGCGAGTTCTT